>NZ_CP017075.1:2760000-3120000 GCF_001742225.1 Novosphingobium resinovorum | reverse complement strand
CGCCCCGCTGACGATCGAGGTGCCGCTCGACACCCACAGGGCAGAGCCGATCAAGGCGGGAACGCTTGCGAATATCCGGCTCGATACCCTGCCCGACGCGCCGCAATCGGCCACGCTGACGCTGATGCGCGTGTCTCCCCCGCCGCAGACCACGCCCCCGCTTGCCGTGTTCACGATCGAGAAGCCCGGCCCGCAAGTCCGTCCCGGCATGAAGGCCACCGTCGAGATCGAACTGCCCGAGCGGCAGAACGTGCTGCTGGTCCCCAATGCCGCGCTGGAATTCGAGCCGGGCGCGCGTGGACCGCAGCGGCGCGAGCGCATCTTCGTGCTCGACGGCGGCGAGCCGCGCCGGGTCTACGTCACCGTCGGCGCCAGCGACGGCAAGCGCACCGAAGTCTTCGCGAACGACCTCAAACCCGGCGATCGCGCGATCATCGGTTGGCGGGACGCGACGGCCGGAGGCGGCCAGTCAGGCGGATGAAAGGTTCCTCCTGCAACAATTGCCGCGTCCGTGCGTATGGGCATTCGACGGAAAATCCGAGGCAACAAGGGTAAGCAGCATTCTGAACGACGACGCGCAGATGTCGCGCCGCACGGCCATGGGGCTGATGGCGGCGCTCGCAGCGGCAAGCGCCCTGCCTGACGGGGTGAAGGCCGCGACGGGCGGGCGTCTCGGTACGCCCGAGCCGTTTTCGTGGGATCGCCTGGTGGCACAGGCCCGCGATCTCGCCCGCAAGCCTTATGCGCCGATCGCCGAATCCACGCGCGCCGCCGCCGACTACGATGCGGCCGGGAAGCTGACTTACGGCGATGCCCCGATGGTTGCGGGCAACGTGCGGCTGTTCCCCGCCGTGCGCGGCACCGCGCCCAAACCAGTGACGATCGCGGTGGTCGAGGGCGGGCAGGCGCGCGCGATCGTCGATACCAGCGATCTGTTCGTCGGCGGTCACAACACCGACGCCGTAGGCTTCCGCGTCATGGACGCGACCGGCCGCAGCGACTGGCTGGCCTTTCAGGGCGCGAGCTATTTCCGCTCCTCCGGCGACCGCGACCAGTATGGCCTCTCGGCGCGCGCCATCGCCATCGACACCGGCCTTGCCACCGGCGAGGAGTTTCCCGACTTCACCCGCTTCTGGATCGAGCAGACCGGCGCCGACAGCGTGCGCATCCATGCCCTGCTCGACGGGCCGAGCCTTGCCGGCGCCTATGCCTTCGATTGCCGCAAGACGGCGAACGGGGTGACGCAGGACGTCACTGCCGCGCTGTTTCTGCGCAAGGACGTCAAGCAACTGGGCCTCGGCGCCGCGTCGAGCATGTTCTGGTACGACCAGTCGAGCCCCGCCCGCGCGCGCGGCGACTGGCGGCCGGAAATCCACGATTCGGACGGCCTCGCGATCTGGTCGGGCAATGGCGAGCGGGTCTGGCGGCCGCTGGAAAATCCCGCGGTGGCGCGGCTTCATGCGCTGCGTTCGGATTCGCCAAAGGGCTTCGGCCTGCTGCAGCGCGACCAGGCTTTCGATCACTATCAGGACGACGGCGTATTCTACGACCGTCGCCCCTCGCTCTGGGTCGAGCCCAAGGGAGACTGGGGCGCGGGCGCGGTCGGCCTCTATGAAATGCCGACGGGCAGCGAGACGCTCGACAACATCGCGCTGTTCTGGCGCCCCGACCGTCCCGCCAAGGCCGGGCAGCGCCGCGATTTCGCCTATCGACTGACCTGGACGTCCAAGGACCCGACCATCGATGGCGGCTCACGCTGCGTCGATGTCTTCGAAGGCCCCGGCGGCAGTCCGGGTTCGCCGCCGCTGGAAGGCGTGCGCAAGTTCGTGTTCGATTTCTCCGGTCCCGCGCTGGCGGGCCTCGACCGGACCAGCGGCGTCACGCCCGATACCGACTTGCCCAAGGCTGCGGTGGTCTCCGCCGTCGCCTATCCGGTGGCGCGGTCTGACGGGCGCTGGCGAGCGATGATCGACGTGCGATCCGCCGCCCTGACCCAGCCCCAGTTCCGACTTTTCCTCAAGCGCGGCAACTCCGCGCTCAGTGAGACCGTTATCAAGGCTCTAGAATCGTGAGTGCGACGCCGATGAACCATTCGCCGATGCTTCCGGCCGAATCGCCCATGGCGATGCCGATCCAGAACCTGTGGGGCAATCCGCCCGGCGCGCGCGAGGTGAAGACCGCGCCGCACGGGATGCTGGTCAAGCGCCTGCTGCTGCTCGCGCTCACTGCCGCCATCGGCCTCGCCGCATCGAGCACGGTCCGCATGGAACTCTCGCGCGACGGGCTCGACTGGGTCGAAGCGCTGCTGCTGGTGTTCTTCGTGCCGCTGTTCTGCTGGATCTCGTTCGGCTTCGTCACCGCGACGATGGGCTTCCTCAAGCTCATCACCGGCGAGCATCCCGGCTTCACCGCGCTGCCCAGCCCGGCTTCCAGCCTGCGCCACAAGACTGCCGTGCTGATGCCGGTCTACAACGAGGGCGTCGAGGAAGTCTTCGCCCGCGTGCGCGCCATGGCCTACTCGATCGCCGAAGCCGGCGGCGCGCCATGGATCGACTTCTTCGTCCTCAGCGATTCCAACCCCTTCCACGGCAAGCGCGAGGAAGCCGCCTGGCACGAACTGGCCGATCACGCGCCGATCAAGATCTACTACCGCCGCCGCGAGAAGAACATCGCGCGCAAGCCCGGCAATATCGCCGAATGGGTCAAGCGTTTCGGCGGCGCCTACGAGAACATGCTGATCCTCGACGCCGACTCGATGATGAGCGGCGAGACGATCGTGGGCATGGCCTCGATCATGGAGGAGCGCCCCTCGATCGGCCTGCTCCAGACGGTGCCGATGATCACCAACGCCCGGACCCTGTTCCAGCGCTGGATGCAGTTCGCAAGCGAAGCCTACGGCCCGATCGCGAGCGCCGGACTGCTGTGGTGGTCGGGCTCGGAGGCCAACTTCTGGGGCCATAACGCGATCGTGCGCACCCGCGCCTTCGCCGAGGCCTGCGGTCTTCCCGAGCTTCCCGGCAAGGCTCCGTTCGGCGGCCATATCCTCAGCCACGACATGCTCGAATCCGCCCTGCTGCGCCGGCGCGGCTGGGCCGTCCACATGGTCATGATCGGTGGTTCCTACGAGGAATTCCCGCCCACGATCATCGACATGGCGATCCGCGACCGGCGCTGGATGCAGGGCAACCTGCAGCACCTGCAGCTCCTCGGCGCCTCGGGCCTGCACTGGGCGAGCCGCCTGCACCTGCTGATTGGCGCCTCGGCCTACCTCACCTCGCCGGGCTGGCTGCTGCTGATCCTGACGATGATCGGCCAGGTCGCGACGCATGGCGATGGCGGCTTCGTCACCCTCGCCCCGCCAAGCGTGCTGGCGCTGACGGTGATGCTGCTGTTCGGCCCCAAGATCATGGGGCTGATCTGGGTCCTGGCCGACGGCGAGCGGCGCCGCAGCTTCGGCGGCGGCTTCGCGGCCGTCCGCTCGGTCCTGCTGGAGACGGTACTGGCGATGCTGCTCGCGCCGATCACCATGGTGACCCAGACCAAGGCGCTGCTCGGCCTGCTGCTGGGCATCTCGGCGGGCTGGAACACCCAGACCCGCGATGCCCGCCGCATCACCGTGCGCGAGGTGCTGCCCGACTTGCGCGAGCACCTGCTGCTCGGCGCGGGCCTGACGGCGACCGCGTTCCTCGACATGACGACGGCGATCTGGCTCTCGCCGATCATCGTCGGCCTGTTCCTCTCGCCCTGGCTTATCAGCCTGTCGTCTAGCGAGAACCTCGGCGACAAGGCGGACGCGGCCAAGGTTTTCCGCGTGCCCGAACCTGGCATCGTCGAGGCCAGCGAAGATCCGCGCAAGGAGGCCGCGATCCTCACCGAAGGTCAGTCGCTGGTCGAAGCCTGAACGAAAAACCGCGCCGCCGCTTCGGGAGCGGACGGGAAGTAGCCATGCATGTAGCTCGCCGTGAGCGAGCCGACGCGATAGAGCGCTTCCCCGTCCCGCCCGTCCGGCGTGCTGGCGCGAGCCTCCGGGACGAGCCCGGTTTCCAGCCGCGAATAATGAAACGTGTGCCCGCGCAAGGTCCCTCCCGGCAGCGCGATGTGCTGCATGCCGAGGGCGGCGAAACGCCGCTGCATCGCGGCGTGCCCCTCCAGCAATCCGAGCAGATCGGCCCGATACCCCTCTACGTCCGTCAGCGATGCACAGGCGTAGAGCATGCCCCCGCACTCGGCGAGAATCGGCCTGTCCGCCGCATGATGTGCCCGGATCGCTTCCAGCATCGGCGCATTGGCGGCAAGCGTCTGCAGATGCAGTTCCGGATAACCTCCGGGGAGCCAGATCGCCTCGCAATCGGGCAATCGCGCGTCATGAAGCGGTGAGAAGAAGGCGAGCTGCGCGCCTGCCCGTTCCAGCCATCGCAAGTTGGCGTGGTAGATGAAGGCGAAAGCCTCGTCCCGCGCGATGGCGATGCGCAGACCCGCCAGATTGGGGCTCTCCTCCGGGACCTCAGGCGCCGGGAAGCTCACCGGCGGCGGCAGGTCCAGCACGGCATCAGACAGCAGGCTCGCCGCCCGATCCAGTCGCGCGCCGAGATCCGCGACCTCGGCTGCCTGCACCAGCCCGAGGTGCCGCTCGGGCAGCGTCACTCCGGCCTCGCGCGGGAAAGTGCCCAGCCACTTCACCGACGCAGGCACGCCCTGCTCCAGCAATTCCGCGTGCCGCGCGCTGCCGACGCGGTTGGCGATCACCGCATGGACCTCCAGCCCCGGCCGGTAGGTCGCGAGGCCGTGGACCAGGGCGCCGAACGTCTGCGCCATCGCCGATCCATCGACCACCGCCAGCACCGGAAAGCCGAAGCGTTCGGCGAGGTCGGCGGCGCTGGGGTCACCGTCGAACAGGCCCATCGCGCCTTCGACGAGGATCAGGTCGGCCTCGCGCGCCGCTTCGTGCAGGAGGGCGCGGCACTGCGCCTCTCCGCACATGAACAGGTCGAGCTGATGGACCGGCGCGCCGCTCGCGACTTCGAGCACCATGGGGTCGAGGAAGTCCGGCCCAACCTTGAAAACGCGCACTTTTCTGCCCGCGTTGCGGTGTCTTCGGGCCAGAGCGGCAGTCACCAGCGTTTTGCCCTGACCCGAGGACGGAGCGCTGATCAGGTACGCCGGGCAGGCGGGGGCATCTTCTTGGCGCGGAGTGTCCATCGCCCCCGCACCTATGGTTTCCGGCAGGTCGGCGCAAGCATTGGCCTCTTGCGCGGCGCCCCGGCGCACGATACTTGCCGCGCCGCGACAGGTTCCCCGCGAGGGGATTGAAAGGGAACGCGGGTGAGATACCCGGGCTGCCCCTGCAACTGTAAGCGGAGAGCCGTTCTGCCACATGCCATTGGGGGTGCAAGCCCCTGAGAAGGCGGCCGAAATCGGCGACGACCCGTGAGCCAGGAGACCTGCCCGTCGCCGTCGTTCTTCGACCGGACAGGGTGTGCCGGACGAACGGGGGAAGTGCATTCCTCGCGCAACGACAGCCATCGTTCCGGCGGCCTGAGGGGGCTTGCGGGAGGTGTTGCGCTGCCTGTCCGCGCCCACTGTCCCAATATCCTTCACCGGCCGACGGAGCACCGCCGTTCGCATGAAGGAATACAAGTGAAACAGTATCTTATCATTACCACCGCCGCCATCGCACTGCTCGCTTCGGCCTCTCCGGCATTCGCCGACACAGCGGCACCCAACGATACCACAACGGCACCTGGCGATACCGACGGCGACACTCGGCAAGATGACAACATCGTCGTCGGCGCGCTTCGCACCCCCGTCGCGATCGAGCGCGTCTCCGCCACCGTGACCGTGCTGGGCGAGCCCGCGATCGTCGCCCTGCAGCCCATCGCCCTGACCGATGCCCTGCTGCGCACCCCCGGCGTCTCGATGTCGCGCAACGGCGGCTACGGCACCACCACCTCGCTGCGCATCCGCGGCGCCGATGCGGGCGAGACCGTCATGGTGATCGACGGCATGCGCCTGTCCGACCCCTCGGCGACGGCGGGCGGCTACGGCTTCTCCAACCTGCTGCTCGACGACGTCGACCGGATCGAGATCCTGCGCGGGCCGCAGTCGATCCTGTGGGGCAGCGACGCGACCGGCGGTGTCGTCAACGTGCGCACCCGCCGCCCGACCGAGCGGCTCGAAGGCAGCTTCGCCGTTGAGGCCGGAACCCATGACACCGTCTCCGCCCGCGCGGGCGTGGGCGGCACCTCGGACCTCATCGACTGGCGCCTCTCCGCCTCGCGTTTCACCACCGACGGTATCTCCGCCCGCGCGAACGGGACCGAGGCCGACGGTTTCCAGCGCAGCGCCGCCAGCGGCACCGTCACGGTGCGCGTCGTCCCCGGCGTCAGCCTCGACCTGCGCGGCTACTGGGCCGACGGGAAGAACGATTTCGACGGCACTTCGGGCGACACCCTCGCTTATGGCACCACGAAGGAATGGTCGGGTTACGCGGGCCTCAACTTCGCGCTGCTGGACGGCAAGCTCGTCAACCGCGTCGCGGTGCTGCAGAACGTCACCGACCGGGAGAACTTCGACCCCACCCGCTCGATCCGCGCGATCACCTTCGACGCGCACGGCCGCCTGCGCCGCTACGAGTACCAGGGCACCTACACCTTCAGCGACGCGATCCAGGCCGTGTTCGGCGCCGAGCGCGAGGAGCAGCGGATGACCACCGCCTCGCCGACGAACTCCGCCGCGCCCTACACGCTGACGCCCTACTCGGTGGACATGGACAGCCTCTACGCCGAACTGCGCGTGAGCCCGGTCAAGGGCCTCACCCTCGACGGCGGCGCGCGCTACGATCACCAGTCGCGCTTCGGCGGGCAGACCGTGTGGAGCGCAGGCGCGGCCTATACCCCCAACGAAGGCGCCACGGTGCTGCGCGCCAGCTATGACGAGGGTTTCAAGGCCCCCTCGCTCTACCAGATGTACAGCGCCTACGGCACCGCCGACCTCGCCCCGCAGAAGGCGAAGGGCTGGGAAGTGGGCGCCGAGCAGAACTTCGGCGAGGCGCTGCGCCTCACCGCCACGTGGTTCCAGCGCGACACCGACAACCTGATCGACTTCGCCTACTGCCCGACCAGCGGCACCCTGCCCGCCGCGTGCTACATCCCCGGCACCACGACCACGCGCTTCGGCTACTACGCCAACGTCAAGACGGCGAAGGCCAGCGGCCTGGAACTCGCCGCGTCGGCGAAGCTGGGCGTGCTTTTCGCCGAGGGCAACTACAGCTGGACCCGCGCCGAGGACCGCACTGAGGGCGCCTCGACTTATGGCCGTCAGCTGCAGCGCGTACCGCGCCACATGGCCAATGCCGAAGCGGGCATCGACCTGCCGCAAGGGCTTCGCGCCAGCGTCGCGGCGCGCTACTCGGGCGAGACCTTCAACGCCGCCACCGGCACCGCGAAGCTGGACGACTACTGGCTGATCGACTTTCGCGCGCAAGTGCGGATCAAGGAGAACCTGATGCTGCAAGGCCGCGTCGAGAACCTGACCGACAAGGACTACCAGACGGCGGCGGGCTATTCCGCACTGGGACGCACGGTCTACGTCGGCGTGCGCAGCCGGTTCTGATGACAAGGAAGGCCCACCCCCGCCCCCTCCCGCAAGCGGGAGGGGAGAAGCACAGCCCTCCCGTTTGCGGGAGGGCCGCGAGACTAGGCAGCTTGCTGCCTAGTCGCAGCGGGGTGGGCCTCACCACCAATACCAAGGTGACACCCCCATGCTGACGCCCGTACCTCCCGGCCCTTCGGTGGTCGTCTGCAATACCTGCCGCCACACCGCCGACGCCCGCGAGGACGAGACCGGCCAGCGGGGCGGCGCCCTGCTCGAAGCGGCGATGCGCAGCGTTCAGGCCGCCGACCCCGAACTGCAGGGCGTGCAGATCCAGGCCATGCCCTGCCTCTTCGCCTGCAGCCGCCACTGCACCGTCCACATCCGCGCACCGGGCAAAGTCGGCTACGTGCTGGGCGACTTCACGCCGGACGAAGACGCCGCCCGCGCCATCCTCGAATATGCCGCGCGCCATGCCGAAAGCGAGCACGGCTGCGTGCCCTTCAAGGAATGGCCGCAAGGCGTGAAGGGCCACTTCATCACCCGCACGCCCCCGGAAGGCTACGTCTGCACATGACCCGTTTCGCCGATCCCGCCTCCTTCGCCGCTGCCCTTGCCGCGCTGCCCGAACCCGACGAGGCCAGCCGCACCGCCGCGCTGAACCGTCAGGCCCGCCTCACCAAGCCGACCGGCGCGCTCGGCCGACTGGAGGACATCGCGGTGTTCATGGCCGGATGGCAGGGCAGCGAGCGCCCCGAGGCGGACCCGGTGCAGGCGGTCGTCTTCGCGGGAAACCACGGCGTCACCGCGCAGGGCGTCAGCGCCTACCCGCCCGAAGTCACCGTCCAGATGGTCGCCAACTTCGAGGCGGGCGGCGCGGCGATCAACGCCCTGACGGCGGCGTGCGGCGCGCGGCTCTCGGTGGTGGCGCTCGATCTCGACCGGCCGACCGGCGACATCACCCGCGAGGCGGCCATGAGCGCGGAGGAATGCCTCGACGCGCTGAACCAGGGCGCCGCCGCGCTAGGCGCCGATACCCGGCTGCTGCTGGTGGGCGAGATGGGCATCGGCAACACCACGCCCGCCGCCGCGCTCTGCGCCGCCGTGCTGGGCGGCTCCGCGCAGGACTGGGTCGGACGCGGCACCGGGATCGACGACCTCGGCCTCTCGCGCAAGGCGGTGGCGGTGGAGGCAGCCGTGGCGCTGCACTCCGGCGCCGCCACCGACGCCTTCGAAACGCTGCGCCTTCTCGGCGGGCGCGAGATCGCCGCGATGGCGGGGGCGATCCTCGCCGCGCGGCTGGCGCGGGTGCCGGTGCTGCTCGACGGGTTCATCGCCTCGGCCGCGATCCTGCCGCTGCTGCGGGACAACCCGCGCTTCACCGATCATTGCATCGCCGCACACTGCTCGGCCGAGGCGGGCCATGTGCTGCTGCTGGACAAGCTGGGGCTGGAGCCGCTGCTCCACCTCGGCCTGCGGCTGGGCGAAGGCACCGGCGCGGCGCTGGCGGTGCCGATCGTGCGCGGGGCTCTGGCGACGCACAACCGGATGGCGACGTTCGACGAAGCGGCGGTAACCGATAAGGCATGAGCGGCATCGCGCTCCACCTGATGCGCCACGGCGCCCCGGCAAGACCGGGCCTGCTGCTGGGCCACCGGGACGAGCCCGCATTGCCGTCCGAGACCGCCCGCTGCGTCGCGCGCGCCGAGGGGCTGACGTTCGATCGGGTGATCTCCTCCGACCTCTCGCGCACGCACGATCCCGCCGCGCGCATCGCCGCCGCGCGGGGGCTGGAGCACCGCGTCGATCCCGACTGGCGCGAGCTGGATTTCGGCGACTGGACCGGCCTTGCCGCCGCAGAGGTCGACCCTGCCGCCTATGCACGCTTCTGGCAGGACCCCGACGCCCACGCCCCGCCAGGCGGCGAGCGTTGGTCGGCCCTGCGCGCGCGGGTGGAGCGGGCACTGGCGGGGATCACGGTGCCGAGCCTCGTACTGACTCACGGCGGCGCGATGCGCGCGGCGCTGGCGGTACTGTTCCACATGGAGCAGCCGCAAGTCTGGGCCTTCGACCTGCCCTATGCGAGCTTGCTGAGCCTGCGCCTCTGGCCCGGCGAAGGCGCGCAGATCGTGGGGTTGTCGTAATGGCCTGCCTGCGTCCTCGTCGTCCCGGACTTGCTTCGGGACCGCTGGCCGTGAACAACCCACCGGGCTGCAGGCGCCCTGCCGAGCGCGCGCGCCTGAAGACAGCCACCGGTCCCGGATCAAGTCCGGGACGACGGGAGTGTGCGCCTTCATGAAGCACCTCGTCCTCGCCCTTCAGTTCCTCACCCGCCTGCCGCTCCCCGCCGTTCAGGCCGACGCGCAGGATTTCGCCAAAGCCATGCGCTGGTTCCCGGTCGCCGGGCTGGCGGTGGGCGTGGCGGTGGCTCTGCCCTGGTGGTTTTTGGGGTGGCTGCTCCAGCCGCGCGATCCGTGGCTGGGCGCTCTGGCCGCGCTTGCCGGTTGGGTGGCGATCACCGGCGCGCTGCATCTCGACGGCCTCGGTGACGTGGCGGACGGTGCGGGAGCCGCCCACGGCGACCGCGCGCGCCTCTCCGCCGTCATGGCCGACCCGCACGTCGGCAGCTTCGCCGTCGTCGCGATCGGCCTGCAGCTGCTCGCCAAGCTGGTGCTGCTCCACGCGCTGGCGCCCGCGCAATGGCCCGCGCTGGTCATGGTGCCGGTGCTGGCGCGCATCGCCCCGATCGGCTGGACGCTGTTCCTGCCGCCGCTGCACTCCGGCCTCGGCTCCCGCTTCCGCGAGGGCGTCAGCCGCCTGCACCTGATCGGCTGGAGCCTCGCCGCGATCCTCGCCGCCGTGCTGACCTCGCCCGCGCTGCTGGCGCTGTTCGTCGCCGTGCCGCTCTGGGGCTGGTGGCTGCGCGCGAAGCTCGGCGGCATCTCGGGCGACGGCCACGGCGCCGGGATCGAGCTTGTCGAGACCGCCCTGCTGCTCGCGCTGGTGCTGCTGCCGTGACCCCCGACCTGCTCCACCACGGCGGCCGCCTCGCCGAAGCCGCGCGCCTTTACGGCGGCGATCCGGCGCAGTGGCTGGACCTCTCCACCGGCCTCAATCCCGCGCCGTGGAGCCCGCCCGAAGACTTGCGCATAGACTGGCACGCCCTGCCCGATCCCGAAGCGCTCGCCGCCCTCGAACGGACCGCCGCCCGCCATTTCGGCGCCGAGCCCCGCCACGTCTGCGCCGTCCCCGGCAGCGAGACCGCGCTGCGCCTGCTCGCCGGAATCTTGGACCTGCCCGGCCGCGCGCTGGCCCCCGCCTACCGCACCCATGCCGAGGCCTTCGCCCGCTCCCGTCCGATCACCTTCGCCGCGCCGGCCGAGGGTGCCGAGGCCGTCGTCCTCGCCAACCCCAACAACCCTGACGGCCTGTTGCGCGAACCCGCCGCCGTGCTCGACTGGCACGACGCCATCGCCGCGCAAGGTGGCTGGCTGATCGCCGACGAAGCCTTCGCCGACTGCCACCCGCAAGCCAGCGCCGCCCGCCACGTCGCCGACGACCGCCGCCTCATCGTCCTGCGCTCTTTCGGCAAGTTCTTCGGCCTTGCAGGCCTGCGCCTCGGCTTCGTGATCGCGCCGAGGCACGTGCTGGACCGCCTGCGCGCCCTGACCGGCAGCTGGCCCCTCCACACCGCCGCGCTCGAACTCGGCAGCGCCGCCTATGCCGACGCCGCGTGGATAGAGCGCACCCGCGCCGAACTCCCCGGCCGGGCCGCCGCGCTCGACGCGGTGCTGGAGCGCCACGGCCTGTCCCCGCAAGGCGCCTGCCCGCTGTTCCGCTACCTCTCGGGCGTGGACGCAGGCGCGCTGTTCGAACGGCTGGCCAAGGCTCGCATCCTCACCCGTCCCTTCGCCGAGCGCCCCGACACCCTGCGCCTCGGCGTCCCCGCCGATCCCGCCGCGCTGGACCGCCTCGACCGGGCGCTTGGTGATGGCTGAACCCATCGCCGCCGCCGCGCTCGCGATCGAGGCCGCGCTCGGCTGGCCCGCCCGGCTCCATGCCCTGACCGGCCACCCGGTCGGCCTCTTCGCCCGGATCATCCGCGCTTGCGAGCGCCGCCTCAACCGCCGTGACGCCTCGCCCGCGCAGCGCCGCCTCGCGGGTGTCCTTGCCACTGCGCTGCTCGTCGCCCTCACCGGCGGCCTCACTCTCGCGATCGAGATCGCCGTCCGCGCCTTCGCAGGCGCATGGGCTTGGCCGATCCTCGCCCTGCTCGCCTGGCCCGCGATGGCCGCGCGCAGCCTCGACGACCACGTCCGCCCGATCCGCGACGCCCTGCTACGCGGCGACTTGCCCGAGGCCCGCCGCACCGTCGGCATGATCGTCGGCCGCGACACCCGCAACCTCGACGCGCCCGCCACCGCCCGCGCCGCCATCGAGAGCCTGGCCGAGAGCTTCTGCGACGGCGTCGTCGCGCCGCTGTTCTGGCTGCTCCTGCTGGGCCTGCCGGGCGCGTGGATGCTCAAGGCGATCAACACCGCCGACAGCATGATCGGCCACCGCGAGGAGCCTTACGGCCCTTACGGCTGGGCCGCCGCGCGCCTAGACGATCTCGTCATGCTGATACCCGCCCGCCTCGCCGGAATGCTGCTGTGCGTTGCGGGCATGGGGGCCGGGCTCAAGGGCTGGCGCGTGATGGCCCGCGACCACGCCCGCCACGCCTCGCCCAACGCGGGCTGGCCCGAGGCGGCGATGGCGGGCGCGCTGGGCATCCGCCTCGCCGGTCCGATCGCCTACGACGGCGTGCTTGCCGACAAGCCGTGGATCGGTGAAGGCGGCATCGCGGCACCGCACCACCTCTCCCGCGCGCTAACGATCTACCGACGCGCCTGCCTGATACTGGGACTGATCGCTATGGGAATCGCATGGCTGGCCTGATGCTGCAGGGAACCGGCTCCGACGTCGGCAAGTCGGTGCTGGTCGCAGGGCTCTGCCGCGCCGCCGCCAACCGGGGCCTTCGCGTCCTGCCGTTCAAGCCACAGAACATGTCGAACAATGCCGCCGTCACGCCCGAGGGCGGCGAGATCGGCCGCGCGCAGGCGCTGCAGGCCATCGCCGCGCGCGCGCCGCTCCATGTCGACATGAACCCGGTGCTCCTGAAGCCCCAGGCCGACCGCACCTCGCAGCTGATCGTCCACGGGAAGGTGCGCGGCACGCTGGGCGCCGCCAACTTCCGCGAGGCGCGCCGCCCGCTGCTCGGCGAAGTGCTCGAAAGCTACCGCCGGCTGGAGGCTCGCTGCGACCTCGTTCTCGTCGAAGGCGCGGGCTCTCCCGCCGAGATCAACTTGCGCAGCGGCGACATCGCCAACATGGGCTTCGCGCGCACGGCCGGGGTGCCGGTGGTGCTGGCGGGCGACATCGACCGGGGCGGCGTCATCGCCGCCGTGGTCGGCACCCGCGCGGTGATCGATCCCGAGGACGCGGCGATGATCCACGGCTTCATCATCAACAAGTTCCGCGGCGATCCCGCGCTCTTCACCGACGGCTACGAGGCGATCGAGCGCCTGTCCGGCTGGCGCGGCTTCGGCGTCCTGCCGTGGGAGCCCGCCGTCGCACAGCTGCCGAGCGAGGACGCCGTGATCCTCGAACGCGGGCTCGGCGCGAAGCCGGGCAAGCTGCTGGTCGCCTGCCCGATCCTGCCGCGCATCGCCAACTTCGACGACCTCGACCCGCTGCGGCAGGAGAGCGGCGTGGACGTCGCGATGATCCCGCCCGGCACCCCGATCCCGGCCGAGGCGGCGCTGATCGTCCTGCCCGGCTCCAAGGCGACGATCGCCGACATGGCCTTCCTTCGAACACAGGGCTGGGACATCGACGTCCTCGCCCACCACCGGCGCGGCGGGGCGGTACTGGGCATCTGCGGCGGCTACCAGATGCTCGGCCGCAGTATTGCAGACCCCCACGGCATCGAGGGGCCTCCGGGCGAAGTCGCCGGGCTCGGTCTGCTCGACGTGACGACGGTGCTGGCAGGCCGCAAGACGCTGCAGCAGGTCGAGGGCACGGCGATGAACGCCCCGTTCACCGGCTACGAGATGCACATGGGCGTGACCGAGGGGCCTGACGCCGCCCGGCCTTTCGCACGACTGGCGCAGGGCCGCGCGGACGGCGCCATCGGGCGAGACGGGCGGACTTTCGGCACCTACTGCCACGGCCTGCTCGCCAAGCCGGGCCTTCGCGGCGCCCTGCTCGCACGAATCGGCGCGCAGTCGGACGGCTTCGACAACGACGCCCGCGTCGATGCCGCACTCGATGCGCTGGCCGAGACGATGGAGCGCCATCTGGACATTGACGGGCTGCTCGCCCTGGCGGGAGTTACCTTATGATGCGCAGCCTTCTGGTCTTGGGCGGCGCCCGTTCGGGCAAGAGCCGCCATGCGCAGGCGCGCATAGAAGCGCAGCCCGGCCGCCTTTGCTACATCGCCACCGGGCAGGCATTCGACGGTGAAATGACCGAACGCATCGCCCGGCACCGCGAGGATCGCGGGCCGCGCTGGACCACGCTGGAGGAACCGCTCGATCTGGCAGGCGCCATCGACAGGGCCGCGCGGGGGGCGGACGCGGTGCTCGTCGACTGCCTGACGCTGTGGCTATCGAACCTGATGCTGGCGGACCTGCCGCTGGACGGGCCGGTCACAGCTTTGCAGGAGGCGATCCGTCGCTGCCCGGTCCCGCTGGCGCTGGTATCCAACGAGGTGGGCCTGAGCATCGTCCCCGAGAACGCCCTCGCCCGGCGCTTCCGCGACGAAGCGGGACGCCTGAACCAGACCATCGCCGCGACGGTCGATGAAGTCGAATTCGTCGCTGCGGGGCTGCCGCTCAAGCTGAAATAGAGAAATTCCGCCTCAATTGGGCAGTGAATGTCGCCGATCCTGCGCAAACGGATCGTGGCGATAGCCGGCTTCCCATGCGGCTCTCTGCTGGGGACTGGCGTAAGGATTGCTCGAAAGCGGAATACCGGCCTGCGCGGCCTTGATGCCCCAGAAATGGGCACGTTGAACATTGGACAATGTGCGGCTCATGACTTGCGGATACTGCCTGCTGCAACGCGGCAACGCACGCGCAAGATGCAGGTGTTAACGCATGTTAACGGCAGACAGCGCCATGAACGCGATGAACTGCGCGGGGCGATGAGACGTCAATGTGGGGATATGGTGCACCCGACAGGATTCGAACCTGTGGCCTCTGCCTTCGGAGCAATTTGTCCTGGCTATCCGAAAAGCACGCTAGGACACGCTATGATACTACACTGCCTTGAAATGTATGGACAATTCGGTTTCCCCCGCCGAAATCTGTATCCGGAACTTCGCTCCAACTTTCATCCGCCTGCTTCCGTGGTGCTTCCGTGGAGGCAACCGGCTCTCCAAGGAGGAAACGCGTAATGGCCAAGCTGACGAAGCGCGTCGTGGACGCAGCCGCGGTCCGTGTGAAGGACTACTTCATCTGGGACGACGAGCTGCCAGGCTTCGGCCTTCGCGTTTTCGCGTCCGGAAAACGCAGCTACCTTATCCAATATCGAGCCGCAGGTCGAACCCGTCGCTACACGATCGGTTTCCATGGCATCTGGACGGCGGAGACGGCGCGGCAAGAGGCGAAGGTGCAGCTCGGCCGCGTTGCGCAGGGTGATAACCCCTCGGAGGAACGCCTGCTCGATCATCAGGCAGTCACTGTCAAAGAGCTGTGCGCGATGTATCTCAAAGATCTCGAAGCCGGTCTCATCCTCGGGAAAGGTGGTCGACCGAAGAAGGCAACCACCATTATCACCGACACCGGTCGGATTCATCGGCACATCATCCCGCTCATCGGCAGCCGTCGGGTTAAGGACCTGGCGAAAGCCGACATCGCCAAGGTTTTGAAGGACATCATGGCTGGCAAGACGGCGGTGTCGGTGAAGACGAAGAAGCTACGCGGCAAGGCCGTTGTAACAGGCGGCGCCGGCACGGCCACACGAACGATTGGACTTCTTGGCGGCATCTTCACCTATGCAATGGAAGCCGGGATCATTATCACCAATCCGGCACACGGCATCCGCAAGCCCAAGGACAATGTACGCGATCGTCGTCTCATCGAAGCCGAGTACCGGATCCTGGGCGAGATTCTTCGCGAAGCGGCTGCAACCCCGAAATTTGAAATGACCGTCGAAATCATTCGCCAGATCGCGCTTACTGGCTGCCGCCGCAGCGAGATAATCGGTCTCATGTGGACCGAAGCAGACACCGACGCGAGTTGCATGCGTCTCGTGGACAGCAAGGAAGGTGCCTCGGTTCGTCCCATCGGGCTTGCTGTGGTCGAGTATCTGGAAGAACGCCGCAAGACCGCGACGGGTACGTATGTCTTTCCCGGCCAGGGAGAGGACAACGCCTTCGGCGGCTTTCCCAACCATTGGAGGCAAATTTTTAGAGACTCCCCGCTGTCCGATGTGACGCCGCATGTCCTGCGCCATAGCTTCGCGAGCATCGCAAATGATCTTGGCTTCACCGAAGTTACGATCGCCGCACTGGTCGGTCACTCCAAGGGCACGGTCACGAGCAAGTACATTCACACGCTCGACACGGCCCTCATTATGGCTGCCGACACGATCTCAGGTTATATCCAAGGGCTGCTCGATGGGGTCAAATTTAGGCAGACTACCTATGCGCTTGACCGGGATTCTCGGAAGGCCGCGCTCGCGCTTTTCCTCCGCAAGGCCAGTGGGGAAGATGCGCTGAAAGTCGGAGAGCAACGACTTGCTGCCTAGCCTGCTGATGGAGGACAGGCGGCTTTGGCAAGACCTCGCCATCGTGTTCGCGCAAGCAGTAAGAACACCTCCATGTTCCAAACATCTCTAGAACCGGCCACGCACGCGATGGATTGGTTGGTTCCATTCGTAAAGCTTGCGCAGCATTTTGGATTCGTCGTGTCCCACATGACGGTCACTGTCTCCGTGTGCCGCCGCGCTGACTGATACGTCCATATCTGTCGCATTGCCCCATTATCTCTGTCTGGAACGATGGAGAGCCGCATGAGCCACGAACAATATTTGACCCTCGATCTGATCGCCCGCTTGGCGGGGCGCTTTGGCCCGACAAGCCGCGTGGCGAAAGAACTGCCCGGTTGGCTCGAATATCTGACCGAGGTCGACTGCCCTGAACGCCCCCGCTCACGCCCCGGTGCGATCTGGTGGACGAAGTTCCGCCAGATCAGCCGCAATCTGGTGCCGAAGGCCGGTGGCGGTGATGGAGAAATCCTGAACCGAAACTGCGGCGCACTGGGCGCACATTTCGGCCTGTCGCAGGTTGATGTCGGAATTCTGACCTTCGCCGCGCACTACAAGGTGTTCGACGGATTTGAGCATGTCGTCGATGGCGCGCTGGACACGAAGGAGGTTACCCTCCCGCTTCTGCTGTCTTGGTTCTGCGGGGCGGTGGAGCCCGAAATCCGGGCGGCACTGCGGCCATCGGGGAGACTCGTTGCGTCGGGGCTGGTGCAGCGCAATCGTGGCGGGCGTTACAATCGCATGCCATTCGATCTGTCGGAAAGGCTGCTGACGGCGCTCATGGCGGATGTGAGCGGTGTTGGCGACCTGATCGGCATCATGTTCCCGACTGCGCAACCTCCGCAAGCAGAATGGCAGGATTTCGAGGGGCTGGGGCATCAAGCCGAAATCATGCGCGACCTGACCGTCCGGGCTCTGGCCAGCCGGGCTCGGGGTGTGAACATCCTGCTCTATGGTCCGCCCGGCACAGGCAAGACCGAATTCGCCAAGGTGCTGGCCAGCCAGATCGGTGCCGAGCTTCGTGCCGTGGGGGAAGCCGATGATGAAGGTGGTGAGCCCTCCCGCCGAGAACGTTTGGCCGAGATGGGCATGGCCTGCCGGATGCTGGGCGAGCGGTCTGACACGATCCTGCTTTTCGATGAGATGGAGGATCTGTTCGGGGGCGCCAACCCCTTCTACGGCAATGACCGCCCATCCAAAGTCCATGCCAACCGGATGCTGGAGACCAACCCGATCCCTGTGATCTGGACCACGAACTCGGTGGAAGCCTGCGATCCAGCCTTCCTGCGCAGGATGAGCTATTCCGCGCTGATGCGTCCACCTTCCGGACGAGTGCGGGCGCGGATCTGGCAGCGACTGGAAACCCGCCACGCGGTCGGTATCCCCATGGCCAGCCTGCCGGACCTCGCCGAGCGACATGATCAGGCACCTGCGCTGGTCTCGGATGCGATGCGCGTCGCCCGGCTTTGCGATGGCGGCGATCAGATGGTCACACGGGTGCTCGATGCGGCGACACGGCTGGCAAGGGGCGGTGCCGACCCGGCACCGCGCCACCATTCCGAGGCGCCGTGGAGCCCCGAACTCGCCAATGCCGATCTCGACCTGCGCCTGATCGAGACGCGGCTGGCGGCACCCGACGCACCGCGGCGGGTCAGCTTCTGTCTCGACGGTCCGGCCGGCACCGGCAAAAGTGCCTGGGCGCGGCAACTGGCCCGCACTATCGGCATGCCGGTGATCGAAAAGCGCGCATCAGATCTGATCTCGAAATGGCTGGGTGAGAGCGAGCAGAATATCGCGCGCGCCTTTGCCGATGCCCGTGCAGATGGTGCAATGTTGATCTTCGACGAGGCGGACAGCCTGCTTGCGGATCGCCGTAATGCTGAGCGCAGCTGGGAGGTCAGCCAAGTCAACGAGATGCTAACCTGGATGGAAAGCCACCCCCTGCCATTCGTCTGCACCACCAACCTAGTCGAAAAGCTGGACGCCGCAACGCAGCGCCGTTTCACCTTTCGCATCCGGTTCGACCATCTCTCGGGCGATCAACTCGATTCGGCATGGCGCGCCCATTTTCCCCTGCCAATCCCCGATGGGCTGTTACGTCTCGACCGGCTTGCGCCGGGTGATTTCGCGAATGTGGCCCGCAGGATGCACGCATTGGACGAGACCCGCCCGCGGGAAATCCTGCGGGAACTGGCCCGCGAAGCGGAAGCAAAAGAAGGGGCGACGCGCCCAATCGGCTTTGGCCGTTGACACCCCCTATGCCGCGCCGCGAAGCTGGCGCGGTATTTGGCCGGAGGCACCATGCGCTACGCCCGTCAGGAAGATCTGCAGAAACTGGCTCTGACGATGCAGGGCTCGGCCGAAGGGATTTGCCTTGTCGATATCGAGCGGGAATTCGGCGTGTCGCGCCGGACGGCAGAACGCATGCGCGACGCTGTGCGCAATACCTATCCGCAGATCGAGGAAATCCTCGGCGACAGCGGTCGGAAATACTGGCGCTTTCCGCCGGGTTCTTTGGGAAAAATGGTTGAGCCGACACTGGACGAACTGACCGCCGGACACAGGGCAGCCGCCATCGCACGGCGTGAAGGCGATGATTTGACCGCCGAAACGCTGGAGCGTCTGCTTGCGAAGGTGCAGGCAATGTTTCGTGCAGATCGACGCCGGACGGTTGCGGCCGATCTGGAGGCTCAGCTTATGGCCGATGGGGTCGCCTTCCGCCCAGGTCCACGCGAGAAAATCGCACCCGAGATACTCTCGGCCCTGCGCGAGGCAATTCTTGCGGGCGTCATGGTTTCGACCGACCACCGCGCTCGCAGCACGGGCAAACTGTCACGCAACGCCCGCCTTGGTCCTGTCGCCATGCTCTTCGGGCAAGGCCGCCAATACCTGCTGGCCTGGAGTGAGTACCAGGATGATCTGCGCCTGTTCGCTCTGGCCGGGTTTGAGCGGGTTTCGCTGGAGCCTGACGTCTATACCCGGCCCGCAGGGTTTGATTTGCAGGAATGGCTGTCCGAAAGCTTCGGTATCTGGCGCGATAATGATCCACAGGATGTCGAATGGCGTTTCCTGCCAGACGTGGCGGACGAGGCGGCGGGATATGTGTTCCACCCGAAGCAGACATTGGAACGGCTGGAGGATCGATCGCTGGTCGTGCGGTTCAGGGCCGGTGGACGGCAGGAAATGGAGTGGTATCTGGCTCGATGGGGGGATCGGGTGGAGGTCCTATCGCCAGGATAGTCGGAGATAAGTCTTCAGCGAACCACGTGACCCAGAGAATGCCCTGCGATTGTGCTCGCATCAATGCCGTGGCAAAGATTCATACGACCGGATTTGACGTATCCCTGCTCTATTAAGCAGAGACCCGGTTCAAGGAGATACATTTGTCCCGCACGAGCACCACCCACCCCCTTCGCATTGACAGCCTGCCGCTTGCAAACGGCCAGATCGGCCTCACACTTTGCCCAGGCAAGCAGGGGGACAGCGTGTTCGGCGCAGCTTGGGCCCGTGATCTGGCGCTTGATCTTGATGCGGTTGCGTCCTGGGGCGCAGATATGGTGCTCACGCTGATCGAGGACCACGAGTTCGACATGCTGGCCGTCCGCGGGCTGGGCGAGGCGTTGAAAGCGCGCGGCATGGAATGGCTGCATTTCCCGATCCGTGATGTCGATGTGCCTGCCGCCGACAGTGCAGGACTCTGGCGCGGGCTGTCGCGCCGGATCCATGACAGACTCGAACGTGGCGGCAAGGTTCTAATCCATTGCCGGGGCGGTCTGGGCCGTGCCGGGACGATCGCGGCCCTGCTGATGATCGAACGGGGACAGAGCGCGGCGCGGGCTATCGCAGAAGTGCGTTCTGTTCGGCCCGGCGCCGTTGAAACCCGCGCACAAGAGCAATGGTTGCGGGATCAGGCCAGTGGGTCGAGCGACAGCGCCAAGACCTTGCAGGCTTGCTTGCTGGGCGGCGCCATGGGGGACAGTCTCGGCGCCGACATCGAATTCCACTCTCTGGTGGCCATCCAGGCGCGCTTTCCGGCGGGGCTCACCGACTTGCCCCCCTATGGCGGACAGCGGGGCGCTATTACCGATGACACGCAGATGACATTCTTCACCGCCGAGGGCATGATCCGCGCACGGATCCGAGGCCAGTTGCGCGGCATTTGTCACCCGCCTTCCGTCGTTCATCACGCGCTGCTGCGATGGTACCGGACGCAGGAAGGGCATTCGCGAGCAGAGACAGATGATATAGGTCTGATCGAGGACCGCAGGCTTTGGTCAAAATGCGCCCCGGGCATGACATGTATGTCGGCCCTGGGTGCCAGCGGCCGTTTCGGCGACCCGGCCCGCAATGACAGCAAGGGCTGCGGCACGATCATGCGGGTCGCCCCAGTTGCTCTGATCGCGCCGCGCGATCAGGTGAGAGCCTGGGCGATCGAGACCTCGGCCCTGACCCATGGCCATATCACCGGCCAACTCGCAGCCGCCGCCTGGGCGGAGATGCTGGCCGATGTCGCAGCGGGCGAGCCGCTGGAGCGGGCCGCCGAGCGGATCGCCACGGAGTATGCCCGGCTGGACGGTGGCGATGAGACCGCCCACGCCATTCACGCAGCTCTTACGGCGAGGCAAGACGGGCGGCCCGAAACCGTCGAAAGCCTGGGCGGCGGCTGGACGGCCGATGAGGCGCTGGCCATCGCACTTTACGCCTGCCTCCGGGGGAGCGGCCTGGACGAGTGCCTGCGCATCGCGGTGACCCACGGCGGCGACAGCGATTCCACCGGCGCGATTGCAGGCAATATGTTGGGCGTCATGACCCCCGATGCCGTGCTGTCGCATCCATGGGCGACCGTCATTCAGGGTGCCGATATTATCGGCCGCCTCGCGCGCGATCATGACCGGCTGTTACACCGTCCGGACGCAGCCGATGCACTATTCGAATTCTATCCGGGGGGGTAATCAAATGCCAGGTCTGCAAGAACTTGCGGGCAACAACCGCCGGTGAGATGACGCGTCAAACGCCACTTATCACGCCGCTTTCTGTATTGACCCTCGCGCGCCGGATACGCTTCATGAAAGAAGCAAGACATTTCAAAAAGAGCTGTTTAAACATATGTCTCAATTCGATTACTTTCGCGAAAAGTTGCGGTGTCTTCGTGATCAGGACCCGGTGCTTGATAGATTTTCATCGACACCATGAAATCTGCAGCTGATTGGGACTGGGGCGCCGCCCATTATCCGGTGATTGACTGATCCATAGCGCCGGCGCGCCCCACATTCGGACTGAAACAAGCATGCATTACCCGTTCCTCGTCATCGATCCACGTTCCGGTTTGCAGTATCGGCTGACAGATACCGGCTTGGCCGAGCTATCTCTGGCTCCGATCCCGCCGGAGTGGTCGCCGGGGCGCGCCATATCCGAGGTGCCTGATCCTGTCTGGGCGGATAGCCTCGCCAATGCACCGGTCGAGACGATTTCGGCGGTGACGACGGCGCTGGAAGATCTGGTGCTGGCCACGCCTGACTTGCGGGTGCCTGTAGTCGATCACCTGTCTGACAGCCGGGCAAAGCGGCATCTCTCGGCACTGATCGGTCTATGGCGGACATTGGGGGACGGTCTGCCCGAAGGTCTTGCACCGCTGCGCCATGTGCTGAACCTCTCCAATGGGCGCTTTCTCGACCCGGTTCCGGTGGTCGAAGGCTCGATCGATCCGCTGGCGCCTGCCGCGATGCAGACGCTTTATGCCCGGTTGAAGGAGGAGTTCGGTTCGGTTCCGGCTTCCCCTCGACTCCGAGCGGCGGCACTCGGCAGCCGGCTCCACGCCCTACAGGGCGGGGTGACCGCACAGCAGCTCGAAGCCGCGCCTCTCGATGGCAGCCTCGCTTTCTTCGGTCTGCGCGATCCGGCGGCTGCGGCCGACTTCTCTGCCGCCCGCGCCCGTGCGCTGATCGATGACGGCCTTCCGGCGCGCGAGATTTCCGTGCTTACCGCAGGTGATCCGCGCCAGATCGCCCGCGCTTTTGCCGCCCAGGGCGTGCCGCTCTCGGGTCTGCCCGCAGCTTTGCCCCAACGCGATATCATCGGTGAGACCGCGCTGCATCTGACGCTGGCCAAACGCCCGCCGACCCCAGCGATGGTACTGGCGAGCCTCGCGCTTTCGCCATTGATGCCGTGGTCCGCCCAGACCGGGCGCGATCTGTCCGAAAGTCTGATGGGCGGTGACTTCCGCGGCGCGATCTTGACCGCCACTCCTGCGCACAAGGAACTTTGGGACGACATCCGCGCCTCGGCTAGCAGCTTGGCGCAGTTGCGTTTTCTGCTCGATCGCATTTGCGATCAGCTTGCGCAGGGCGATCAGGTCCGGGCGCGTCTGCCGGTCCCGCCGGGCGAAGGCGCCCCCGACTGGGAGGCGATCTTGCGCGGTATTCAGGTCATGCCGCACACCAGCGCGGAGCCGGACCGCAATCTGGAAGGCGTCAGCCTGTGGGCCGCCCATGAAAGTCCTTGGCGGTCCTGTCGGCACCTGATCGTGACCGATTTCACCGACGGGCTTTACCCCACCCGGCCGCGCGCCAACCCATTGTTTCTGGACAGCGAGATTGCTGCGCTCCGCGAAGCCACCGGCCTAGCATTGCGTGGCCGGGCCGAGGGGCTGGCGCAGGGGCTTTCGCTCTTCGACCAGCAGCTGCAGGCGGTGACGGACAGCATCACCTTCCTCGTTCCGTGGCGCGATCTGTCGGGTGGGCGCTTGCAACCCTCGGCGGGGCTTTCGCTAGTGGCGCGGGCCATCTCCGGCGTCGAGGATGCCAGCGACCTGATCACCGATCTGTCGCGTCTTTCACCCGGCGACTGGCCGGTCGCGCATCATCATCTGCCGCCTTTGGCTGAGGCTCTCGAACTGCCTGAGGCGCTGGATTTTGCGGGCCAAGACCTACTCTCCTTGCGGCGCAAGGATGATGGCACGGCGAAACCGCAATCGCCCTCGCGGCTGGAAACGCTGCTGGTCAGTCCGCTCGCCTGGCTCCTGGGCGAGGTGGGGGCGGAGGACATGTCCTGGTCGGCCGAGGAACTGGACGTCATGGCCAAGGGCAATATCGCGCATGACGTTTTCGAACATGTCTTCCTGAAGGATCTGTCCATCCCGGACCCCGACACATTGGCCGCCGCGGTGCCCGAAGCCTATGAGCGCGCTCTGATCCGCCATGCCGGCTACCTGCGCAGCCCGTCATGGGAGATGGAGCGCAGGGGGCTTGAGCGCGAGATCATGGCCGCCGCTCTGCGCTGGCGCGACCATCTGCTGGCGCTCAAGGCAAAGATTATCGGTAACGAGATCTGGCTGGCCGGTGAGGCGCATGGCATCAGCCTGCATGGCAAGGCGGATGCGATCATCGAGCTGCCGGATGGCGCGCTGCTGATCGTTGACCACAAGAAAAGCAGCACTTCGGGGCGGCGTAAGCGGATGGAAGCGGGTTGGGATCTGCAGGCAGGCCTTTATCGGGACATGATCGCGCGACCGCATCGGCGCGAGGGCGACGGGATGGATCCCTTGATCGGCCGCAAGGTCGCCGTTGCCTATCATCTGATGAATGACGGCGGTCTTTTGACATCCGGCCTGCCGCTGACTGATGGCTCGCCTGCCCGCGACATGGGCGATGCAGTGAATGAAGGCGCTGTAGAAAAACTGGCCGAGCGGCTGGAGGAACTCGGCGCAGGCCGGGTGGTGCTAAACACATCCGAGGATGAAGCCTTCTTCAAGAAAGAGGCCGGCTTCACCCCCTATGCGCTGACTGATGGCTCGGCCTTCGTCACCGCCTTCATCCGTCAGATCGAGGAGGAATGACCATGGATCAGGGACTGGTCATCGTCCCCGCCGGCGCGGGCGCGGGCAAAACCCATCGCATCAAGACCCAGCTTTCCGACTGGGTGAAGCGCGGCGTGGTGCGGCCTGAACGCATCCTTGCTGTCACCTTCACTGAGGCCGCAGCGGGCGAGTTGCGCGAACGGATCCGCGCCGGGCTTTTGGCTGATGGATTGGTTTCCGAGGCAATGGCGGTTGAACGTGCCTATGTCTCCACGATCCACGGGCTTGGCCTCAGGCTTCTGACTGAGCACGCGCTGGCGGCGGGTGCCTCACCGCAGCCGCGCCATCTGGGCGATGCCGAGCGTGACCTTTTGATCCGTCAGGCCCTGGCCCATGCCAAATCGCTCGACCCGATCAAGGCCGAGCCCGAGCGTTTCGGCTATGAGGCGAACTGGCAAAAAGGCGCGACAGTCGAGGACAACTTGCGCGGTAGGGTGCTTTCGATGATCGACCTTCTGCGCGGCCTTGGTGACAAGGGGCGAGATCCCGGTCTGATCGCGCAAGCGCTCTCGCGGCTTGATGAGGTTTACGGCGAAGTGCTGACGGATCCTACTTCCGCCGGTGCTGCGCTGACTGCCGCAGTTCTGGCGATGGTCGCGGCCTTTCCCGAAGGCGGCATGGCCACCGTTACCGCCAAAGGCCCGCGTGAGACGCTTGAGAAGAACCTTGTTCTTTTCCGCCGCGTGTCCCGTGATCCAGGGCTGCTCGGCCGGGACTGGGGCCTCTGGCAAGGCCTGCGCGGATTGTTCACCTCGAACGGCCGCACGAAAACACCCGACGGCTATGACGATCTGGCGACCGCCATCATCGAGGCAGCTGATGTCCTGCACGCCCATCCCGGTCCGCTTGCGGATGCGAAGCTGCATCTGTCGTGTCTGATCGCCTGTGCGCAAGAGGTGATGGAGGCCTATGATGCCCGCAAGAAGGCCTTTAGCCTAATCGATTTCGCCGACATGATCGTGGGGGCCGAGCGGCTCTTACGGACAGATCCGGCTGTGCGGCGGGCCGTGCTGGATGAAATCGATTGTGTCATCATCGATGAATTCCAGGACACCAACCCCGTGCAATTCGCGCTTTTGTGGCAACTCGGGGCGCATGCGCCTCGCACGCTGCTGGTGGGCGATGTGAAACAGTCAATCATGGGCTTTCAGGGTGCCGATGCGCGGCTTTCGCAGGCCTTGGCGGCGGCGAACCCCGATGCAACGCAGCCGTTGGACCGCAACTGGCGATCGACGCCTGCGGTGATGGACTTCGTCAATGCGATGGGTGCGAGCCTCTTTGGTGCGGGCTACAATCCCCTGGTGCCAACCCGCGATCCGGTCGCTGGTCCTGCCATTGAAGTGCTGAATGCGGCCAAATCGCGCGGCGTACGTACAGCATCGAAGCCGCAGGAGCATATCGCCGAGCGTGTCGCCCGCATCCTGACCGACGGCGATACCATCACCGATCGTTACACGCAGGCGACGCGCCCGGTACGGCCCTCGGATATCGCGCTCCTCGTATGCCGCCACACTACCGCCGCCCGCTATGCCGAGGAGCTGCGCGCTCGCGGCGTTCCCGTGCGCATCAGTGAAGATGGCTGGGCACAAAGCCCCGTCGTTACCGCAGCCCGCGCCGCGCTGGCCTTTGCCGCGAACCCCGCCGACATTCATTCGGGGCTCTTGTTGCGCACGCTTGGCCCCGATCCGCTGCCCCTGCAAGCGGCGCTTTCCTCACAGATCGAAGGGCGGTTGGCGGATGATCCGGTGCTGATGCGGCTTGTAGCCCTGTCGGCCCGGCTGGCAAGTCTGCCGGTTGCTGCGGGCCTCGATCTGGTGCTTGATGCCGCCGACCTGCGGCTTTGGGCCGATAGCCAGCCCGATGCGGCCCAGTCCCGCGCTGATCTTTTGCGCCTCGAGGCCGAGGCCGGTGAGTTCGAGGCCGCGCATCGCGACCTCAAGGCTGCCTCGGGCTTCCATGGCGAGACCGCGAAAGTGTTCCTCGGTTGGCTCGATGCCCGCGCGGATGAGCGTGACTTCGACCGCCGTCCTGATCCGGCAGCCAACAGTGCCGAGGCGGTCGAGATCGTGACCTGGCATGCCTCAAAGGGGCGCGAATGGCCGATCACCGTAGTGGCCGAGTTCGACAATGGCATCGAGGAATGGGCCGGCTCTACCGCAACGCGTTTCGATGCGCTCGACCGGATCGACGATATGGCCGTTGTGCTTGGCTCTGCCGCGCTGATCCACACGCCTGGGTTTGCGGCCCCCGAGGCCGAGCGTCGCTTCATCGAAGACCGCCGCCCGGATTTTGAGGCCAATGCGAAAAATCTCATTTATGTCGCGCTGACCCGTGCCCGTGACCGGCTGGTGCTGGAATGGCCAGGCTTTCTCAAGGATCGCGAGGAAGACGCGCTCGAGGCAAAAAACCTGTTCCACCTTCTTGAGGACAGTTGCGCCCCGCAGATCGCGGCCGGCTGCCTGCGGATCGGTGGCGTGGACTGCCCTGCGGTCATCACGCAACTGCCCGACCAGGCGGGCTTTACCGAATATGCGAATGGGGCGACCACTGTGGCTTCCCGCTTCGGTCCGGCGACGGCTTTGCCCGCAGCGCCCCTGACGCCCTGGCGACTGCAACCGTCACAAACCCGCAGTGCGGGTGCTGCGCCGGAAACCTGCAGTATCGACCTTGGTGCGCCATGGCCCAAGACGCTTAACGACGCCACACGCGGCACGGCCCTCCATCTGGCCTTGCGTACCTGCCTGACCCGGCCTGAACTCATCCCGGCACTGGCCGCTGCCACCGGGCTCGAGGAAACCACGATCACGCTGGTTTCCGAGCGCGCCGAGACGTTGAGAAACTGGCTGGCGGCCGAGGGCTATACCGACCTGCGCGCCGAAATCCCGGTCCTTGGGTTCTCGCCAGAGGGGGCCGAAATCCCCGGCACCATCGATCTTCTGGCCGTTGGATCAGGGGGATGCATACTTATCGACCATAAATCCGGCGGCGGGGGCGAGGGTTTCGGTTCCTACTGGCCACAGCTGTCAAGCTATGTGGCACTGGTGGCAAAGCTGTTCCCGCACCACCCGCTGAAAGGGGTGGCGGTGTTCTGGGTCGACCACGGGCGGCTAGAACTGGCCGGGCCACAGGCCGGCAGCGGGTCGCCGGACGCCGCCGAACCACTTTCACCCAACGAGTAGCCCGATGTCCTACCTTGCCTGGATTGATTTTGACCCTGAAGAACGGCGGAGAGCTCAGACCCTCATCGATCTGTTCAAGCAGCCAGAGGCACGTGACGAGCTTGGCCTGGGTACGATCAGGGACGGGCTGGCTGATCTCCTTTTCCCGGGCACCAGCACTATTCAGACACGGCTACGCTACATGCTGTTCGTTCCCTGGATCTATCGGGAAGCACAGCAGCGCAAGGCCAGTCAAGCAGAGCGAACGATTATCGCCCGGGATCTTGAGTTCGAACTGAGTGAAGCGCTTTTGCGCGGCGGAGAGCGCGAAGATGTGATTGGCCGCCTTGCCGGAAGGAGCCTGAAGAGACTCGCGTCGAGCGTTTATTGGGCTGGCATGCATACGCTTGGCATCCGCACGCTAGCGGGCAATCAGGCAACATTCTTGTCCTATGGGCGGGAGAGTTTGAAGGATCATGATCTCAGATTATGGGGCACGGGCCTTCCCAATGCGCCCGAGAACCTGTTCGAGCAAACGAGCTTTACACTGTTGCCTGAGGAAGTTGGTTTCCTGCGCGATCGTATTGCTGGCAGTGCCAAGGCAAGTTTGCTGAACGAACTTGCCTCTAAGCAGAAGAACTTCAGCGAGGATTGGGCATGGCAGGTCCGCGAGGACACCGTGTCAGACCGCAATCGATCCATTCTCCGCCATGCGGAACGCTTCTCGGGCGTGATGCACGGTGCAAGCCTCCTCTACAATCTGCTGCTTGCATTGCGAGCGGCGGAGCGCCCGAATGCCAAAACCCATGGCGAAGCATCCGCATTGATCGAAGATTACCGCCAATTACTTGAGGATTGGCGCGGAGATCTTCAGCACCTCGCGCTGCAAAGCTGGGACTTGGACGACCTTTTCCAGATCGTTGGATTGACCACTCACAACCTTACCCAGTCCTCTCGGGAGTTCGTTAGAGGCTGGCTCGCCATTGCGCTGCAAAGCTCTAAGTCGTTGGAGACAGACCACGAAGCCATCGATCTGCTCAGAAAGCGCGAACAGTCGCTGAAGCGGATGAAGGCCCGGCTGCTCCACGATGCACCCCTCGAACGCTGGTCAGGCGCTTCAGGTCTCGCACGGCTGGATTTCCGCTGGGGAATTGCGCGGCGTTATCTCGGGGAGCTTGTCGATGTCGGCTGATTCGTCTTTCGACCCTGAGAACCGTGAGCTTTATACTGCACTTGTTCGTGCCCCGGATGGGTACAGGTTCGGGCATGCCGTCGCTACGACGTACTCACTCGATTTTGAGACGGCGCTTGCCATTCCGATCAGCATCGTGTTCCGCGATGCTGAGAACAGAGACGAAATGCTGCGAAGCCCTCTCGCGTTGCTGCAGAGTGTCGAGCGGATGGCCGACCGCATTGCCGTCTATTGCGATCGGGGCCGCATCAAGGAGGCTCACCCGAATGCTGCGAGGCTGATGGCACTTTACGAGAAGACGATTGTGGAAGTTGCGGCGCCGGGTGGAGGCGCCTTCCATCCGAAGCTGTGGTGTATTCGTTTCGAGCCCGAAAAGAAAACCGATCCCGTTCGAATGAGAGTGGCAATCCTGTCGAGGAACCTCACAAATGATCGTTGCTGGGATCTCGCTTTGGCTCTCGATGGTGCAGTACACGATGAGGAGAATGAGAATAACCGCGCGCTGACGAAGTTGCTGCGGGCCCTGCCCAGGCTAGCCAATCCAGCCACCCGGCCTGCGCCGCCCAAGTTCCTGCCTTCGCTGATCTCGGATTTGGAACGAACCTGGTGGGAGGGCCTGCCTGCTGGCGCAACAAAGGTCAGCTTCGCCGTCAATGGTCTTGATGGTGACGGCTGGGCGCTTCCCCGAGGCGAGAAGCTGGCGGTTCTTTCACCTTTTATCTCTGCTCCCGCGCTGAAAAGGCTGTCCGACGGATACGGCTCGCGAGATAATCTCCGGCTCATCTCGAGAGCAGAGGAACTCGACTGGATAGATCCCGAGACACGCGAGCTTTTCACGATCTCGACTCTCGATGAGCGTGCAACGGAGTATGAGGCTGAAGGAGTGGATGGGCCAAGTTCGGCCGATCTCGAGGGACTTCATGCGAAAGCCTACCTCGTCGAGCGAGGATCGCGCCTCCAGATCCACCTCGGTTCGGCAAATGCTACCACGGCTGCGATGATTCCCACCAAGCGCGGGAAGACGCAAAATGTCGAGGTGATGGCAACATTGGACGGTCCGAAGACGCGCATGGGTACGATCGACAACGTCCTGTTCTCCGAGGCGTTCCAGCGGCTGCTCGCCACCTACACGCCGAGCGAACCACCGACGCAGGACGCGGCCATGGCGGCGGAAAAGGCGCTGGAGAAGATGCGGTCAGACATCTCGGCGCTGCCACTTGATCTCCACTGTTCCGAAGAGGACGACCTGATCCACCTTGAACTGCAGATTGCCACCAAAGAAAAGCACGTTCTGCTGCCGGATGGCGTCAGGTGCTTCGTGCGGGCGATCACAGTCCCTAATGAACGCGGATATGATGTAGGCAGGTTGCTGTGTGGCTCCGATACAGAGCTTGCATTGGGTGCTGTTCCTCTTGGCGACGTTACGCGCTGGCTCGGAATTCGGCTGCTCGATGAAGCGACGAAGGTGGAACTGACGTTCACACTTGGTGCGCGCTTGGTCGGCGTTCCAGAAGGCCGGGACGCAGCTGTTCTTCGTGCCCACATCGCGAACGTGGACAACTTCTTCCGTTATCTCAGTCTGCTGCTCGGCACGCTTGGTGAAGGAAGCTTTCTGGAAAGCGACACGGGCGGCGAAGGTCAGTGGCTTCGTCGCTTGGGCGAGGGAAACACCTCGCTTCTCGAGCCGATGATGCGGGCGCTCAGTCTAGAAAGCGGCGAGCTAGAAGAGATCGGCCGGCTAATCGAACGGCTTGAAGACCCAGACGGTGGAGAAACCATTGTTCCCAAGGAGTTTCTGGCACTGTGGCAGAATTTCAAGCCGCTTGTAACGAGCAAGAGGGGGCGCCGGTGACTTACAGCGCTGTCGAGCACCTTGCGTTGCTGAAGCCGTTTCAGCAAACGACTGTCGACTACGTCTTTCGAAGGCTGTTCACGGATAAATCACCGACAGATCAGTTCCTAGTCGCTGACGAGGTCGGGCTCGGGAAAACCATGGTTGCCCGCGGCGTGATTGCGAAGACCATCGAACACCTGCTGGGCAAGGTCGACCGCATCGACATCGTTTACATCTGCTCCAATCAGGCGATTGCTGAACAGAACATCAAGTCGCTCAATGGGCTGGGCTCTGCAACCAAGCCACTCAATACCCGCCTTACGCTGTTGCCGCTTGAGATCGAGAAGGAAGGCGGGATTGCTTCGCGAACCATCAATCTGATCAGCCTCACCCCTGGAACGGCGCTAGACCTTAAGTCATCCCTTGGGACTGCACCGGAACGGGCGCTGATCTTTGAAATGCTCCGTGAGCGTATCGGTCTGCGCCATCGCGGCATCCAACGAGTGTTCCGTGGCGGCGTTTCCGATGAGAACTGGCCGGGCTGGACGGCATGGATCCGAAGCGAACGGATTTCGCGAGATATCGCTGATAAGTTTAACCGGGTGGTCGATGATACATTTATCGAAAGGATTCGTGAGGCGGCAGATCTCGCCAGAAGGCACAAGCATCCCCATTACCCCGACGACCAGCGCCCCGCAGCGATGATCGGTGAGTTGCGCCGAATGCTTGCGAAGATCTGTGTGGACGCATTGACGCCGGACCTCATCATTCTCGACGAATTCCAGCGCTTCGCTGAACTCCTGCACGATCATGATGTCGAGGTAGCGCCTGAAAAGGCAGCTGCCGCAGAATTGGCGCGGGCCTTGTTCTCATACAATGGGGAGGATGGGTCGAAGGCGAGGCTCCTGCTTCTGTCCGCCACGCCTTATCGCATGCTAACGCTGAGCAGCGATGCGCCGGAAGAGGGCGAGCATTACGACGACTTTTTACGGACAATGCGCTTTCTGTTCGGCGATGCTGAAGGCCCGGCTCGCGTAGAGGAATTGAAGAGCGAGCTCATCAAGTTCAGGCGATCGCTCCAGTCGATGCCAGATGCCCGAGCGGCAGCAGTAGCGCAACGAGACAGACTACATGGTATCCTGAGCCAGGTCATTGCCCGCACTGAACGCGTTGATTCTACCGAAGATCGCAATTCGCTCGTCCAAGAAGTCATGCCCGAGGTAGCGATCGCCACCGATGATCTGCGAGAGGCGAAGGCAGTAGCGAAAGTTGCAGAACTCGTAGGTGCTCCCAGCATCGTCGAGTACTGGAAATCGGCTCCTTACCTGTTGAACTTCATGAGGGGGTACAAGCTGCGCGACCGGCTTCAGGCATTGAAACCCAAGCCGGCCGCAGAACTGTGCAAGGCCATTAGAGAGGCCTCAACGCACTTCATCAGCAAAAAACAGGTTGAGGACTACGCGGCGATTCCATTTCGCAATGGGAGGATGCGTGCCCTTGCGGATCTGGCGTTCAATGACGCCCTTGATCGATCGCTCTGGATCCCGCCATCGCGTCCCTCATTCGGCACGCCAAGGTCGGCCACAAAGGCATTGGTCTTCTCAGATTGGTCAATGGTGCCGGATGCGATCGCGGCTTTGCTTTCGCACGAGGCGAGCCGCCGAATGGGTATGTCGCCGGATCTTGTCAGCCGGACCAGCAGGCCGATTGGCGTCGATGAGCTTATGCCGATGCTCTACCCGTCGCCGTCGTTGGCAGAGCTTGTTGATCCTCTCGCTTTGGAGCGGCGGTTCGGCCGCGCTGAAAGCTACGATATTTTGCACGCTCAAGCCTGCATGGTTCTGCGTGAACAGCTTGCGGTGGACGCCATCGCAGAATTCGCTCAAACAAGTGACCGGCTCCTCGCACTTGCCCTGGACAGGACGCTCGAGCGCGAAGTGGAATGGTCGAATGTCGGCGTCGTTGACCATGAGGCGCACGACGAACATGGAGCGATGTCTCGGACCATCGCCACACTTCGCGATGCACTCCAAACTGACGAGCATCAGGGCGATGTCGACCCTGACACAGTGATCGAAAAGCTCGCCAGCCTTGCGCTTGGCTCGCCTGCGGTATGTGCGCTGCGTGCACTTTCGCGACTTTGCCCGGAGATCGCCACAGACGACCCCGTATTGATCAGTGCATCAATCGGGATCGCGCTCGGTTTTCGCAGCCTATACAATCAACCCGAAACCCGCGCATTGCTCGCTGAAACCTCGCCTCTCAATTATTGGCGCGATATCATAGAGCACGCCGCGCGAAACGACCTTCCGGCGGTTTTGGACGAATATCTTCAGCTCGTCCTGGAAAGCGAGCGCGCCGAAAACTTAGCCCCGCAGGATCGCGCGAAGATCATTGCATCAAACGTGATTGCTGTGGTCGCCTTGCGCCCTGCCCAGATCACGTTGGACCACTGGTCGACAAAAGCGGGTCGTCTGTATGATCAGACATTCGAAGTGCGCGCCCGTTTCGCCATGCGTTTTGCAACAAAAGCCGAGGAAGAAAAGGGTGTACGCCGAACATCCGTGGTCCAGGCAGCTTTCAAGTCGCCGTTTCGGCCATTTGTTCTCGCTTCCACGTCGATTGGACAGGAAGGATTGGATTTTCATCCCTACTGCTCCCGGATTGTGCATTGGAACCTCCCGAGGAACCCTGTTGATATCGAGCAGCGTGAAGGACGGGTCCATCGTTACAAAAACCATGCTGTTCGGCGCAATGTCGTCGCTGCTTTTTCGGCCACTCCTCTCGCTGCGCAGAGCAGGCAATCACCATGGGTCTCCATGTTTGAGGCAGCGCAAGCTGATGAGGTTTCAAAGGGCCGCTCGGGAGACATCATTCCGTTCTGGGTCTACCCAGGTAATCACAAGATTGAGCGGGTCGTCCTCATTCCGCCCTTCAGCCGCGAGAAGGAACGCTACAAGGATCTCATCACATCTCTGGCCACTTACCGGCTGGCCTTTGGCCAACCGCGCCAAGATGAATTGATTAGCCTCTTCTCGGGTATGGACGACGACTTTATCCAAGAATTATCGGAGCTTCAGATATCGCTTAGGCCAAACTGACACAGCACGCAGAGAGGGGCACCTCCAGCGCAGCACGAGATCGATCAGTCATCTTCGCGCCTGGCTTGAAACCAGAGGGGCATAAAGCATCCGCCCGTGAGCGCACCGAGACTGGCAAAGACTTGAGGGGAAAGCCTTCCCCTGCGGCCGAGCCAAGGTCTCGGCCGACCCCTTCTGCGGGGGCGCCCCGCAACGCCCCGAGAGTGAGAGTGCAGACGGGTTTTCCGTGACGGGTTGAGGGTTGGAGGAGTGGCCTCCGGCGCCCGTCGCGGAGACATTCCGATGGCCAGACAGGACAGCGCGCGCGCAGGCGGCGCCCGCAGCAATCTCCACGACGACATCACCAACAAGATCATCGGCGAGCTGGAGGACGGGCGGCTGCCCTGGGTCCAGCCCTGGGGGACGGCGGCGGCGAAAGCACCGCTGGCCATGCCGAGGAACGCCGCGACGGCGCGGCAGTATTCCGGGATCAACGTCCTGATCCTCTGGGGCGCCGTGGTCCAATACGGCTATCCGACCCAACATTGGCTCACCTTCCGCCAGGCCCTGTCGCTCGGCGGCAATGTCCGCAAGGGCGAGCGTGGCACCACCGTGGTCTATGCCGACCGTTTCACCCCCGAGGACGAGAAACGCCGCGCCAGGGAAACAGGCGAAGAAGCAGGCAGCATTCCCTTCCTGAAGCGCTTTACCGTGTTCAACGCGGCGCAGTGCGAGGGTTTGCCCGAGGACATTGCCGTTGAAGCGCCACCACCGCCGCCCGGCATGATCGAGCCGAGAGTCGAGGCACTGATCGGCGCAACCGGCATCGACGTCCGCATCGGCGGCGATCGTGCCTTCTATGTCCCGTCGCTCGACTACGTCCAGGTGCCACCGCCGGCTGCCTATTTCGAGTCCATCAATTGGCACAGGACCGCCCTGCACGAGATGGGCCACGCCACGGGTCATGCCTCGCGGTTGGGGCGGGATTTTTCGGGCAGCTTCGGCACCAAGAAATACGCCTTCGAGGAACTGGTAGCCGAGATGAACGCGGCTTTCTGCTGCGCCTCGCTCGGAATCGTGCCGACCGTGCGCCATGCCGATTATATCGGTTCCTGGCTCGAAGTGCTGCGCGAGGATAATCGCGCCATCGTCCGCGCCGCCTCTCAGGCCAGCAAGGCGGCCGACTGGCTGTTGGCGCATTTGCCCGATGAGGAGCATGCCGAACCGCACGACAATCTCATCGAGCGGAGGGCTGCGGCATGATCCTCCTGACCCGCACACAGCGCGCGCAGCTCCTCGCCAATGGCCGGCAGAGCGATGTGGATCACATCCCCGTCGTCAAATTCTACAATCCCCTTGGCGCAGGCGTCTGGCTTGCGACCGAGCTGGACGAGGACGGCGACATCATGTTTGGTCTGGCCGACATCGGCTATCCCGAACTCGGTAGCTGGTGCTTCGGTGAGCTGGAGGCGATCCGGCTCCCCTTCGGCATGGGGATCGAGCGGGACGTGCTTTTTACCGGCATATTCCCGATCTCGGTCTGGGCTGAAGCTGCGCGCATGGCTGGCAGCATTCGCGCAGCCGAGAAAATCCTGTCCGCCGGTTCCGCAGTGATACTGCACGGACCTTGAATCCCACCGATACAGAAAGCCGGAAAGCCTGAGATCCGGCTGTCTGGCTTTGCGTTTTGCGCCGCTCTCTCGGAGGTAGAGGGCGGCGTCTCTCGTCGTGACGTGGTGAAAGTTCCGGCGCCGGGCCGGCTGCCCGTCGGGAACCACGATCATGACGCGACACATGAGCAAACTCGCTATCAATCGGCAGCCGTGCCAGTTTTCAGCGCAGGAGCAGGCCGTTGTCTACGAGGCGCGCCAGATCCTGCTGCGCCATCTCAACCAGAATCCGGTTCTATCCACATGGCAGGCGGTTCTGGACTATTGCGCGCTGACCATCCGGGGTGATGTCGAGCGCTTCCATGTCCTCTATCTCGACCGGAAGAACCGGCTCATCTCGGACGAATGTCTTGCCATAGGCACGGTTGATCATGCCCCGGTCTATCCCCGGGAAGTGCTGCGGCGGGGCCTGGCACTCAACGCCAGTGCGCTGATCATCGTCCACAATCACCCATCCGGCGATCCCGAGCCTTCGGCTGCGGATCTGGCGATGACCAAGGAAATCCAGAAGGCCTGCAAGGTCCTGGGCGTGGCGCTGCATGATCATATCATCGTGGGTGGCAGACGGGAGGTCAGCCTGCGGAGCCGCGGTGAGATCTGATGGACGGGGATTTGGCGGGCGGCAGCCAGGAGAGGAAAAGGAGGGATGGGATTTTCGTGACGGGCTGATAGCCGGAGAGAGAGGCTCCCCGGCGTCCGTCATGGAGTAACTGACATGGCCACTGCCGTTCAGAAGATCACCCTGTCGTCCTCGCGCGACATTCCGTTCAACAAGCTGGTGCTTTCCCAGTCCAACGTCCGGCGCGTCAGGGCCGGTGTCTCGGTCGAGGAACTGGCCGAGTCCATTGCCCGCCGCGGTCTGATCCAGTCGTTGCATGTCCGCCCGGTGCTGAATGACGATGGCGTGGAGACCGGCATGTTCGAGGTGCCCGCCGGCGGCCGGCGCTTCCGGGCGCTGGAACTGCTGGTGAAGCAAAAGCGCCTCGCCAAGGTCGCCCCGGTGCCCTGCGTGGTGTCCGAGGTAACCGGCGATGTGCTGATCGACGAGGTGTCACTGGCCGAGAATATCGAACGCGCCCCGCTGCATCCGCTCGACCAGTTCCGCGCCTTCCAGACCATGCGCGAGAAGGGCATGACCGAGGAAGCCATCGCGGCCGCCTTCTTCGTTGATGCCAAGGTGGTGAAACAGCGCCTGCGACTGGCTTCGGTCTCACCCACTCTGCTCGACATCTATGCCGAGGACGGCATGACGCTGGAACAGCTCATGGCCTTTACCGTCACCTCTAACCATGCCCGCCAGGAACAGGTCTGGGAGGCGATCAAAGACGGCTGGCAGAAAGAGCCATATACCATCCGCCGACTGCTGACCGAGACCACGGTGCGTGCCGCCGACAAGCGGGCGGTGCTTGTCGGCATCGACGCCTATGAGGAAGCCGGTGGCTGTGTACTGCGCGATCTGTTCCAGCAGGATGATGGCGGTTGGCTCCAGGACCCGGTGCTGCTCGACCGGCTGGCGAACGAGAAGCTGCAATCCGAAGCGGAAACCATCGCCACCGAGGGCTGGAAGTGGGTCGAGGTCGCCATGACCTTCCCCTACGGTCACGATCATGGCCTTCGCCAGCTTGTAGGCACCACGGTCGATCTGGCCGAGGACGAGCGCGCCACCCGCGAGGCGTTGCGCGAGGAATATGACCGGCTCGAAGCCGAATATGCCGAGGCCGATGAATTGCCCGACGAGATCGATACCCGTCTGGGCGAGATCGAGCAGGCGCTGGAGGCTTTCGAGCGCCGTCCGATGACCTTCGACCCGGACCAGATCTGTAAGGCAGGCGTCTTCATCAGCATTGATGCCGATGGCATCTTGCTGGTCGAACGCGGCTATGTTCGCCCCGAGGATGAAGCGCCGGCGGAACCGGAGGCGGAAGTCGTCGATCCCGAGACCGGGGAAGTCCTTCAACGGGCCGAACCGCAGGCCAGCCACCAGCGCGCGGTCATCATGCTCGGCGGCCAATCCCCCGAGCCGGAAGAGGAAGACGAGATCGATGCCATCAAGCCGCTGCCCGACCGGCTGGTCAGCGAGCTGACCGCCCATCGCACGCTGGCGCTGCGCGATGCCGTGGCATCGAGCCCGCATGTCGCGATGACAGCGCTGTTGCACCGGCTGGTGACGGATTGCTTCCTGCCGCATTCCACCAAGGGCTGCCTGGAGGCGCAGGTCCGCGAGGTGCATTTCCCGGCGCAGGCCGAGGATCTGCGCGACAGCGCCTCGGCCAAGGCAATCCAGGACCGGCATGAACGCTGGGGCGATCATATCCCGGCCGATGATGCGGCGCTCTGGGATTGGCTGGTCGATCTGGACGACGGATCCCGCATGGACCTGCTCGCCCATTGCGTGAGCTTCGGCGTCAACGCGCTCTACGAGAAGCCGAACCCTTATAGCGGCATGGGCGTCAGCCAGCACGGGCTGGAGATCCGCCTTTCGCAGGCCGACCGGCTGGCGCGTTCGACCGGCCTCGACATGGTGGCGGTGGGCTGGCAGCCGACGGTCGGCAATTATCTCGGCCGCGTGACCAAGCCGCGTATCATTGAGGCCGTCCGCGAAGGCGCCGGTGACCGTGCTGCTGAGCTGATCGAGCATCTGAAGAAGGGCGACATGGCGAAAGAAGCCGAGCGTCTGCTGGCCGATACCGGCTGGCTGCCCGAGCCGCTGCGTATGGTGGATGTGGATATCGAGGCGGACGTGGCGCAGGCCACCGACGCTGAAGCCGACGATCTGCCCGATTTCCTCTCGGGCGATGGTGAGGAGGACGATCCGGCTGACGACGAGGAAGAGCAGCACATGGTCGCCGCTGAATAACCCTCAAACGGGGCGGCTTCGGTCGCCCCGTCCACTCCGTTTCCGCAACTCGCCCGGTCCTTGTGACCGGGCTTTTTCTTTGGAGGCCAGCGATGCCCGCGACCATCAACATCGACCAGATCTTCCGTGAAGATCGGGAGAATCCCCCAACGGAGCGCACACTGCCCTGGGAAGAGACCCGCGACGGCCTCACCGTCATCGTGGAACCGAAACCCCATTGGGCCGAAGACATGCGGGCGTTCTGGCTCGATGCCCGCGAATATTGCCGCTACGTCGAATGGACAGCACATGGCGGTCGTGCCCGATTTTTTGGTCATATCAACACGTCAGGCGATGACCTGATGATGAAGGCGCGCGCGATGATCGCCCGCGAAATCGCCGATGGGCTTTGGGGCTGAAGACCCCGGTCGTTCTGGTCTCGAACCGTCAGCATGGGATGGTATCGCCCGAACGGGGTCCATCTCCAGCTTCACCATGAAGTTTGTCGTTTTCGTACCCGGGCAAGCGGCTGCCGATCCCGGCCTGAAGGGAACACGATCCTGCTGACAGCATGGTGGCAAGGCTGGCGCGGCAGAGCATCTGCGATGGGTATCCGGCACCTGTCAGATGCGATGAACCACCCCCGCTTCCATTCGCAAACCTTGGTCCGATCCGTCTCTTCATCAATCAACCCGTAAAGGGTCGGCTTACGCGCACGTGCCGCCCTCGGGGATTCGGAAAAAGAGTCCGAACGCCCTCGGGTGATTGCAGATCCGGTCAGACACTTCGGGCGCCTGTCGCGCGGGGGATAATCCCCCGCCTCCCAAAGACAGGAGCCGGAACCCATGTCCTATGCAGATGCCACCGCCTTTGCCGCCAGCCTCGCCTCCACGCTGATGGTCGTGATCGTCGTGTTTCAAGCCGGTGACGGCACCCACGCCGCTTGCCCCGCCGCCGAATTCGACGGCGACGACGACATGGTGAAGCTGGAGCTGGATCCCTTTGCCTGAGGCGCAAATGCGCCTCATCCCCGATGGCCCGGACGCGGTAGTCCCGCGAACGGGCCTTTAGCCCTGCGATGGTTACCCATCGCCGGCAGCGGAACCGGGGACGGCCCCGGTCAGAGAGGAAGAGTGCGGGCCGTTCGGCCGTGACGGGTTGAAGGCTGGAGAGAGAGGCTTTCCGGCGCCCGTCATGGAGTGATCCCGATGATCCTTTCCCGCCATGATACTTTTCGCCCGATCGGCCAGATACTAGCGATCGATGTGCTGCCCGCGCTCTACCGGGCGCAAAAGCTGCCGCTGCGCATCTCCTGCCTCGGCGTGGCCAGCACCGGTGCCGGTGATGATGCCGGCAGTTTCGACCGCATGATCCCGCTCGGGGAATGCCCATCGCCGGAAGAAGCCATGCGTTTTGCGGCCTTGCGCCTGTCGCGCAGCGACATCTGCACCGGGCCGGACAGCTTCCCCCATTTCCGCCCGCGCATCATGCTCATCCGGGACCGCGATCATGGATTGGTCCTCGCCGGCGAAATCCGCGCGAGCGTTATTCTCTGGCAACAGCCTGTCACCTCGCACGCCGAGGCCCGCCGGATTGTCACCGAGGCCAGCCGGTTGCGCGGCCTTGCCTTCAGAACGTCCGCGCCTGCCGAGGCTCGTGAGCTTCGCTACCGGGCCGCTGTGCTGGAAACCCGGCTGGTCGATCCCTTCTGGCGCGAAGCCGCGGCCGATCTGCTCCGTCTGCCGCAGGCCGCCTGAGCTTCACCTGTTCCATTCATCCGGCCCGGTCACGCACCGGGCCTTGTCATGTCCGGAGACCGTCATGGCCGATTATTACACCCATTTCTCCTGCCTGCTCGACGTGGGCACACCCGAAAACGCCGCTCGCGCGCTCGACCTCTACAATACGCTGGCGGGTGAAAATGCCGCCGAAGATCCGCCCTCGGACGGATTCCTGCTCTCGATCCAGCCCGAACATGGCGGCACGCAGCTCTGGGTGCGCGATGACGTTACCGGCGATCCCGAGCACGTCATCCAGTTCGTCAAACGCTGCGCGAAAGAGTTCGGCCTGACCGGCCTGTGGGGGATGCAATACGCCAATAGCTGCTCGAAGCCCCGCATCGACGGGTTCGGCGGCGGCGCTCATGTCCTCGACCTCGCCACCGGCGAGACGGTGGACTGGATTTATACCGATGGCTGGCTTTCCACCGTGCTGGAGGGAGGCGATCCCTATGAGTGAGATCATCGAAACCACCGTCTATCGCCTCGACGAACTATCGGATGCGGCGAAGGACAAGGCGCGCACTTGGTATCGCGAAGGCGGCTTCGACTACGACTGGTACGATGCCGTCTATGAGGATTTCCAGCGCATCGCGGAAATCCTCGGCCTGGACCTCAAGACCCGATCCGTCCGGCTCATGGGGGGCGGCATCCGGCAAGAACCCTGCATCTGGTTTCGGGGCTTCTGGTCGCAAGGGGATGGCGCGTGTTTTGAGACCTTCTATGCCCACCGGAAAGGCGCTCCGCACCGGATCAGGGAATATGCGCCGCAGGACGCCGAGCTGCACCGGATCGCCGATGCCTTGCAGGCGATCCAGCGGCGCAATTTCTACCAGCTTCGCGCCGAGGCCAGCCATCGCGGTCACTACTATCACGAATATTGCATGGCGATCTCGGTCGAGCGCGACAGTCCGACATATCAGGACATGACCGCCGATGCCGAGGAGACGGTCATCGAGGCGCTGCGCGATCTGGCGCGCTGGCTCTACCGCCAGCTTGAACGCGAATACGACCATCTGTCTTCGGACGAGGCGGTCGATGAGACCATCGCTGCCAATGATTACACCTTCACCGAGGCCGGTCGCCGCTTCGGGTGATGATGACAAGCGCCCCACCATCCGGCTGGGGCGCTTTTCTCATATGGCCGTTGGAGAGCCAGAGGGGGGCCGGAAGGGGTTAAGTCCGAGCGGTTGAGAGAGAGCGCTGTCCGGGCTTGTCCCTCCCGCTCTCCTGAGGTTCCTTGACATGAACATGGTGTTCCCCGTGGCCGATCCGGTCACGCCGCTGGCGGCTGCGCCTGCGGTCCTGACTGCTGCCAATCTTCTACTTCCCCATATTGAGCGCGGCCAGCGCATCGACGCCGCAACGCTGCGAGCAGCGATGGAAACGGCCTTCGGTGCGTCCGATGCGACCGGCGCCTGGGACTGGAAACTGGCCTATGAGGCTTGCGAGGTCGCCACGGTGCTGTTCCTGCGCAAATACGGAAAAGCACTTTTCCGTAAAGCCGATTCTCCGGCTGCACGAGCTCCCGTACTGGCTAAGATCGCGGGGCTATTGCCGACGCAGACCCGCCGCTCCGAGGAAAGCCAGAACTTCCAGCAGTTCTCGACGCCTCTGCCTCTCGGCCTGGCCGCACTGTCGGCAGCCGCGATTACGCCTGATGACGTGGTGCTGGAACCCTCGGCAGGCACCGGCCTCATGGCGATCCTCGCGCAGACCGCTGGCGGTTCGCTGATCCTCAACGAACTGACTGAGACCCGCGCCGATTGTCTCGCCTCGCTCTTTCCGGCCTCTCCCGTCACACGCTTCGATGCCGCCCAGATCGACGATCATCTGGCCCCGGATGCCATCCCGTCCGTGGTGCTGATGAACCCGCCATTTTCGGTCATGGCCAATGTCAGTGGCCGCGTCACTGACGCCGCATACCGGCATGTCGCTTCGGCATTGGCCCGTCTCGCCCCTGGCGGACGGCTGGTCACAATTACCGGCGCAGGCTTCAGCCCCGAAGCTCCGGCCTGGCGGGGCGCTTTCATCCGCCTGCAGGAACGTGGGCGCGTCGTGTTTACTGCCGCCATCGACGGTACGGTCTATGCAAAACACGGCACCCGCATCGACACGCGGTTGACCGTGATCGACAAACTGCCCGCCGACGATCCGGCCAGCTTTCCGGGCTCGCCGGGCATCGCGCTCGATATCGCGACCCTCATTGGCTGGATCGGGTGCCAAGTTCCGCCGCGCCTGTCGGTCGAGTTGCCGAAGCTTGCCGTATCGGCTCCGGTCGCTGCGGCGAAGACCGTGCGCGGCTATCTCGCGCGCTCGGCAGTCTCCCGATCTGTCGCTGCGCCGGCCAATGATCCCGAAGGCGTGGAACTTGCCTATGAGATAGTGGACTGGACGCCGCCCGAAGGCGCACGTCTGTCGGATGCGATCTACGAGGAATATGCACTGCAATCGCTGCGCATCCCCGGCGCGCAGCCGCATCCGACCAAGCTGGTGCAATCCGCCGCAATGGCATCGGTCGCACCGCCCAAGCCCTCCTATCGGCCCATGCTGCCCGCCGACATCTGCGCGCGCCTGTCCGATGCCCAGCTTGAGACCGCGATCTATGCAGGCGAAGCCCATGCCGATCATCTCGCCGGCGCCTGGACCGTGGACGAGCATTTCGACAATGTGAGCGCTGCGCCAGAAGATGCTACCGGTTCTGTCCGGTTTCGCCGGGGCTTCATGCTCGGTGATGGGACCGGCGCGGGTAAAGGCCGCCAGTCTGCCGCGATCATCCTCGACAACTGGTTGCGCGGACGGCGTAAGGCGGTCTGGATCTCCAAATCCGACAAGCTGATCGAGGACGCACAGCGCGACTGGTCGGCGCTCGGCATGGAACGTCTGCTGGTCACGCCGCTGTCACGATTCCCACAGGGCAAGCCGATCACGCTGTCAGAAGGCGTCCTTTTTACCACCTATGCCACGCTCCGCTCCGACGACCGGGGCGAGAAGGTTTCCCGCGTGCGTCAGATCGTCGATTGGTTGGGGTCCGATTTCGATGGAGCAATCATCTTCGACGAGAGCCATGCCATGCAGAATGCCGGTGGCGGCAAGGGAGAACGCGGCGATGTCGCCGCCTCGCAGCAGGGCCGTGCGGGTCTGCGGTTCCAGCACGCCTTGCCCGATGCCCGCGTGGTCTATGTCTCGGCAACCGGTGCCACTACTGTCCACAATCTCGCCTATGCCCAGCGGCTCGGTCTCTGGGGCGGGGAGGATTTCCCCTTCGCGACCAGGGCCGAGTTCGTCGAGGCGATCGAGGCTGGCGGCGTGGCAGCGATGGAGGTACTGGCCCGCGATCTGCGGTCCCTCGGCCTCTATACTTCCCGGTCGCTCTCCTATGATGGCGTTGAATATGAACTGGTCGAGCACCCGCTCACCGACGAACAGCGCCGTATCTATGACGCCTATGCCGGGGCCTTCGCCGTCATTCACAACAATCTCGACGCGGCGATGGAGGCCACAAACATCACCGGCAGCGAGGGGACGCTGAACCGGCAGGCCAAATCCGCCGCGCGCTCGGCTTTCGAGAGCACGAAGCAGCGCTTCTTCGGTCATCTTCTGACGTCCATGAAGACGCCGACCCTGACCCGGTCCATCGAGGTCGATCTGGAAGCGGGCCATGCCGCTGTGATCCAGATCGTCTCAACCGGCGAGGCACTGATGGAGCGGCGGCTGGCCGAGATCCCGACCGATGAATGGAATGACATTTCCGTGGATGTCACGCCGAGGGAGTATGTAGGATCGTATTTGCAGCATTCCTTCCCGGTGCAGCTCTATGAGCCGTTCACCGACGGCGAGGGAAATCTGTCGTCACGGCCGGTTTTCCGCGACGGTCAGCCGGTGGAATGCCGCGAAGCCGTCGCCCGGCGAAATGAAATGCTTGAGCAACTGTGCTCGCTGCCACCCGTGCCGGGGGCACTTGATCAGATCGTGCAGCGCTTCGGTACCGACATCGTGGCCGAGGTCACGGGGCGTTCCCGGCGGATCGTTCGTCGCGGTGAAGGTGCGGCTGCACGCCTGGCGGTCGAGAACCGCGCGCCTTCCGCGAACCTTGCCGAAACTTCGGCCTTCATGGATGACCAGAAGCGCATCCTCGTGTTCAGCGATGCTGGCGGCACCGGGCGCAGCTATCACGCCGAGCTCTCGGCGCGGAACCAGCGACTCAGGGTACATTACCTGCTGGAACCGGGCTGGAAGGCGGATGCCGCCATTCAGGGGCTGGGGCGCACCAACCGCACCAATCAGGCGCAGCCGCCCTTGTTCCGGCCTATCGCCACGGACGTCAAAGCCGAGAAGCGGTTCCTCAGCACGATTGCCCGCCGCCTCGACACGCTGGGGGCCATCACGCGCGGCCAGCGCCAGACCGGCGGCCAGGGCCTGTTCCGGCCCGAGGACAATCTGGAATCCACCTATGCCCGCGATGCTCTGCGCCAACTCTACCTGCTGATAGTGCGCGGCAAGGTCGAGGGGTGCTCGCTGGAACGCTTCGAGACCGCGACGGGCCTGAAGCTGATGGACAGCAATGGCGTGAAGGACGATCTGCCGCCGATCACCACCTTCCTCAACCGGCTGCTGGCCCTGACCATCGAGCTTCAGGGCATCCTGTTTTCAGCCTTCGAGCAGCTTCTACAAGCCCGGATCGACGGGGCGATTGCTTCGGGCACCTATGACATGGGGCTGGAAACGCTTCGGGCCGAAAGCTTCAACGTCACCGACCGGCAGGTAATCCACACCCATCCGGGCACCGGAGCGGAGACACGGCTCCTGACCGTCACCGAGCGTAAGCGCAACCAGCCGGTGACGCTGGATGCGGCGCTGGCTGAACGCGATGATCCGCGCGCAAAGCTGCTGGTCAACGAGCGCTCTGGCCGCGCTGCCGTACAGATCCCGACCACCAGCGTCATGCTGGATGATGGCGAGATCGAACGCCGCGTCCGACTGATCCGGCCGATGGAGGCGATGAATATTCCTGTGCGCGCAATGGGCGAGACCCATTGGGTTGAGACCGACCGTGCTGCCTTCGCCTCGGCCTGGACCGCAGAACTGGCCGAGGTGCCGGAATTCACCGATAATATCCTGCATATGGTGACGGGGCTGCTTCTGCCGATCTGGAAGCGCCTGCCGCAGGAATCCTCCCGCGTCTATCGCCTTCAGAGCGATGAAGGTGAGCGCATCATCGGTCGCCGCGTCTCCCCCGCATGGGCCGCCAATGCCTCGACCAGCGGTGTCAGCAATACCCTGACACCAGACGCCGCCCATGCCGCGCTGCTCGAAGGCCGGACCATCCTCGATCTGGCGGAGGGACTGCAACTGCGCCGTGTCCGCGTCATGGGCGCGAACCGTATCGAGCTGACCGGATTCACCGACGCGATGCGGGATCGGCTGCGGGCTTACGGCCTCTTCAGCGAGATTATCTCGTGGAAACTGCGCTTCTTCGTGCCGGTGGGGGCATCCGGGCCGGAGATCACCGGCAAGCTCTTCGACCGCTTCCCGGTCGAGCGCATTGGTGAGCGGGAGGCAGCGTAATGGCGCGTCTCAGCGCCACCGAACTGGCGCAGCGTCTCGGTCGACAGGCCGAGGCGGTATGCCGCCATTATCTGTCGAACGGTCGCAAGCACGGCAACTACTGGCAGGTTGGCGATGTGCAGAACAATTCGGGCCGGTCGATGTTCGTTCGCCTTACCGGGCCGGAATCCGGCAAGGGGGCGGCGGGAAAATGGAGCGATGCGCAAAGCGGTGAATATGGCGACTTGCTCGACGTCATCCGCGAAAGCCTCGGTCTGACCGACTTCGCTGATATTGCTGAGGAAGCCCGACGCTTCCTCAGCCTGCCGCATCCCGAGCCGGAGCCACCAGCCCGGCAGTCTCGAACACCGCTCGCGCCATCGGGATCATCCGAGGCAGCACGCAGGCTCTGGCGCATGACGCAGCCACTGATCAGCTCCGTCGCAGAGACGTATTTACGCCGACGCGGTATTACGGATTTACGCGGAACCGCAAATCTGCGCTTTCATCCGAACTGCTACTGGCGACCCGAGGGCGATGGTCCGACGCAAGTCTGGCCCGCCATGATTGCTGCCGTCACCGACCTCGATGGCAGGATCACTGGCGCACACCGCACCTGGCTCGCCCGCGACGGGTCCGGCAAGGCGCCTGTCGATCCGCCGAGGAAAGCGATGGGAGACTTGCTCGGGCACGCCGTCCGGTTTGGCGATACGCAGGATGTACTGGCAGCGGGGGAAGGCATCGAGACCATCCTGTCGCTGCGGCAGGCCGTGCCAATGATGCCGTTAGTCTCCGCGCTCTCGGCCGGACATCTCACAGCAATCCTGTTCCCGCCGCATCTGCGCAGGCTCTATATCGTTCGCGACAACGATCCCGCAGGCGACAGCGCGCGGGATAGTTTGGTGGACCGGGCCATCGAGGCCGGAATCGAGGCGATCACGCTCTCGCCCATGCTGGGGGACTTCAACGACGATCTTACCGCCCGCGGGCTGGATGCGCTTCGGGCACAGATCCGGGTGCAGATCGCCCCCGAGGATGTCAGCCGCTTCATGGCCCTGACGCCATAGCCGCCACCGGGGCCGTGATCGGGCAGGATCGATCCTGTCATGAGCGCGGGGCTGCACCATCATCGGCAGAGGACCACGCCTTGGCCTTCTGAGAGGGCGATCGGCCCACAAACACTCCGGTCCGGCAATGGCGGCGCCCGACTGATTTCCGTCGGCGGCAGAGCCGCCTTTACAGCGCGAAACAAATCAGCCGGGCTTTGCCATCAAGGCCCTCGCAAAGGGCTCGGGCTGCCAGACCGGAGCACCCGTGGGCTTTCGTCGCCATGAAGGCCGCGACGGTCGCGGTCCAACCGAAGGACGCATCCCATGGACGCACATGACGAATTTGAACGCGATCACAGCACATCCCCGACCGGCCATGTCATCGAAGACCTCGAACTCTATGGCTACCGTCCCACCGAGGACGAGGCCGATCCCCGGATCACGCCTGAAGACAATGTCATCCAGGGCGCGGTCGCCGACATCTTCGATGCCCTGATTTCCACCATGGCCGACACCAGCCTCGATTTCGACCTCGACGAGATCATGTGGTCCACCGTGAACACCTTCCACCGTGCCGTGGAGCGAATCGAACGCAAACTCGACGATAACGAGCAAGCCCAGAAGCGCCTTCAGCGCGAACAGGACGGCAGCGAGGTCAAATCCGTCCAGTTGGAGACCCTGATCGGCGCGGGTCAAAGCCTGATCGAGCGCCGCGACAGCATGGAGACCTTCCGCGACACCGCTGCCGACATCTATCTGCGCACCACCGGCACGCCCTGGTCACAGCGCTCCGGCTCACGGGTCAACCATCGCCAGATGACCTCGGCCATGATCGACAGCCGCGACTTCATCGCCGCCAAACGCCGGGCCGATAACGAGGTGCTGCTGCCCGCCGGACCGAAGATCGCCTTTTCGGGCGGCGACACCACCGATCACAAGACGATCTGGGCCAAGCTCGATCAGATCCATACCAAACACCCGGACATGGTGCTCATGCATGGTGGATCGCCGAAAGGCTCCGAGCGCATCGCGGCCACCTGGGCCAATAATCGCAAGGTCGCGCAGGTCGCCTTCAAGCCCGACTGGACAAAACACGCCAAGGCCGCGCCCTTCAAGCGCAACGACCAGATGCTTGGCATCATGCCGATCGGCGTCATCATCTTTCCCGGCACCGGCATTCAGGACAACCTGGCCGACAAGGCCCGCAAGATGGGCATCCCGGTCTATCGCTTCGGAACGGGCAGCGCGTGAGCGCTGCCTTTCCCATTGCCATAAGCCGGATGGTCGAAACCACCGATCATTCTGGCTCGCGCCGGCAAGCATGTTCATGCTATATTCCGCCTTGCGCCATGGTGGTGGTGGAAGGCGCAACCGTTCAATCCCTTGCACGGAGACACCACCATGATCGTTCTCGGAATTCTTGTTTCCATCGCGGCCATCGGCACCATGTGCTGGTTGCTGTTCAATCTCGCCGTCTTTTCCCTACCGTTCTTCATCGGCTTGACCGCAGGCACCTGGGCCTATGGCACGGGTTCTGGCTGGCTTGGCGCGATTCTCGTCGGCCTCGTCGCCGCTGGCCTGACACTGGCCGTCGGTCAGGGCTTGCTCATGCTGATCCGCCCGATCTGGGCGCGGCTGCTGATCGCGCTGGCCTTTGTCGCACCGGCTGGTGTTGCCGGGTTTCATGCAACGCTCGGTATCGTCAAACACATGATGCCGTCCGAAACTTGGCAGATCATCTTTTCGGTGATCGGCGCAGCCGCTGTGGGCGTGACGGCCTTTCTGCGCGTCGCGGGCATGGCTGCAACCGCGCCTGCGGACGGGAGCTTCGCCCGCATGTGAGGGGGCAATGCCGTTGCGGAGAGCCCTTAGCTGCCAGTCGGCTGCTCTCTTTGTATGTCCGCTTGCAACTCATGCCGTTCGAAGGTGAGGCTATGGAACGGCAGGTTTCACTAGGACCGGTCGCTTGTCGAGCGGCTGGCTGACTACCGTAACCACAAGCTGTTCATCTTGAGGTGCGCACGGCCTGAACGTTCGGACTTTCGAATTGAAAAGTTGACAACGGCCATGCCAACGCATGAACTCCAACGATGGGGATCATAAAAAACATTAAATCATTGCAAGGAATGGGGATATACGCCGACCGCGGCGCTCGCTCGACCTCTCTCCAGTTCCGCCGCTACAATCTCGTCTACGGATTCAATGGGTCGGGGAAGAGCACCCTGTCTCGCCTCTTCGCGAGTCTCGAGGCCGGCGGACCGCACCCCAAGCTCCCCGCGGGTGGCACATTCGAGGTGGAGCTAGACGATGGCTCAGCGTTTGGATGCCCTAACAATCCCATCGGCCTCGAGCAGCGGCTGCTGGTCTTTAACTCGGACTACATCGAGCAGAACCTGCAATGGGCCGCAGGGCGCGCGAACCCTGTGTTCTACATCGGCACGGACCAGGCTGAAGCCGCTAACGAGCTGACGAAGGTCGAAGGCGACATCATCCAGGCGGATGCAAAGAGGGATACTGCATCCGCAACAGAGACGGCAGCGGAGAAGACGTTCGCCAACTACAAGAGGGAGCGCGCCAAGTCGGTCGCATCCCGCCTCCACCTCGGCAGCCGCAAGTACGAGGCGCCGGCTCTCGCCAAGGATTACGACGCCTGGAAGGACGATGATCGGCCCGCACTCACGGACGACGAATTGAAGGCGGCCGAGGACATGCGCCGGCTTGAAGAGCCGATGCCGCGCCTCGAAGCGATGTCGTTCGAAAAGGCCTCCATCGAGACTGCCTACCGCTTCATCGCCGACGTCTGCGGCCAGTCGCTGGCGACGGTGGCGCTCGACGAGGTGCAGCAGTATCCCGACATACTGCTTTGGCTGAAGCACGGGCATGAGTACCACGAAACTCGCGGGATCGCGGACTGCCTCCTCTGCGGTAACGCGATCTCGGCCGAGCGTCGCGGGCTCCTCGCCGCCGCCCTCGACGACAGGGTCGATCAGTTCGTCGCACGCCTCAATAAGACTGCCGAGCGGCTGAGCGGTCTCATCCAGTCATCGACCCAAATGGGCGCCAAGATACCCGCCTTGGACGATTTGGCGACGGAGCTGCGGGCCGCTTTCAGGGATGTCCGTGAGAATGTGTCGAAGGACGTGCGCCTGCTCGCGAAGCAGCTAGGCACGCTGCAGACGGTACTCTCCGCGAAGCTGGAGCGTCCAGCCACGCCCGCCGACATGACGGATGTCGCCGCAGAGGCGGATGTCCTCGCCACCGCGGAGCGGCTTGCTGCGGGCGTCGCGACCATCAACGAGGCCATTGCGGCCCACAACCAGGCGGTTACCGATTTCGCGAAGCACAAGGAAGCCGCCGAGACCTCGATACGGCGACACTTCATCGTCGACTGCCGCGACGACTACGCGAAGACGGCGAAGGAGCTCGACGACGCGACGGATAAGCTGAAGGTCGAAACCGACGGTGCTGCGGCGCTGCGGGAGAAGGCTCGCGAACTCCGCCAGCAGATAAGGACACACGGACCCGCCGCCGGGGTAATCAACAAGCTGATCGCGGCGTATCTTGGACACGGCGAACTCACGATCAATCCCGTCGACGAGGGCTACGAACTCCAGCGGCACGGCACGCCGATCACCGGCGCCCCGAGCGAGGGCGAGAAGACCGCGATTGCGATATCCTACTTTCTGTCGTCCATCGAGGCAGACAATCGGAAGCTGAAGGACGTGATCGTGGTCGTCGACGATCCGGTGTCGAGCCTGGACACGAAGGCGCTAAACTTCGCGTGCTCCCTCGTGAAGACCCGCCTCGAAAAGGCCGCGCAGGTGTTCATCCTCACCCACAACCTGCAGTGCATGAACGAGTTCAGGAAGGCCTGGAAAGGCAGGGCCCGTCCTCCGGCTGGCAAGGACCCGACGGCGACGTTCCTCTTCATCGACGTGACGATCCCGGAGGGGCAGCCCCGTCGGTCCTCGAAGATCATCGAGATGTCGAAGCTGCTCCGCGAGTACGATTCCGAATACCACTTCCTCTTCAGCCACGTGCTCAGGTTCGTAGAGCAGCCCGACGCTTACGACGACCATGGCTACATGATCCCCAACGTGATCCGGCGGGTGCTCGACGTGTTCCTGGCCTTCAAGTGCCCAGGCGGCGGTGGGCTGCCCGGACAGCTCGACAAGCTGTGCACCGACTACCCCGAGCTGGATCGGGAGCAGCTGGCCGCCCTCGAGCGGCTCGCCCAGGTCGAATCTCACTCTGACAACATTGACGACTTGCTGTCCTTCTCGACTATGACGCTGGAGGAAACGAAGGGAGCGGCTGCCGCGCTCTTCGATATGATTGAGAAAGTCGATTCCAAGCACATCGAGCGTCTGAAGAGCCTCTGCCGCTAAACGCTCAACGACGGTGCAGATGGAGGCAGGCGCTTTTACTGGCGCTCCCGGGGATAAATAGTGATGACCGAATTTCGTTTTCTACACGCCGCCGATATCCATCTCGACAGCCCTCTCCGTGGCCTGTCGCGGTACGAGGGGATGCCGGAGGACGATATCCGCGGCGCAACCCGGGCCGCCTTCGACAATCTCGTACAGCGTGCCATCGACGAGGCCGTCGACTTCGTACTGATCGCCGGCGACCTGTTCGACGGCGATTGGAAGGACATGGGCACGGGGCTCTACTTCGCCCGCGCCATGGGGCGACTCAACCAAGCCGACATCCCGGTCTTCCTTCTCTCGGGCAACCACGACGCGGAGTCTGTGCTGACGCGCAGTATACCTTGGCCACCGAATGTGAGGCTGTTCGGCTCCAAGCGACCCGAGACCTACACGCTTCCCGACCTCGCGGTCGCTGTGCACGGCCAGAGCTTTGCGACGCCTGCCGTGACGGACAACCTCGTGCTCGCCTACCCCGACGCGACAAACCACCACTTCAATATCGGGATGCTTCACACTGCCCTGGCCGGCCGGCAGGGACACGCCGCGTACGCCCCGTGCAGCCTCGATGACCTCAAGTCGAAGCATTACGACTACTGGGCGCTAGGCCATGTCCACGAGCACGAGATCGTATGCGAGGACCCGTACGTCGTGTTCCCCGGCAATACGCAGGGACGCACTATCCGGGAGACCGGCCCGAAGGGTGCCGTGATCGTGACGGTCGAGGATGCGCAGGTCGTCGCCATCGAGCGCGTCGAGCTCGACGTTCTGCGCTGGGCGCGTGTTGAGGTGGAATGCACCGATGCCCCGGCGGACGCCGTCTCATCACTCATGCGCGCCTCGCTTCTGTCGGCTTGGCAGGGCAACGCTGCTGGCCTGCCACTCGTCGCGCGGGTCTCGCTGACGGGGCAGACCCCGGGCGCAGGTGCCCTCCACGACGGGGTGGGGTCTCTCCGCGACGACGCCCGCGCGGTGTCGGCATCGATCTCGCCAGACCTGTTCATCGAGAAGGTGAAGGTGCTGGTCACCTCGCCGGCGCAGGCGCAGCAGATGGTGATCGGGGACGACCTCGCATCGCTCATCGGACAGGCGGCGACCGACCCGACCCTCGCCGCCCTGCTCGCCGAGGACCTCGCCCCGTTTCTGCTAGCCGCGAAGACCTCGCTGGGCCAATTACCGGAGGAGGCTGACGACGAGGGCCTGCGGCGGTCCGCGAGCGATGGCGACTGGACTGCGGTGTTGGCGACAGCGACGCTCGCGCTCCAGTCACGCCTGACCGGAGAGGCGTAGAGATGCGCTTCGTTACCCTCGCACTCGAGCGTTACGGTCACTTCGACGACTGCACGCTCACATTCCGCAACGGCGAACCCGACCTCCACGTGGTCTACGGCGCGAACGAGGCCGGCAAGACCACGTCGATGGCGGCGGTCTCGGACCTGCTGTTCGGCTTCCCCGGCCGGTCGCCCTACAACTTCATGTACGATTACTCGCTGCTTAGGGTCGGCGCCGTACTCGAAGACGCGGGCCAGACGATGTCCTGTCGGCGCAAGAAGGCGCTCAGCGGATCGCTGCTCGGCCCCGACGACAAACCCATCGACGAGGGGCCACTGCTCGCGATGCTCCGAGGTCAGACGCGAGAGACATTCGGTCTGTCATTCAGCCTAGACCAGGAGGGCCTGCGGGCTGGCGGGAAGGCGATGGTGGAGGCGCGCAATGATCTCGGTAGGGCGCTGTTCGCCGCCGGATCCGGCCTCACGGGAATCTCCGACGAACTGGCGCGCCTCGAGCAGGAGGCCGACGCGATCTGGGGGCCTCGGGCGTCGAGCAAGAGGTCGTTCACAGTCGCGCAGCGAGAACTCGAGACAAATGCCCGGGCCATTCGCGAGCGTTCGCTGAGGCCGAAGACCTGGCTCGACGGCAAGGCAGCGGTGGCGACGGCGCAGGCCAAGCTGGAAGACGCGCGGGGACGGCGGGACGAACTGCTTGCCGAGATCAGCCGAGCGGAGCGATTACGGCGGATCGCTCCCTTGGCACGTCTTCGGACAGATCATCTGACGGCGCTGGCCGAGTACGGCGCCACCGTCGACATCCCGGCACAACGCGAGGACATGGCCGAGGCCGCGATGGCCGACGCCGCGCTCGCGACAAGGGCGAAGGCCGCTGCCGCCAAGCTAGCCGAAGAGGCGGCCGAACGCATGAAGGCGCTGGTGGCCGACGCGGCGACCCTCGCCCAGGCCGACCTCATCGACGAACTGGTGACGGCATCGGGCGCGGTCGAAAAGGCTGGCAGCGACATGGTCCGGCTGACGACCGAGCAGGCCACGCGCTCCGGCCGGATCGAGCGCCTCCGGGAGGAAGCCGGCGCACTGGCGGCGGATCCACCATCACGGATCGCAAGCGCGAAGCTGCGCGAACTGGCGCTCGCGCATATCGAGGACAAGTCGGCACTGAGTCAGATCGCCGAGAGCGAGCAGGAGCTCGAGGAGCGGCGGAGGGCTGCACCAGTGAACACGTCGACTGTCGACGACGGCTCGCCGGATGAGCTGAAGACGGTGGTCGCCGCCGTCGACGCAGCACGCGCGCTCGGTGCCGACATCGACGCCCGATGCCTGAAACTGCGTAGGACCGCCGACTCGGCCGCCACCACGCTCGCCCAGGCGCTCGTCCGGCTCGCTCCGTGGAGCGGCGGCGCGTCGTCACTTCTCGAGCTTCCAAGGATCGGCCAGGTCGAAGTCGACGAAGTGCGCAAGATGGTCTCCGATCTGACCACCGAGGTCGACCGCGAGCTGGCGACCGCCGCCCGCTCTAAGGCGGAGGCCGCATCGCTCTGCCTCCATATGGAGCAACTGGCGTCAGGCAAGGCGGTATCGGCCGACGAGATCGCGAGCGCGCGGGCCGAACGCGATGAACGCTGGCGTCCGCTGCGCGATCACGTGCTCTCTGAAATTCGCCTCGACGCTCCCAATGAGGCCGTCGCCGCATTCGAGACCACCCTCGCTCAAGCCGACGAGCGCAGCGATCTCAGGTTCGCGGCAGCCGACGAGTCGAGCCGACTTACCGACATGGGCAACCGCGCAGCGAAGCTGCTGCTGGATGCCGATCAGGCGGACATCCGGGCCCAGACCTTCACCGGGCGCCGGGAGGCAGCGCGAACTGCTTGGGGTAAGAAGCTCACCGCTGCGGGCCATCCCGACATGGAGCCGATCCGCTTTCTTGCCTGGAGCTCAGAAAGGGTCGCGGCGGAATCGGCGCACGCCGCGTCCGTCGTCGCCGCCGAAGAGGCCGATGCGACCAGCGCTCGGAGGGCGTCCGTCCTTGCGGGGCTCGCCTTGTGCCTGCCGGAAGGTGATGTCGCACGTGTGGGGGTCGAGATCGCTCCCGCGCTTGCCTCCGCCGCGCGCTTGAGGACCGACCTCGAGACGGCGCAGCAGCAGCGGCGGCTCGACGAAGCCGAGGCGGCCCGAATCGAGCAGGACGCCGAAGCGCTCGGGCGGCGTAGGAAACGACTCGAGGATGCCGCATCCACCCGTACCGACCAGTGGCGCCAGCAGCTGGAGCAGACCGGGCTCAGCCTCGAGATAGAGAGCGCGGTCGCCACGCTGGACGTGCTCGAGGAGCTGCGCGTCGAGATCGCAGCCCAGTCGGACCTCAAGGGACGACTGGATGGCATGGTCCGGGACGCCGGTGAGCACGACGGCAGGGTCGTCGCGTTGGCCGATGCTCTTGGCATCCCAGCGGCGAAGGAATCCGGCGATCGACTGGCCATTATGCGCACCAGGCTCACGGCCGCGCGGTCCACCGCCACCGTACTCGACAGCCTGCAGGCGACGGTCAGCAACCGCGACGAGGAGATGGCGACGGAGGACGCGAAGTTGACGGCGGCGCTGGATTCGCTGGCCGCCCTGATGGAGGAGACGGGAGCAACGGACATCGACGAGCTGACCGGCGCGATCGAGCGCTCGCGGGCGGTGCGTGCCCTGCGCGCGTCAGTCGCCGACACCGACGCAGCGATCAAGTCGGCCGGCGATGGCAAGGGTCTGGAGGAACTGCTCGGTTCACTCGAGGGCGTCGACCCGGATGGTCTCGCGTCCAGGACGCAGACCCTCTCGTCGGAACTCGCCGACCTCAACGCGGAAGTGGACGCTGCGGCGGCTGCACATGGGGACGCGCGAAGGGCATTCGCCAGCCTGGAGCAGGAGGGTGACAGCGCAGTCGACGCGGCGACCGACGCGGACCATGCCCGCGCCGAACTGGCCGTCCTCTCCGAGCAGTACATCCTGAAGCGAGCCGAGGCGATCACGCTGCGCTGGGCCATCGAGCAGTACCGCGAGCGCCACCAGGATCCGATGCTGCTGCGCGCGTCCGAACTCTTCTCCACCCTGACGATCGGGCGCTACGCTGCGCTGAGGATCGACAACGACGCGGGCATGCCGCGTCTGCTCGGGATACGAGACGACGGCAGGGCGGTGGTCGAGATCGGCGCCATGAGCGAGGGCACGACGGATCAGCTTTTTCTGGCGTTGCGCCTCGCCGCCGTCGAGCAGTCCGTCGCTTCCGGCATCCGCCTGCCGTTCCTCGCCGACGATCTCTTCGTCAACTTCGACGACGAGCGGTCGGAGGCCGGCTTCCGCGTTCTCGCGGACCTGGCCAAGTCCACGCAGGTCCTGTTCTTTACTCACCATCCCCATCTCGCGTCGATCGCACGTTCGGTAGTCGGGGCTGACGTCCACTCCGAGTGCTCGCTGGCTTGAGAGCGGTGCCGCCCGGACTGTTTCCGGAGTCTAAGCCAGAGTGGCCGGCGGTCAGCTTATTGACGGATGGGCTGCGCTTCGTGGACGCCACCGCGCTGATGCATCTTTCGCGCGGCCCGACCTGTGATCCACTGCAATCGGCCGAGGTACTGGACAGGGTACTAGGCGGCCTCGACGAGAAGACCGGCTACGTCTCGCAGGTATAGGCGTGAGTTCGCGGTGGTGGCCTGCACAACAGGGAGTGCCCGACGACTCCAACCGGCTGCATCGTCGCCGACGTCACCGAGGGGTTGAACGCCAAAAGGGAATCCCCACTCTGCAGCGATCCCGTCCGACGCCCCGCGAATGACCGACGCGAAACTCGTCATTCACTGTCGTGAGCAGTAAGGGCGGTTTTGTCCCAATTGCTGCGCCGAACGGCTATCCTATATGGTGCGGGCAAGGTGGCGGAATCGCCTTGTGCGCGCCTGTGGACGGTTGAGGGAATCGGATGCAGACACGGATAACTGCCATCTTCGCCAGGAGGCAGACAACGTCGGAGCGTAGATCCCGGATCGGTATTAGTCAGGACACGGCCAGAGTTGGATCGCTGGACGGGCAACGCCGATATGCGGGGGCAGGTCCGGGTCAGCCGGGGCGTGGTCATTGGAGCAGGCCGGGAAGAAGGATGCGCATGGCCTGAAACGCAAGGCGTATATGCCGGTGTTGCCGGTCTGGTCATCCTGATGGACCTCGATGTCGGCACGTCTCCGTTAAGCCTCCGTGTCTCAACCGCTCCAAACGGCCTCTTCAATGGCCTGATCTGGCCGAAGACCAGCGCAAGCGCTTCGACTGCTTTAACGCAACAGCGTCGTCATAACTTTCTTCCCCTGACGGCAGAGCCGCCATTCCTCGCGCGCCAAGAAAGTTTCTCCTGTGCTGTCCAGCCCCCGCAAACGGGGGGTGCGGAAGCGTTCGTCTCCGGCCGGTCGATCGCCATAGAGGCCGCAATGGTGCGGGCTCGGAAACGGAAAACGGAGACTTAAAATGGCGACCATCGGCACCTTCAAGAAAACCGGCTCGAACGAATTCACCGGCGAAATCGTCACCCTCAGCGTCCAGGCCAAGGGCGTGCGCATCGTTCCCGAACTGCGCGCCACTGGTGACAACGCCCCGAGCCACCGGGTTCTGGTCGGCCGCGCCGAGATCGGTGCCGCCTGGTCCAAGCGCTCGAACGAGGGCCGCGAGTATCTGGGCCTCAAGCTGGACGATCCGAGCTTCAACGCCCCGATCTACGCCAACCTCTTTGACGACGAGGATGGCGAGAGCCACTCGCTCATCTGGTCCCGCCCCAACGGTCGCCGCGGCGACTGAGGCGCGGCACAAAGGCTCCGACCGAAAGGTCGGGGCCTTTCTCATACCCGCGGCAAGCCATTACGCCCACATCCCTGTCCGGGAAAATTCGCTCAGCCGGTCAGGATCGGAAGCATGGCTTTCACATGGGCGTCGATCCGCTCCAGCACGGCCGAGGGAACGGCCTCGCGTTCTGGCAGGGTCCACCACTGCGCATCGATGCGCCTCACCGTCTCGGCGACGGCTTTGAGGACGGCCGGCTCGGGAAGCCGTGCCCGGTTGGCAAACGTCTTCCAGCGGGCCGGAGTCAGACCCTTGAATGCCCGTTCGCCGCCGAGTGACAGCGCCAGCCCATCGGCTGGAATATAGGGCACGGTCGAAAGCATGTCGTAGATCGGCGCAAGGGCGGGCGTGTCGCCACCGCCCGGATAGATCAGTGACCAGTTCTTGAGGTGCATGTCGCCATTGCCCATGACCACCGAGAAGGTCAGTCGCCGGACAAACTCCAGTGCGGCAAAGGGCGAGATCGCCACGTTCAGCACGGATGCGATGTCGTGGGAGGCCGCCCCGTCATATTTGCGCGCCGGGTACAGGCCGAAGACCTGCGCGAAATCTTCGATATGGATGCGCTGTCCATCGGTTCCACGATCGAAGCGCCGAACCAGCAGGACCAACCCTTCGGCAAGCGTCTCGAACTCTTCGGGAATGCCCTCGAACTGGTCGCGGCCGACCAGTTCCCGCTCGGGCACGTCCATGCCGATGGCTTCAGCAAGCGCAAGGTTCGCGAACTCGTTCTCCGACACACCCGGAAAGGCCGTGGACGGGAACTTGGCGATATACTGCCCTTCGCCATCACCGAGCGGCAAGGTCAGCCCGCCGCCCTTGCCGGTGTTCTTCATCACCGAGAGTTTCATCTGCACGCCCGCCAACGAAAAGCGCGCTTTCGGCTTGTCTGGAGATGCCGCCGTAGCGGCACCCGGTTGGCCGTCACTGGGCAGAACCCGCACTGCGCCCGGCAGATCCGCACCAAGAGCCGCGAGGAGATCGAAATCATTCCCTGGCCGAACATGGGCGGCGTGGTGTTTTTCCATCGCCTCGCGCAGCCTGTCTTCGGGCAGGAGATTGGCGAAGAAGGGCGGCAACGCGCCTGCGACCGGGCGTGGGTCTTTGCGTAGGCCGCCCGTCGCGGCACGCAACGACAAGCTCAGAACCGGGTAACCTCCTGTGGCGCGGTACGCCGGGTCAAGGCTGAAAGCGTTGAAGTCGCCGGGTGTTCTGACAATCGTGCCAACCCTCACACTGTTCAGGAACACGTCCAGTGACGGGATGGTCTCAGCGGTGCGGGCGGCTATCATCGTCGCTCTCCGGTTGCGGGCTGAAGGCGGGGCGATCCTCTTCAGCCTCAGGGCGCAAGAGCGCCTCGATGGCGGGCACCATGGCCTGGGGAACGAGCATCATTTCCAGACCGAGCGCTCGGGCAATATTGATCAAGGTCGTGGTGCGTGCTGCCGCCGCCCCGGTTTCAACATCGCGGTAGCGCGGACGCGATATGCCGGCCAGATCGGCCACCTGCTCCTGGGTCAGTCTGGCGGCCAGTCGGGCGCGGCGAAAATGGTCGCCGATCAACCCGAGCGCTTCTGCTTCCATCTTCATATGATTCCTTTGCGGATCATTTCTACGACATTGATCTGGAAACGTATCATGCTCTGGCGTGAATGCCAAGAATATGATCTTCAGACATATCATCTTCGAGAAATTGGATCGTTTGGGGCTCTTTTGGTGGCCCGACCGGTGCGGATGCCGATCCGAGTATCAGCGCCCCACAACCTTGCCGAGGCAGGCGAATCGGACGGGCCTGTGCGTTGTCCTGCGCAAATAACCTCTTGCCCAGATTCGACGATTTCATCTGGCAGAAAAGGAAAGAGCGACTAAAATAGCCGTAGTTCTGGAATGCGCGCCGGTCGCGATGGGAGGTGATCATGCATGATCACCGCTCGACAGTCGCGGGCCGCACGCGCGTTACTGGGTTGGACGCAGGAGACGCTCGCTGACAAGGCCCGAATATCGCTGACTGCCCTGAAGCGCCTTGAGTCCGAGAGCCGGCTCGAGGTGTATGAGACAACGCGGGATCAGGTACGCCGGGCGCTTGAAGCAGCAGGGATTGTTCTCTTGTCCACGGATCGCGGGCAAGGAGTGTTGCTAGTTCATGGCCAAGACGAGAAGAGACACCGACAGATCTACGACGGCTGATTGGCGCAGGCCCCATCATCGATCTGCGGCGGCGGCCTGTGTCTTGCGGCGATCCTCGACATGACATCTGCGGCCCCCTCCTTCGACGACATTGCGCCCATTAGCGACGAGCTCACCGAGTATGATCGCGCGCATATCAAGCTCTATATGCGGCTACTCGATGCCGCCGACGATGGCGCGGAATGGAGCGAAGCCGTCGATGTGCTGTTCGGCATCGACCCTGTTCAGGAACCCGAGCGCGCCAGGAAAATCCATGACAGCCATCTGGCACGGGCGCGCTGGATGACGCAAAGCGGCTATCGCCAGCTGCTCCACCGTCCGACGGATCGCGACTGACCTCGGCGCCGACCCCAGAATGATGCCCTATGGGCATCATTCTATGTCCCCTATCTGGCTTCCTTCCGTATAGGAACGCCGCAATCTTTTCACGCTCCACCTGTGCAATTTCAACCAGGAGCGGAGCAATGAAGCCGGATACTTCCCGCTGGCGAGACCAGAGCCAATATGAATTCTACGATGCGCTGCCCGTTGAGGGCGTTGCGTGGGAATGCTTACGCCGTAACGCTGCCTATCAAGCCAGCTTCGATGATCTTGTAACGCAAGACGCCGGACATCTTCCCCTTTCGGATGATGACCAGCGTCGCTGGGGGTTGCGATTTCCCGGCAGACCCCAAGCATTCCGCGCTCAACCAACCGGTCATCTGGTCGCCGCTTGCCAACCCGGCCGTGCTGATGCTTGGCGCCACCCCCGATTTTCTTACCCCTTCGCCGGCCGCGTTATCCGTCGAACCTCATGATGCCATCCGCGGGCCAGAGGGGGCGTACGGTGCGTGCCGCGCACGGGATGGCGTTCAATATGTGATCCTCTCGGACACCGATGCTGATGCCCAGCCCGCGATCATTCTGCCGCTTGACGACGATCTGCCGGACCGGCTCGAAGCCATTCTCAGGCTCTGGCACACGCTGACTGCGAAACCGGCGCGCCGAGACCCCAGGATGACGCCGTATCAGCGCCGGCGCTTCCGCCTGATGATGCAAGCCGCTGACGGAAATGCCAACCACGCGACCTATCGCGCGATTGCCATCGCGATCTACGGAGAGGACCGCGTACGGGCCGAGCCGTGGAAGACATCGGCTTTGCGCGCCTCTGTCATCGCCCTTGTCCGATCCGCCGCCGCGCTCATCGATGGCGGCTATCAAGACCTTTTGCGCCATCGTCGCAAACCCTGACGCTGACGCCTGATCGGGGGTGAGGATTTCACCCCTTCGATCTTCCTCATCCCCCATGCCGGCGTTCCTTCGCCACCGTGCGCATGACACGCCGCTGATCGTCAGCGGCATCCTGCACAACCACGGAGGCCCGCCCCATGCGACCTGATCTCGCCGCCTTGCCGCCACGATACCTGCGCACCAAGGAAGCCGCCGACTTCCTCAGCCTGTCAGCGCGCACGCTGGAAAAGCACAGGACCTACGGAACGGGGCCTGCCTATCACAAGCTCGGCGGCCGCGTTGTCTATTCGGTCGAGGATCTGGCGGCCTGGGTCGCGCGGGGATCCGTTACCTCCACGTCCGATCCGCGTGGACAGGTTCTCCCGGCAAAACCTCTGCCGGTGACACCGTTCACCTCGCCCAAACGCGTTACGCGCTGAACGCGGCTGCAGCTCCTCATGGCACCTCAGCACCGATCCGGCTCGGAACGCGGACAACTCGATCTGTTTCGGGCGCTTCCCGGTGAATTCGCACCACGAGACGCACAGGATCTCATGGCTTACCCCTTCTTCTCCCTTTCCAAATCACACCGCATCCGCCCGATTGATTTTGCCGCGGGCGACGTCTCGATCCGCGTCGAAGCTGTTCCCGACCACGGCATGGCGACGATCTGGGACGCTGATATTCTGATCTGGGCCGCAAGCCAGATTGTCGAGGCGCGCGATGCAGGCCTGCGCACTTCGCGCCTGATGGCAGCAACGCCCTATGAGATCCTCACCTTCACGGGGCGCGGAACCTCGCAGCGGGACTATCAGCGGCTGAAGGCAGCGCTCGACCGGCTGCAATCGACCACGGTCGCAACCTCGATCCGCCAGCCCGCCAACAGACGGCGGCATCGCTTTTCCTGGATCAATGAATGGCGGGAGCGGACCGATGCCAATGGTCGCTCGGACGGCATTGAGATGATCGTTCCTGACTGGTTCTACAGTGCTGTCCTGGATGAAGCGCTGATCCTCACCATCGACCGGGCTTATTTCGACCTGACCGGCGGGCTCGATCGCTGGCTTTATCGTCTCGTGCGCAAGCATGGTGGACGACAGAAAAACGGCTGGCGGTTCGATTTCCGCCACCTGCACCAGAAATCGGGAAGTCTGTCGCCGTTCAAGCGCTTCGCGTTCGAGCTGCGCGACATTATCCGCCGCCAGCCGCTGCCGGGTTACACTCTATTCGCCGAGGTCGAAACCGGAGGCCGGATGCTGCTCGCTTTCGAGCCTGTTCCCGCCTGTGGAAAACCTGTGGATAGTCTCGTGCTATCGGGAACCCGCACTATCGTGCCATCAGGAACCGGCGGCTCGTGCTATCGGGAACCCAAACAGCGCTTATCCTACGGGAATAAAAGCGAAAATCGTGCCCTTAACTTAGACTCTAACACAGAATCTAACTTTGAAGAGCGCCGGCGCGATGTGGCAAAGCTCATCGCGCAGGCTGGTGCGGCCCTCAGGATGGGTGCCCACAAAGGCAAGCTGAGCCCCCCAGAGCAAGAATCGCTCGCGCCGACAAACACGGCTGAATTTCCTCTCGGCAAACCGGGAGGGCGGCCATGATCGTCGCTCTCCTCAATCAGAAGGGCGGCGTGGGCAAGACCACGCTGGCGCTGCATCTCGCAGGGGCCTGGGCCGCGAAGGGGCAGCGCGTCATCCTGATCGACGCCGATCCGCAAGGCTCCGCGCTCGACTGGTCGCAGCGGCGCAGCCATGAAGGGCTGCCGAGGCTGTTCAGCGTTATCGGCCTGGCCCGCGACACATTGCATCGCGAAGCGCCGGAGTTGGCGCGTGATGCGGATCACATCGTCATCGACGGGCCACCCCGCGTCGCCGGTCTTATGCGCTCCGCGCTGCTCGCCGCCGACCTGGTGCTGATCCCGGTCCAACCATCACCTTTCGACGGCTGGGCTTCGGCAGAGATGCTGGCGCTGGTGACGGAGGCGCGGATCTACCGGCCCGAACTGGCCGCACGCTTCGTCCTCAACCGCTGCGGCGCGCGCACAGTCATCGCCAGGCTGACAGCCGAGACGCTGGCCGATCACGATCCTCCCTTGCTCGTCACTACCATCGGCCAGCGCGTGGCTTTCGCTGAGAGCGCGCAAACCGGACGGCTCGTTTCCGAGACCGACAGCGGGGAACGCGCCATGCGCGAGATTGCGACGCTTGCGGCCGAGATCGACGGCCTCGGGATCGGGAGGGCACGGGCATGACACGTCCTCCCGCCAAGGCCCGTTTCGCATCGCGTCCGGGCGATCCCGATGGTTGGATCAGGGCAGCGGATGCGCCGCCAACCGGCAAAGGCGCCGGCGAGGCATTCACCGCGCGCCTGACCATCGACATCACCCCCGAGCTGCGCGGGCGCATCAAGGTCGCCGCCTTCCGGCGGGGCATCACCGTCGCCGTCATGCTCCGCGGACTGCTCGACCGCGAGTTTCCATCCTCCGAAGGAGATCAACCATGACCGGAAAGATGGCATGCCATGCGCATGGCCGTCCGCTCCCGGACGGGCCAGCGCCCTTCACCACATTGATCGAACTGACATTCCAGAAGCAGAAGGTGGAACACTGGATACGTTTCGGCCGCAAGAGCTTTGAGCAGATCATCGACCGCCGCCGCAGCATCGTCGGCTTCGCACCCGAGAGCATCTTCGCCTTTGTCCGTTGGGCTTCCAACGACTACGGCACCATCATTTCGCGTCTCGACATCCTGCGCGCCATCGGACGCGGCGAACCATTCCAGACAGTTCCCTTCGTTCGCCCCGGTGGCGAGATCCTGTTGCGGATCGATGGCTGGCCAAAGGTACAGCGGGCGCTGGCCGTGATCGACGCCGTGGAGGCACTCAGCGTCGATGCCGCTGACGCATCGCCGGATTACTGGCGGCACGTCCATAACCGCCTGAGCGCGGGTCAGGAGCCAAACCCTTACACCCCGGAGCGCCATGCCGCGTGGATCGGCCGCCGGAGGCTCGCGCCATGAGCCGCCGCCATATCCTTGTTCTGGCGACGCTGGCGGTCGGCGCTCTTGTCGCCACGGCTGTCGCTGATCTGCCGACCCGGCTGGTCTGGAATGTCACCGCCAGTGCCCCCATCGGCTTCTACACCATCAAACCCGCCGATGCGCTCGAAGTGCCCGAACTGGTCGCCCTCATGCCGCCCGAACAGCTGGAGCAGTTCATGGTCGAGCGCGGCTATATCGGTCGCGGCGTGCCGCTCCTGAAGCGCGTCCTCGGCCTGCCGGGACAGCGTGTCTGCCGCAGCGGCGTGACCATCACCGTCGACGGCGTGGAAATGGGCGACGCGCTGGAGCGCGACCGCGTGGGCCGCGATCTGCCGGTCTGGCAGGGCTGCCGCATCATCCGCGACCGCGAACTCTTCCTCATGAATTGGGAGGTCCGTGACAGCCTGGACGGCCGTTACTTCGGACCTGTTCCCGCCAGTTCCGTCATTGGCCGAGCGCTGCCGCTCTGGACCGATGGGGAAGGCGATGGCCGCTACCAATGGCGCGCGGCCACGCACTGAACCCACCCCTAAACATCAACTACAGGAGACTTATCATGCCACAGATCGGACAGTTCACGCGCGATGCAACCGGCTTTACCGGGCGCGTTCACACCCTCACACTCTCCCGCGAACTCACCATTGTTCCTGCGGAACATTCGGATGCCGAAAACGCGCCGGCCTATCGCGTTCATTGCGGCGATGCTGATGGTCCGGAGGTTGGGGCGGCCTGGACACGCACTGGCGAAAAGGCCGGTGAATATCTTTCGGTGTTGCTCGATGATCCCGCCTTGCCGCAGCCGATCCGCGCCAACCTGTTCCGTGACGACGATGCGGGTACGTCCTGGTCGCTGCACTGGACCCGTCCGCGACTGCGCGAAGATCGGGACTGAGATCATGCGATCCCATGCCCTTCTTCTCTTCACGGCCTTGCTGTCGCTTGGCAGCGGCGTGACGCAGGCCATTGCTCAGGTGACGCTGCAACCTGCGCCTATTTCTGTGCATCCGCATGCTGCGTTTATTGCCGAGGCGTCACAGCGCTTCGGCATTCCAGAGCACTGGATTAGCGCTGTTCTGCGCGTAGAAAGTGCGGGCGATGTGCTCGCCGTGTCGTCGGCGGGTGCGATGGGATTGATGCAGGTGATGCCCGGTACATGGGCGGGCTTGCGCATCCGCCATGGACTCGGCCGCGATCCCTATGATCCCCGCGACAACATCCTCGCGGGCACAGCTTATCTGCGTGAGATGTGGGACCGCTACGGCAATGTGGCGGCGATGCTCGCCGCCTACAATGCCGGTCCCGGTCGCTATGACGAGCATCTCGCAACAGGCCGTGTTCTGCCCGCCGAGACGCGCGCCTATATCGCCACGCTCGCGCCGCTTCTCGGCGGCGCGGCCGCGCCAGATGCGCCGACAAGCGTGCCGCCACCACCACCGGATTGGCGCGAAGCTCCGCTGTTTGTCGCGCAATCCGGTGGCAATGGAGCTGCCGCCAATACGCCGTCGCGCGACGCACGCGCATCCGTTCCTGTGCGGGATCCTGTTGATGCGGAACCGCAGGATGGCCACATATTCGTGGCCCGCGCGAGCGATAGAGATGCGCCATGAGCATGGCGTTCCTGCGCTCTTTCGGTCCGGTTCCAGTGTGCAGTCAGGCAGGTTTACGCCTGGCAGCATTCCCGGCAGGAAGGGCAAAAAGGGAAGGAAGGGCGGAGGGCAAGATAAAAGAACATGGCACTCCATCGCGCCAGTTCGGGAAATTCTTGTTGTCTGCACACTGGTTAGCGGGGCCGCAGGCGGCACCACGGTTTTGGGCATCGCGTGCCGCGATTGGTCGCAATCCCTTGGATTTGCTGGGTTTTGACCGGCACTACGGCGGTGAAATGACCGGTTTCCGGCAATTTATGCCGGGGCCGCGCCGATGAGCGCCGACGACGAGAACCGCTTTCGCCCGAAGCCCGGCCGCATTCGATCCGACACGCCCAAGGCGGGCAAGGCGAAGAGCTTTCTGACGCAGGCGAAGAAGCTCGCCCGCCAGCAGGGCAATGCGCATTCCCGGTATTCACCCCGCTCTGGCTCCGGCAAGGCCGGAAAGAGTGGGAAGGCGTCATCCGGTGCCGATGGGCCTGGCATCAAGCGGGGGCGCGGCGCGTCCTTTGTTCGCGCCCGCAGCCTGACGGGTGGCTGGCGACACAGCACGGCGGGAGTGCGCCGCTGCGTCGTCAAAACCCGCTATGTCCAGCAGGCCGGAAAGAACGGCAAAGCCGCGGCCCATCTGCGCTATATCCAGCGGGATGGGACATCGCGTGATGGTGAGCGCGGTCAGCTCTATTCCGCGAATGACGACCGCGCCGATGGCGAGGCTTTTCTTGATCGCGGCAGGGATGATCGTCACCAGTTCCGGTTCATCGTCTCGCCCGAGGATGGCGTGGATCTCACCGACCTGACCGAACACACCCGCGATCTGATGAACAGCATCGAGACCGACCTTGGCACCCGGCTCGATTGGGTGGCGGTCAATCACTACAACACCGGCCAGCCCCATGTGCATGTCATCGTCAACGGCCGCGACGACAAGGGCGCCGATCTTGTCATCAATGGCGACTATCTCGCCAATGGTATCCGCGAGCGGGCGAGCGAGCTGACCACGCTGGAGCTTGGCCCTGTCACCGAGATCGAGCAGTCCCGCAAGCTGTCGGCCGAGATCGACCAGGACCGTTACACCCGCATCGACCGGGCGATGACGGAGGAGGCCAATGATCGTTTCCTCGACCTGCGCCAAGAGCCGGGCGATCCGCGTCGCCAGTTCAACCGGACGCTTCGCCTGCGCCGTCTCGCCAAACTGGAAAAGATGGGGCTCGCCGCCGAGCACGCGCCTGGCGTCTGGGAACTTGGCGCGAAGATGGAGTCGGCGCTGCGCGAACTGGGCGAGCGTGGCGACATCATCCGCGACATGCACAAGGCGCTGAAGGCCGATGGGCTGGAGCGTGACCCGATGACATTCCAGCTTCACGACGCCGCGCCCGCGACGCCAATTACAGGCCGCATCGTGGACAAATATCTCACCGATGAGATGGGCGAGAACCTGACCCTGGTGGTGGACGGGATCGACGGGCGCACGCATCATGTTCCCGGCATCGATCCCGCCCGCGTCGAGGACGCCCGGATCGGCAGCATCATCGAGGTCGGTCCCGCCGACACGGCAGGGCGTCCGTCTGATCGCACCATAGCGACCATCGCCGAAGACGGCATCTATCGGCCGAGCCGTCATCTCGAACAGGCCAGGTTTGAGGGGCGCGTGCCGGGCGGGGATTATGAGGGCTATGTGGATTCCCATGTCCGGCGGCTGGAGGCGCTGCGTCGTGCCGGGATCGTCGAGCGGATCGACGGCGATCAATGGCGCATCCCCGAGGACTTTGAGAGCCGTGCCGCGACCTATGATGCCGGTCGCAACCGGCTGGCCAGCATCCGTGTCGTCTCGACCGTTGATCTGGAAAAGCAGATTGGTGCCGATGGCGCGACCTGGCTTGACCGGCGGCTGGTGACGCCGGATGCCTCGGATCTCGCTCCAGTAGGGTTCGGGCAGCAGGTGCGCGAGGCGATGGATCAGCGCCGTGAACATCACATTGAACAAGGCGACGCCACCCGAAGTCGCGAAGGCCGCATCCTCTATCGTCGCAATCTCCTCGCCAATCTACGGAAACGCGAGGTGGCGCGGGTGGGAGCCGAGATGGCCGAGAGCAAGGGGGTGCCGTTCAGGGCGGCTGCCGATGGCGAGAATGTCAGCGGCAAGTTCACGGGGACCGCGCAGCTATCCAGCGGCAAATTCGCCGTGGTCGAGAAGAGTCATGAATTCACCCTTGTCCCGTGGCGACCGGTCATCGACCGCCAGCTCGGTCGTGAGGTGATGGGCGTCGTGCAGGGCCAATCGGTATCCTGGCAGTTAGGGCGGCAGCGAGGATTGGGGATATGATCCTGGACTGGCCTTGGGGCTGCGTAAATTGTTCTGGCTAAGCCGGAAAGGGAACCGCCCTTGAACTGACCCATCCGATTTGCCGCCGATAGTATCCGACAGCGCTTCGGCTCGGCCTTTCCTGTTGCCACTCGCGTAACCGCCTATTCTCTGATCGGCTCCATCTCTCTTGCCTATTGGAGCCTGTATGCGTGGAGGCCGAATACTCTGGGGCCAGATCATTGTCGTGTTCACCATCGTTATGGTGATGGTCTGGGCCGCGACGCAATGGGTCGCCTTCCGTCTAGGGTTCCAGCCCCAGCTTGGCAATCCTTGGTTCGATGTCGCGGGATGGCCTGTCTACTATCCTCCAGCTTTCTTCTGGTGGTGGTTTTCCTTCGACGCATATGCGCCCGGCATTTTCACCGAGGGCGCGATCATCGCCACATCCGGGGCGATGATCGCCATCGCCGCCGCCTTTCTCATGTCGATCATCAGGGCGCGCGAAGCACGCAATGTCGCCACCTACGGGTCGGCGCGATGGGCAGAGGATAAGGAAATCCATGCCGCCGGTCTGCTCGGCCCCGATGGCGTTGTGCTGGGCCGTCACAGCAAAGAGTATCTGCGCCATGACGGACCTGAGCATGTTCTTTGCTTCGCGCCCACCCGATCGGGCAAGGGTGTCGGCCTTGTCGTGCCGACACTGCTGACGTGGCCAGGAAGCTGCATCGTCCATGACATCAAGGGCGAGAACTGGAACCTGACGGCGGGCTTTCGTTCCCGTCACGGCCGGGTGCTGCTCTTCGATCCAACCAACGTCCATTCCGCAGCTTACAACCCGCTGCTGGAGGTGCGGCAAGGCGAATGGGAAGTCCGTGATGTGCAGAACATCGCGGACATCCTGGTCGACCCCGAGGGTAGTCTCGACAAGCGCAACCACTGGGAAAAGACCAGCCATTCGCTGCTGGTCGGCGCGATCCTGCATGTCCTTTATGCCGAGAAGGACAAGACGCTGGCGGGAGTTGCGAGCTTCCTGTCCGACCCACGCCGTCCAGTCGAGGCGACCTTGCGCGCCATGATGGATACGCCGCATCTGGGCGAAGCCGGGGTGCATCCGGTCATCGCCTCGTCGGCGCGCGAGCTCCTCAACAAGAGCGAGAACGAACGATCAGGCGTGCTGTCGACCGCCATGTCCTTTCTCGGTCTATACCGAGATCCGGTCGTGGCCCGCGTGACAGAACGCTGCGACTGGCGCATCGCCGATCTGGTCGGGACCGATGAGCCTGTCAGCCTCTACCTCGTCGTACCGCCATCCGACATCAACCGCACCAAGCCACTGATCCGTCTGATCCTCAACCAGGTCGGGCGGCGGCTGACCGAGGAACTGGAAACTGCCGGCAAACGGCATCGTCTCCTGTTAATGCTGGATGAGTTTCCTGCGCTCGGGCGGCTGGATTTCTTTGAATCGGCGCTGGCTTTCATGGCCGGCTATGGACTGAAAGCGTTCCTGATCGCGCAGTCGCTCAACCAGATCGAGCGCGCCTATGGTCAGAACAACGCCATCCTCGATAATTGCCATGTGCGCGTTGCCTTTGCCGCAAATGATGAACGCACGGCCAAGCGGATCAGCGATGCGCTCGGAACGGCGACCGAAATGCGCGACTCCACCAACTATGCCGGTCACCGCCTTGCGCCATGGCTCGGGCATCTGATGGTCTCACGGCAGGAAACGGCGCGGCCGCTGCTGACGCCGGGCGAAATCATGCAGCTACCGCCCACCGATGAGATCGTCATGGTCGCGGGCGTGCCGCCGATCCGTGCCGCGAAGGCGCGCTATTACGCCGATGCGCGGCTTCAGGGACGGGTGTTGCCGCCGCCAGATCTGCGCAAGCAGCCGACGAAGATTGCCATGCCGGCGTGCGATGACTGGACGAGCCGCATCGTCCCGGCGGCTAATACCAGCGGTTCGGGTGCGGGCGCAGTCGATGGCGATCCCGCCAATGCCGGTATCCGCCGTGAGCCGGAGCTGCCCGAACACGAGGAAATCGTTCCGCCACCGCCATCCCCATCGCAGGAGTTCGACATCCTCGATGATGAGCCAGACGTTGATGCCGGCAAGGCCCGAGCCATGCGTCAGCGGATGCGCATGGTGGCGCGGCAAGCGTCACTCGACCCCAACGACGGCATCGAGCTTTGAGATGGGAAACAGCCATGACCACCCGCACTCGCATGAACGTCTATTTCGCGCCCGATCTGCTGAAGCAGGTCGAGGCCCTGGCACTACGCCGCAATGTATCCAAATCCGCAGTGATCGAGGCCGCGGTGGCGTCCTTCCTGTCTGGTGATACAACCGAGCGGCTGGAAGCTGCCATGTCGCGCCGCCTCGACAAGCTTGGCCGCCAGCTCGACGGTCTGGATGAGGATTTCGCTGTGTTGGGAGAGACTCTGGCGCTCTTTATCCACTTCTGGCTGACGGTAACGCCGCCGTTGCGGGATTCCGCGAAGGAATCAGCTCGGGCGAAGGGAAACGAAAGGTTCGAAGGTTTCCTTCTGACTCTTGGACGCAAGCTGGCAACGGGCGACAGGTTTTTGAAGGACCTGTCGCGGGATATGTCAGGTGAGCAACTGGCCGACGAAACACCAATGCCACCGCAGGATCATTGAAAACCGAATTTGATAACTGCTTTGTGCTTTTCGCCAACCCAGTCGTAAAGCCCGAACGTCGCGCCTGAAAGCCGCCGTTAAAACGTGCACAGCGAATGGTACGCGCCCCGGGCGACGGACGTCGGATGGTAGCGTAAACTGTGGGTCAACTGCGGGATTGGGATGTTGGACAGTTACAAAAGAATTGGAGGTAAACGCCCCTAAGATACGTCTGTAGAATTCGTTTTTGCATGGACGCTTTAGCGCTTCATGAGCGGCAGCAATTCTCGTAGTGTATGTGGGGGGAGTCCAACACATTGACATTGCACACCTGTTCGCCGCCGAAAAACGCTCTGGATCGCTGGCTCACCAAATATCCGAGCGATGTCGATAACTACGGCCATCTTCTGCTGGAGCAGAATTGTGAGTGCGACGAAGATCTGATCCAGGATTTCGTCGGCTACTTCGAATCAGCGCACACTGATGCACGAGCTTATTTTCATGAGCAATTGGGCATCGACCTTCATCCCGATGCTGACGCGCCCGGCGCGCATGCAACCTATCCCAATATGCTCCCATCGATTACGCGGCGTGGGCTCTTCGGTGAAGTCATGGCCGGCATGCTCACCGAGCATTATGAGTTCGTCGGCGGTCACCACTGGGTAATTCCAGTTTTCCTGTTCCGCTTTCACGAAGATGCCGAGGCCTATCTCTTCGCTCTGGCGCGCGACGAGGAGCGCAAGCGTGAGGTTTATGGTCGCCGTGGTTCGGATTTCTTGGCGCTGGCACTCAATGACGCGGGCGAAGTGATCCGTTTCATCGCCGGTGAGGCCAAATGGCGTAAGAAGCTCCAGCCTGCGGTTGTCGCCGACCTCCTGTATGGAAAGAAAAAGACCGATCCGGCGACGGGGATCGCGGCACACGACGGAAAAGGCATTTGGTTTCAGATCAATCGGGACATACCGGCACCGCACGGGTTGCGGCAATTGCAGCGACTACTCCGAGAGATTGATCCAGATGCCTTTTCGGCCGCGATCGCCACGATTGATCGCGTGCTGGTAGTCAAGGGCGCCGAGCCGTTGCCGCGCACTAACCTGATCATGATTTCCGGTGGTGACGTGCCTAGTCGAAAGGCCAAGACATCTCTCATCCCATGGGAAGCCCTTCCCGATGACTACACTGCGCCGCACGACCTTCAGGTAGTCGAGCTTATTCTGACCGACGGCGAAGATCTGATCGACGGCGTCTATGACGCTTTGTGGCGCGCCTGATGCCTGCCTACGATCCGGAGCGCCTCGACCTCGCCAACGGCGCCCGCATTGGATTGGCCCTCGAGAATGAAATCTCCGCCAACCAGGCCCGCTCATACGTGCGCTGCCTTCAGATTGGCTGGCAGGTCGACACGATCGGATGGAGCCAAGCCGATTCGGAAGGACAGCTCGCCGATGCGCGCCGCCTGCTGCACGCGGCCGAGATTTTCGCCGAGATTGAAGGCTATGAAGCGCCACGGGCTATCGACTGCTACCGAAGAGCAGGCGAAATTCTCGAATGGCTGGCGCGGTCCAACGACGGGACTAAAATGTTTGCCCCGATCGAGTTACTCTCTGGGGCGGCATTCCAGCTCGGCGGTCTCCCTGCGATGGCTTCGGGCCTACTTGGCCAGCTCGACCTCGACGAAGATGGACCCGCGCTTTTTGCTGCCTTTCTTCGGGCCGATTTCGATGAGGTCCTGACTCTCGCGATGGCTTTCTGGAAGCAGCACCCCGGCCTAACTGCCGCAGACGCTTCCCCACGCATTCTCGAAGAGCAAAACGACGACCGCCTCGCGTGGTACTTTACCGTTGAGCTAGTCCGGGCGCTTGGTCTCTTTGCGGATTCCGCACGGCGCGGTGATGATGCCCGCCTCAGAAAGGCTGCCGCCAAACTCAAGGCTTTAGACTCAATGGCGGTCCGCACCTTCAGCGACGACGTCTCACTGCTGATCGGCCTCCTACGCCAAGTGGGCGAGCGATTTGCAGCTGCGAGCATCTATCGGTCGGTGCGGGCGCTCGGCCAACTGAATCTCGAACGCATGCCCCGTATGCTAGCCTTTGGGCGCGATCAGTTTGCGCGAGGACGAGGTATCCTCTGGTCTTCGCAACTGGCGGGTATCACCCGACTACTGGAGAATTCGTCCTTCGCACTCTGTACGCCAACGGGGTCGGGCAAAACGCTCGTTGCCAACCTCGGTCTCATCAAAGAATTGCTGCTGCGCGATCATGGCGATGTTATACCGCTTGCGCTCTACGTCGTGCCGTCGCGCGCGCTCGCCGGCGAAGTCGAGGCAAAACTGACCTCTGAACTCGGGCGCGATCTGATCATCACCGGGCTCTATGGTGGCGCGGATTGGGGCATTACCGACTACTGGCTCAACGCTGATCGCCCGACCGTTTTGATCGCGACGGTCGAGAAGGCAGATGCGCTGATGCGCTACCTTGCGCCGCTGCTCCTCGGCCGGCTGCGGTTGCTCATTGTCGACGAGGCGCACCAGGTGTTGCCCGAAGACACCGAGAGTGGCCGTAATGCCTTTGCCGATCACAGCAGTCGTGCGCTGCGGCTGGAGAGCTTTGTCGCGCGTTTGCTGACACAGGCCCCCGACATCGTCCGCATCGCGTTGACAGCGGTCGCCGGTGGCGCGGCCGGGCCGGTCGCGCGCTGGATGGAAGGCGACGCGGACGCGCAGGCGATAGGCACCCGCTATCGCAGTACCCGGCAGGTCATCGGAGTGCTCGAGACCGCATCGGAACGACGCAGTACGATGTTGCTCGACTTGATGAATGGTCGGCCACTCTACGTACGGGGCCGCGACGCCCCTGTGTATCTCAACCTCACCATACCTCCGATGGCACAGCTCCCGCCAGACATGCGCCGGAGCCTGTACTGTTTCAATCAGGTCACGGTTTTATGGACTGCGCTTCATCTCGCTGCGACCAATCGTCGGATTTTGATCTCGTTGGCTCAGAAGCCCGAAGAGACGATGGGCTGGTATGCTAAGTCATTCGATCTGCCGGCCTGGCAAGGGCTCTCTGCCTATGTCCCGCCCGAAGGTAGGCTTGGCGCCATGTTCGCAGAAGCAAGAGCAGCCTGTGTCGATTATTGCGGCCCGGAATCCTATGAAGTCGCGCTGCTGGACCGCGGCATCGCGACAAGTCATGGGCAGATGCCGCAACGCCTGCGTCGCCTCATGGTGCAGATGATCGACGAGAAGGTCTGTCCGATCACGGTCGCGACAGCGACCCTCACGGAGGGCGTGAATCTTCCTTTTGATATCATCTTCGTGACCTCGCTCAAGCGCAGCGCGTACGACAATGTGAAGCAGAAGCCGATCATCACGCCGTACACACCGGCGGAATTTCGTAACCTTGCCGGCCGGGCCGGACGCCCTGGTGCCACCAAGGGAATGGAAGGCCTGACCCTCGTCGCGCTCCCGACGACGATCGCCACCACTGCGAACGGCCAGAAGCAGACACAGCACAATCAGGTGGGCGCTCTTAGGGAAGATTATAACGTGCTTCGTGAGAACCTGCGTCTCGACGAGCTTGCCGGCGACGCCACTCTCAGCCCGCTGGCAATGTTGCTTCAGGAGCTTCGCAACAAGGCGTCGCTATATTTCGGCCACGTAACCGACGAGGCATTTCTCTGCTGGCTGGATCAGGTTCAGCCCGAGGAACTGAGCGACGATGCTGGCACCGGCGCCACCAGTGACTTAGCGCGACTGGCGGATACCGTTGATGAGCTCGATTCCTTTGTCATGACCGCGCTTGAGGAACTCAGTCTCCTCGACGACGGTCTCGATGGCGCGCAGGCGGAAGCCAAGCTTGCGGCGCTCTGGCAGAAGACATTCACGATGGCGGCAGCGGCGCAGGAAGCCTGGCTCGAACAAGCAATCGTGCGGCGAGGACGCGCCATTGTCGAAGAGATTTATCCCGACGCCGAAGAACGACGTCGGCTCTACCAATATGGCTTCTCACCCTATGTCGGCCGCCGCTTCGAAGCCGTCGCACCAGCCATCTCCGAAAAGCTGACCGAAGCCCTGAACTATGGCAGCGATACGCCTGCGCAACGACTCGCCCGGTTCACGGCGCTAGGAGAATTGCTCAAGAGTGATCGCGGGTTTGGATTCCGCGTTCGCGACACCGTGGGCGATCAGAACATACTCGCGACCTGGACGGACGTCCTCGCCTGGTGGATGCGCGGACCGGGTGGTGAAGTGCCGGAAGCCGGTAATTTGCGTGCCCGGCAACGCTTCGTTGCCGATAATTTGGAATTCAGGCTCGGAGTGGCGATCGGTGCTGTCGTCGCCCAAAAGTGGACGGCTGGGGCGGGTGATCCGCTTGCTGTGCCTTCGCTTGATGCATGGAAGGCCACGACCGGATTGCCTTGGTTTGGTTTCTGGGCACGAGAACTGCTGCGATGGGGTACGCTCGATCCGTTCGTTGCATTCGCCCTTGCCCAAGGGCGGGCTAAGACCCGTGAAGATGCGGAAGAGTTGCGATCATCGTTCGATGAATGGCTTGAGGCAGAAGTCAAAAATCCGACGAGCGAAGATCTCATCAGCCCCCAGCACTTTCTCGCGTGGGAGCGCGGCTTGCCTGCTCGTGAGCGGGAACGCGTCGAGCCAGTGCCGGATGAAGCCGAGCTTACAGGCACAACCGGAGCGATGCGGCGGTACAGTGTGCTGCCCATCACTGGTGACGAGGAAGTGCTCTGGGTCGATGCGGCCGGATACGAACTCGCGCGATCGTCCGACGAACCTAGGCACTATGACTCCAGCGACATCGCCAATGATTATGTGCTTGATACGGTTGCACAGCCGAGCGTGCGTCGTGTGTTTGCGCGCTCGCGTTGGCGGTGATGACTGTTCGAGATTTTTCGTGATTGCCGCGAAACGCGACTTCGCTCCTCTGTTCGCTGGCCCTCCGATTTTCCGCCGTCGGCCGCCGATGCCCGCACGCGCGTAAACATCTGTTGAAACAGCCCCAAATCAGGTTCTTTTAATCGACCCCGATCCGGGGTCCGTCTTTTGCGCGCCCCGTCATGAACGGGGCCGCCATGACCGCATCACATCAGAAACCCGAGACGATTGCCCGTGGCGCGCGGATGCTGCGCACCGCGCTCGGGGTATCCATTGCCCGGTTTCTGGAAGATCCCGGCGTGGTCGAGGTGATGCTGAACCCGGATGGCCGCATCTGGGTCGACCGGCTCTCCGAGGGTCTGGCCGATACGGGGGAGAGATTGTCCGCCGCCGATGGCGAGCGGATCGTCCGGCTGGTCGCCCATCATGTCGGCGTCGAGGTTCATGCCCGTAGCCCACGTGTCTCAGCCGAACTGCCCGAGACCGGCGAACGGTTCGAAGGACTGTTGCCGCCGGTAGTCGCCGCACCGACTTTTGCCATCCGCAAGCCTGCCGTCGCCGTCTTCACGCTCGACAACTATGTGACAGCCGGAATCATGACCAGCCTTCAGGCCGAGGTGCTGCGCCTGAACGTCGCCACCAGAGCCAATATCCTTGTCGCGGGCGGCACCTCGACCGGCAAGACCACGCTGACCAACGCGCTGCTGGCCGAGGTCGCGAAGACCACGGATCGCGTCGTCATCATCGAGGACACACGCGAACTGCAATGCGCCGCGCCGAACCTTGTGGCCATGCGGACGAAAGATGGCGTGGCGACGCTTTCCGATCTGGTTCGTTCCTCACTGCGCCTGCGCCCCGACCGCATCCCTATCGGCGAAGTTCGCGGCCCCGAAGCCCTCGACCTGCTCAAAGCCTGGGGCACCGGACATCCCGGCGGGATCGGCACCATCCATGCGGGTTCCGGCATCGGCGCGCTGCGCCGCCTCGAACAGCTCATCCAGGAAGCCGTTATCACAGTGCCGCGCGCCCTGATCGCTGAGACGATCCACCTTGTTGCTGTCCTCGCCGGACGCGGATCTTCCCGCCGTCTCGTCGAACTCGCCCGCGTCGATGGGCTCGGCCCCGACGGCGACTACGCCATCACCCCCGCAACCACCTCGAAAGGAGATCCTTCATGATCCGCACGATTTCGCGCGGCTACCGCTTCATGGCAACCGCTGCTACCGCCGTTTCCATCAGCCTGATGTTCGCCCCGGCTGCGCACGCTTCAGGCTCGTCCATGCCGTGGGAAGCGCCCCTCCAGAGCATCCTTCAGTCGATCGAAGGACCGGTTGCCAAGATCATCGCCGTCATCGTCATTATCTCCACCGGCCTTGCACTGGCCTTCGGCGATACAGGCGGCGGCTTCCGCAAGCTGATCCAGATCGTATTCGGTCTATCCATCGCCTTCGCGGCGTCGAGCTTCTTCCTGTCGTTTTTCTCGTTTGGCGGCGGGGCGCTCGTCTGATGGCGGTCGGCTTTGAGCAACTCGACGCGGTGCCGGGATTTTCCGTCCCGGGCCACCGCGCGCTGACGGAACATATCCTGCTCGGCGGCGCACCGCGCTCCATCGCCATCATCAATGGCACGCTGGCCGGAGCCGTGGGTCTCGGCCTGCGTCTCTGGCTGGTCGGTCTCGCCATCTGGGCTGTGGGGCATTTCCTCGCGGTCTGGGCGGCGAAACGCGATCCGCTCTTCGTCGAGGTCGGACGCAGGCATCTGCGCATCCCCGGTCATCTTTCGGTGTGAGGGCGCAGCCATGATGAATCTCACCGAATACCGACGCACCGCCACCCGTCTCGCGGATTTCCTGCCCTGGGCCGCTCTGGTCAGTTCCGGTGTTGTGCTGAACAAGGACGGCAGTTTTCAGCGCACCGCCAAATTCCGGGGGCCGGACCTCGATTCCGCTGTCGCGGCCGAACTCGTCGCAATCGCGGGCCGGATCAACAATGCCGTGCGCCGCCTTGGCTCTGGCTGGTCGATCTTCGTTGAGGCGCAGCGTTCGGAGGCTGCGACCTATCCTGGCAGCACGTTTCCCGATGCGGCCTCGGCTCTGGTCGATGCCGAACGCAAGGCTGTCTTCGAGGAAGCGGGCACGCATTTCGTGTCCGGCTATTTCCTGACCTTCCTCTGGCTGCCGCCTGCCGAGGATGCCGCCCGTGCCGAGACCTGGCTCTATGAAGGCCGCGAGCAATCCGGCGTCAATCCATGGGAGGTGATGCGGGGCTTTATCGACCGCACCGACCGCGTGTTGGCGCTGCTCGATGGCTTCATGCCCGAATGCCACTGGATCGATGACGCGGCGACGCTGACCTATCTCCACTCGGCCATTTCCACGAACCGCCACCGCGTACGCGTGCCGGAGATGCCGATGCATCTCGACGCCCTGCTGGCCGATCAGCCGCTGACCGGCGGGCTGGAACCGCGCCTGGGCGACCAGCATCTGCGGATCCTGACCATCACCGGCTTTCCGACCGCGACGACGCCCGGCCTGCTCGACGAGATGAACCGGCTGGCCTTTCCCTACCGCTGGTCCACCCGCGCGATCCTGATGGACAAGACGGACGCCACGAAGCTGCTGACCAAAATCCGCAGGCAATGGTTCGCCAAGCGCAAATCCATCGCCGCGATCCTGAAAGAGGTGATGACCAACGAGCAATCGGCGTTGGTGGACACGGATGCATCGAACAAGGCGCTCGACGCTGACATGGCCCTGCAGGAACTTGGCGCCGACATGGCCGGCATGGCCTATGTCACGGCCACCGTCACCGTCTGGGATGCCGACCCGCGCATCGCTGACGAGAAGCTGCGGCTGGTTGAGAAGATCATCCAGGGTCGCGATTTCACGGCCATGCCGGAAACCGTCAATGCCGTCGATGCCTGGCTCGGTTCTTTGCCCGGACATGCCTATGCCAACGTCCGGCAGCCGCCAGTCTCGACGCTCAACCTTGCCCACATGATCCCGCTATCGGCCGTGTGGGCGGGGCCGGAACGGAACGAACATTTCGGAGCGCCCCCCTTGCTTTACGGCAAGACCGAGGGTTCGACGCCGTTCCGGCTTTCCCTTCATATCGGCGATGTCGGCCATACCCTCGTCGTCGGCCCGACCGGCGCGGGAAAATCCGTGCTGCTGGCGCTGATGGCGCTGCAGTTCCGCCGCTACGAACGCTCCCAGATCTTCGCCTTCGATTTCGGGGGTTCGATCAGAGTGTCCGCACTCGCCATGGGAGGTGACTGGCACGATCTGGGCGGCGGACTGACCGAAGGTTCGGAGACCTCCGTCTCCCTCCAACCGCTGGCGCGCATCGACGACAGCTATGAACGTGCCTGGGCCGCCGACTGGATCGGCGCAATCCTCATGCGTGAAGGCATTACACTCACGCCCGACGTCAAGGAACATATCTGGACAGCACTGAACTCCCTGGCCTCTGCGCCGATCGGGGAGCGCACCATCACCGGCCTTGCAGTGCTGCTCCAATCCAATGATCTCAAGCAGGCACTGCGGCCATACTGCGTTGGCGGCGCCTATGGACGGTTGCTCGATGCTGAAGCTGAACATCTCGGTCATGCCGACGTGCAAGCCTTTGAGATCGAGGGGCTGGTCGGCACGGGCGCTGCGCCTGCGGTGCTGGCCTATCTGTTTCACCGCATCGGCGACCGGCTCGACGGGCGCCCAACGCTTCTCATCATCGATGAAGGCTGGCTGGCGCTGGATGATGAAGGCTTTGCCAATCAGCTCCGCGAATGGCTGAAGACGCTCAGGAAGAAGAACGCGTCCGTCATCTTCGCCACGCAATCGCTCTCCGACATCGACGGCAGCAACATCGCGCCCGCCATCATCGAAAGCTGCCCGACACGGCTGCTTCTCCCGAACGAGCGCGCCATTGAGCCGCAGATCACCGCGATCTACCGCCGCTTCGGTCTCAACGACCGGCAAATCGAAATCCTCGCACGGGCGACGCCCAAGCGGGACTATTATTGCCAGTCGCGGCGCGGCAATCGGCTGTTCGAGTTGGGGCTCAGCGAGGTCGGCCTCGCGCTCTGCGCCGCTTCCGCCAAATCAGACCAGACCCTGATTGCAAACCTCATGGCTGAGCATGGGCGCGATGGCTTCCTTACCGCCTGGCTACGCCATCGCGGCGCCGATTGGGCCGCAGATCTGATCCCGAACCTCACCAATCGCACTGAACCGACCGAACCCGCTGTTCCGGCCGCGCCAGATCATTCCCAGCCAAACCACCCCCATGAAGAGGAGACCCTGCCATGATCCGTATTCCCGTTCGCCGTCTCGTCGGTACTTCCGCACTGGCCGTCGCGCTCGCCGTACCCGTCGCGCTTTCGCCGATTCTGGTGAGTCCGGCCCATGCGCAATTCGGCTTCGGCCGCATCGTCTTCGATCCCTCCAATTACGCGGAAAATGTCCTCACGGCCGCGCGCACACTGGAGCAGATCAACAACCAGATTCAGAGCCTCCAGAATGAGGCGACCATGCTCATCAATCAGGCCCGCAATCTGGCGAGCCTGCCGTATAGCTCGCTCCAAACCTTGCAGCAGAATGTGCAGCGCACGCAGCAGCTTCTGAGCCAGGCGCAGAACATCGCCTTCGACGTCCAGAACATCGACCAAGCGTTCCAGCAGAAATACGGCAGTATCTCCCTGTCCGCTACCGATACCCAACTCGTCGCCGACGCGCGGTCCCGCTGGCAGAATACGGTTGGCGGCTTGCAGGACGCCATGCGCGTGCAGGCCGGTGTTGTCGGCAATATCGACACCAACCGCACCGAGATGTCTGCCCTTGTCGGTCAGAGCCAGAACGCCACCGGCGCATTGCAGGCCACGCAGGCGAGCAATCAGCTTCTGGCCCTGCAATCACAGCAGCTTTCCGACCTGATCGCGCTGATGTCGGCCAATGGCCGTTCGGAATCGCTGATCGAGGCTGAACGTGCGACCGCCGCCGAACAGGGCCGCATTCAACGTGAACGCTTTCTGACACCGGGATCGGGCTACCAGCCCGGCAACGCCCGGATGTTCGGCAACGGCAACAACTGACCCGACAGGAGGGGCGCGACATGGACGGCAAGCTGCTGGCCCGGATCGGCGCGATAATATTCGTCGCCATCGCGATTACCGCCACGGTGATCGAGATGACCCGCGAGGACGAACCGGCGCAAAGCCGTCCGGCTCCTGCGCTTCAACCTTCTGCCGATCCGCTCCGCCAGAGCCTCCGTCGTTGTCAGCAGCTAGGTGAGGCTGCCGTGAACGATCCCGGCTGCCTCGCCACTTGGGCCGAAAGCCGCGACCGGTTCCTCGGCCGAACGCCGGTGCCCGCAGCCCCGCATCAGAACGGGGGACAGTGAACCATGGGCGGCACCGGCGTCATCGACAATTTCCTGGGCGTCTTCACCACCTATATCGACAGCGGTTTCGGCCTGCTCGGCGGTGAAGTTGCTTTCATCGCCACCACCCTGATTGTCATCGACGTGACGCTGGCCGCGCTTTTCTGGTCCTGGGGCGCCGATGACGACATTATCGCCCGGCTGGTCAAGAAGACGCTGTTCGTCGGTGTCTTCGCCTATCTGATCGGCAACTGGAACAATCTCGCGCAGATCATCTTCGACAGCTTCGCCGGTCTCGGCCTGAAGGGATCGGGGACCAGCTTTTCCGCCGCCGATCTGCTGCGGCCCGGCAAGGTGGCGCAGACCGGTCTCGATGCCGGTCGCCCGCTGCTCGAATCCATCTCAGACATGATGGGCTACTGGTCGTTCTTCGAGAACTTCATCCAGATCGCCTGCCTGATGTTCGCCTGGGTGCTGGTGCTGCTGGCCTTCTTCATCCTTGCCGTGCAGCTCTTTGTTACCCTGATCGAGTTCAAGCTGACGACGCTTGCGGGCTTCGTCCTCATCCCCTTCGGCCTGTTCGGCAAGACCGCCTTCATGGCCGAGCGCGTGCTGGGCAACGTCGTCTCCTCTGGCATCAAAGTGCTGGTGCTCGCTGTCATCATTGGCATCGGCTCGACGCTGTTTTCGCAGTTCACGGCAGGTTTTGGTGGCGCGACGCCGACCATCGACGACGCCATGGCCATCGTGCTGGCCGCTCTGTCGCTTCTCGGCCTCGGCATTTTCGGCCCCGGCATCGCCTCCGGTCTCGTCTCCGGTGGTCCGCAGCTTGGTGCTGGCGCTGCCGTCGGAACCGGCCTTGCCGCTGGCGGCATGGTGCTCGCCGGTGGCGCTGCCGCAGGTATGGCCGCGAAGGGGGGAGCAGCGGCACTCTCCGGCGGAGCCGCTGCTGTCCGTGGCGGTGCTGCCGCTGCAGGTGCGGCAAGCGCCGCCTATAGTGTCGGCTCTCTTGGCCAGTCCGGTGCAGCAGGTGTTGCCTCCGGTCTGGGCGGTGTCGCTCGTACTGCCGGATCGGCTGCCGCGTCACCGCTGAAGCGTGCCGCCTCGAAAGCAGCGGAAAGCGTCAAAACCAGCTTCTCCGACGGTGCGCGGGCCGGGCTCGGCGTCACCGGAGGATCGTCCACGCAGGGAACTATTGGCGGTGCGAGTGCCGCCGCTTCCGCAGCGCCTGCCGCTCCGGCGGGCGGCCCGCCTGCATGGGCGCAGCAGATGCACCGCCGTCAGGCTCTCAATCACGGCACCACCATGGCCGCCCATGCCGTCCGCTCCGGCGACAGCCACGGCGGCGGCTCTTCCGTCAACATGTCCGAAAGCGACCGCTCATGAACATCTTCAGACGCCCATCGACCCATTACGGCAAATCGCCCGAACCGGAAACGCCTTACCAAAAAGCCGCGCAGGTCTGGGATGAGCGTATCGGATCGGCCCGCGTGCAGGCGAAGAACTGGCGCTACATGGCCTTCGGCTCGTTGATCCTGTCTGCGGGCTTCGCCGCCGCGCTTGTCCTGCAATCGGCACGCGGGACTGTCGTGCCCTGGGTGGTGCAGGTGGATAATCTCGGCCAGGCGCAGACCGTTGCCGCAGCGACGGCCGACTATCGCCCGACAGATCCGCAGATCGCCTTCCATCTGGGCCGCTTCATTGAGCAGACGCGCTCGATCCCGGCCGACGCCATCATCGTGCGTCAGAACTGGCTGCGCGCCTATGAGTTCACCACGGACCGGGGCGCCGCCGCGCTCAACGACTATGCCCGCGCCAACGACCCGTTCACGAAGGTCGGCCGCGTGGCTGTAGCGGTCGAAGTCTCCAGCGTCATCCGGGCCTCGAACGACAGTTTCCGCGTCGCCTGGACCGAGCGCCATTACGAGAACGGGCAGCTTTCCACGACCGAGCGCTGGACCGCGATCCTGACTATCGTGATCCAGACGCCGCGTGACGCCGAGCGTCTGCGTGCCAATCCGCTCGGCATCTACGTCAATGCAATCTCATGGTCGCGGGAGATGAGCCAATGACCCGCACGTTCCCCCGCAATTCCGGTTTCCCGGTTTTCCGTAAACCTGTCATCGCGGCTTTGCTGCTCTCGGCCACCATGCTGGCGGGCTGCGCCACCAACCGCACGCCGCAGTTCAGCTACGATGCCGAAGTTCCTGCGCTGCCGACCGTGCAGGCTGCTGTCACCGATGACCGGCCCCGGCCATTGCACACGCCGCCGGCATGGACGGTCGCGCGCGGCGGAACCGCAGCAGGCACGCCGGCAGGCCGCGTCGAGAACGCGAATGCCGCCGCTCGCGTCGAGCCGCGTCGCGAAGGCTACTATAACGCCATCCAGATCTACCCCTGGTCGGAAGGCGCACTTTATCAGGTCTATGCCGCGCCGGGGCAGATCACCAATATCGCGCTGGAGCCGGGCGAGAGCCTGACCGGCGCGGGGCCGATCGCGGCGGGCGATACCGCTCGCTGGATTATCGGGGATACCGAAAGCGGCAGCGGTGTGAACCGCCGCGTCCACATCCTCGTCAAGCCATCGCGGCAGGACATCTCGACCAATCTCGTCGTCACGACCGACCGGCGCACGTACATGATCGAACTGCGCGCCCGCGAGGCGCTCTATATGCCGTCCGTTGCTTGGGCTTATCCGGCACCACCGGCAAGTCAGCGCCAGACCGTTCCGGCAGCACCGATCATCCCGGTCGAGGCCGCGCGCAACTATCGCTACGGACTTACTGGCGACAGCCCGCCGTGGCGGCCGATCTCCGTCTTCGACGACGGCCGCCGGATCTATGTCGTCTTCCCGCGCGGCATCGTCCAGGGCGAGATGCCGCCGATCTTCGTTCTGGGATCCGATGGCGAGCCTCAGATCGTTAATTCCCGCATCCATCAGAACATCCTGATCGTCGATCGCCTGTTCGGTGCGGCCGAGCTGCGCCTGGGCAGCGGCAATCGTCAGCAGACCGTCAGGATTGTTCGCATCGAACAAAGACAGGCGGCCCAGCCCGCGAACACCGGGGAGTCGCCGTCATGAGCGAGGAGACCACCACGAATGCCGCGCCGATGCGCCTGCGCGCCGAGACACCGCGTGTCACGCGCCTGTCGCGCAAGATGCTCGCCGGTGTCGCAGCCGTCGCGTTGCTAGGGATCGGTGGGGCGCTGATCTATGCACTCCAGACCCGTGATCTGAGCGGTGGTGGCGAAGAACTCTATTCAACCGAGAACCGCCCCACGGCCGATGGCCTGTCCGGCCTACCGCGCGATTATACCGGCCCGGTCCTGGGACCGGCATTACCGGGCGATCTTGGCGGTCCCATCCTCGACGCCCAGAACAGTGGTCAGCCCGTCGCACCGCCCGCTATGGCGACGCCCGCCCGCGACCCTGCTGAAGAGCGGCGCCTCGCTGAAGAGGAAGCCGCGCGTCTGAGTACGGTCTTCTTCCAGTCAGGGCAGAGAACAGCAGCGACACCCAGTTCCGCAATGTCTGGCCTCACAGGCCTTGACCTTGGCAGCCAACCCGCAGCGCAGGACAGGCACACGGCTTTCCTTAATGGTCCGGTGGACCGCCAGACCGTTGCCTTGGATCGCATCATGGCGCCTGCGTCGCCCTACATTCTTCAGGCCGGAGCCGTGATCCCGGCGGCGATGATTACCGGCATCCGCTCCGATCTGCCGGGGCAAATCACAGCGCAGGTCACGGAGAATGTCTATGACAGCCCGACCGGCTCGCTGCTCCTGATCCCGCAGGGCACGCGCATCATCGGCCAGTATGATGCGGGCGTCACCTTCGGACAGCGCCGCGTGCTGCTGGTCTGGAATCGTCTGATCTTGCCCAATGGCCGTTCCATCGTTCTGGAGCGCCAACCGGGCGCGGACGCTTCCGGCTATGCCGGACTGGAGGATGGCGTCGATTATCACTGGTGGGATCTGATGAAGGCGGCAGGGCTGTCCACGCTGCTCGGCATTGGCACCGAGCTGGCGACCGATGACGACGACCGGCTGATCCGCGCCATCCGCGACGGGGCGCAGGACACCATCAACCAGGCCGGACAACAGATCGTCCAGCGCCAGTTGCAGGTTGCCCCGACACTGACCATCCGGCCGGGCTTCCCGGTCAGGGTCATCGTCACCCGCGATCTTGTGCTCGAACCCTACAGGAACTGACCATGGCAAAGCTGAAACTTGGACCCATCATTGAGGACAAACCCGTCAAACTCACGCTGGAATTGCCGGGGCCGCTCCATCGGGATCTCGTTGCCTATGCCGAGGTGCTGGCCCGGGAGACCGGGCAGCCTGCCACCGATCCCGTCAGGCTGATCGTACCGATGTTGGAGCGGTTCATCGCAACGGATCGGGGCTTTGCCAGCGCCAGACGAGCCCGCTCATGAGGCGGGAGGCCTATCAGAACAAGTCGCCGCGATGATCTCCATCAGCGTGTCGACGGCCTCTCGCGCCGTGTTCCATTTGGTGGACTGATCCATTTCCCGGTTCTGAAGGGTGAGGCTCACCGCGCCGTGTACCGTTGACCAGAACATGAAGCTGTAGCGGCTGAGATCCATGCTAGGCAAAAAGCCTTTGTCCTGAGAACAACGAAGTCCCGTCAGCAATAGATTCAATACCTGACTTCCAGCTTCGCTCGACCATGGGTCGTCGCTGACCCCGAGCCTCGGCGGCGGTGTGAACATCAAGCGGTATAGCGTGGAGTTTTCCAGAGCAAAGCGGACATATGCATAGCTGCCATCACGCAAATAACCGAACGGGTCACCGCGCATCTGCTCGAAGACAGCCAGCTTTTCTCTGTAGAGCCGGTTAAAACCCTCGTCCCGAACGGCGCGCAGCAAGGCGCTCTTGTCGTGAAAGTGGCCGTAAAGCGCTGGCGCCGTGCAGCCTATGGCATGCGCAACCGCGGTCAACGGTACGTCGAGGTCGCCGCGCTCCGCCAGCAGCCGGATGGTTTCGTCGACTGCGCGACGAGCAATATCAAGTTCTTGCTCCTTCCGGGGGCGAGCCATGGACATCCTGTCCCAACTGATCGTGAAAACTAAACGCGATTTACTTTTTTCGTTGACGGGGCGGATGTCAACAAGCAGCATTTCGGTAACTGAACGCCGTTTAGTTTGAGATTATGCGGAGAGGCGATGAGCGCGCGCAGATTCAAGCATCGTGGCGCGTGCATCGAAGGTGAAGCGCGCAGGCCGTTTCTTGCTCGGATGGTGGCGGGGTATTCGCCAGAAACCGAACACGGTTCCGGGTGACACGCCATGCCTGCGATCCGGAACAATCAGCCATCGCCTGATGATGCCCTCACGAACATTGTTGAGGGGAATGCCCGCAAGTCCGCAGTCCGGCTGCACCAGTTGCGATATTTTGTTGCTGCCGTCGACTATGGGAGCTTCCGCAAGGCCGCTACGGCGCTTGCCATCCAGGAGTCTTCCATCAGCCGACGGATCCGTGATCTCGAAGATGAATTGGGGGCGTCGCTTTTCGTGCGATATGCTGGCGGGGTGCGATTGACCGTCGCCGGGCGGGAATTCCTGCGCAATGCCCGCCATGCTCTTCGCCAGATCGACATCGGGGTGACCAAGGTGGCAGCGGTCGGCCGGGCAGAGCAAGGGCTGGTCAAAGTAGGGATATTCTCGTCCCTCGCATCAGGATTTTTGTTCGATTTGCTGCGTGCTTTCGGGTCGCGTCACCCGAAGGTGCAGGTCGACATCATTGATGGCAGTCCGCCTGAACACGTCGCTGCGGTTCGCAATCTCAATCTCGATGTCGCATTCATAACGGGCATGCCGGCTTGGGACGGTTGTGAAGCCGAGCACCTGTGGTGCGAGAAAGTCTTTCTGGTGTTGCCCGACGATCATCCTTTGGCAGATAAGCCCGACCTCGGCTGGGCCGATTTGGCCTCGGAACGGTTCATCGTGAGCGACGGTGCGCCGGGGCTGGAGATTCACGAATATCTTGTCGCACGACTTGCGGGTCTCGGCCGCAAAGTGGAGATTCAAACCCAACAGGTCGGGAGAGACAACATCCTGTCGCTGGTTGCGGTCGGCCAAGGCCTCACTCTGACGAGCGAAGCGACGACCGTCGCGCGGTTTCCGGGGATCACCTACCGGGAACTAGCGGGTGAGGTTTTGCCATTCAGCATGATCTGGTCCGCCATAAACGATAATCCTGCATGCCGGCGACTGTTGAGTCTGGCTCGGGCTGCTAGCAAGCAGGCATGAAACGCCGTCGCCGGTAACGGCGGCCACACAATCCACGTGGCTCACGCGCCCTTCGGCCATGCGGCCATATATAGAGGCGCGACAGCGCTGATTCCCCATGGTGACAGGCATCATTCCTCATATGTTTGTTCACCGATTCCAATTGATCTTCCACCGTTGCTTGGATAGTAAGATTGAAGGTCCAGAAACTGTGCCTGCATAGTTACGGTATGGATCATATCACTGGGAGTGCGCGGTGGGGGCGGGAAAGCCAGATCTCAGGTGGGGCGTAGAGCGTCGGTTCGAATTCATCGAGTTCCGTCTGTTTTGGGATGGGCATGTGAATCGCAGCGATCTGATGGATACGTTCGGCGTCTCGGTGAACCAGGCGTCTACCGATCTGAATCGGTACATCGGTATGGCTCCAGGCAACATGGCCTACGATAAGAGCGCCCGAACCTACATCCGGGGAACCGAGTTCCAATCCCTTTTTCTGAAACCGGATGCCAGCCGTTACCTCTCTCAGCTGCGCTCGGTCGCCGACGGTATTCTTGACCGTGATGAGGCATGGATGGGCCAATTCCCGTCCTACGACGCGGCACCGACCCCCGCGCGAGGAGTCAATGCCAAGACACTGCGCTCGGTCGTGGCCGCAATTCGGCGGTCCGAGGCGATCGAGGTCAAGTACCAGTCGCTATCCCAGCCGGAGTCACGCTGGCGCTGGATCGCGCCACATGCGATCGCATTCGACGGATTCCGTTGGCACGCGCGGGCCTTCTGCCTCACTGACCAGCTCTTCAAGGACTTCCTCCTTTCCCGGATCATTGAAACGCGCGGCACAAAGCCGAGCGGTGTCGGAGCTGATGCGGACGCCGATTGGAATGACCAGGTAACTTTGGAAATAGGGCCGCATCCGGAGCTGTCCGACACACAGCAGAAAGTCATCGCCCTCGATTATGGTATGCGCGGGGGTAGCGCCAAGATCCCTGTGCGGAAGGCACTTCTCTATTACGCCCTCAAGCGGCTGGGCCTAGACACCGATCCATCTGCGCGGCGTCCGCAGGATCAGCAAATCGTGCTGCTCAACGGCGCGCTGCTCGACCCCAGGGCGAAGGCTCAGGCATCCGCCTATCGGATGGAGGGTTGAACGATGATCGAGAAACTGGATCGCCTTGTCGAGGATATATCGGGTCTTAACAGCAAGTTGGTAATCTTGATCGGGCCACCCCGGTCTGGCAAGAGCGATTTCCTCGGGCAGTTGGCCACACGTCGGCAAGCACGTGTTCTAAACGTCGGCGCCGCGCTTGGTCGCGAGTTGCTTACAGTACCGAGCACCAGAAGACATTTGCATGCGGCAGACCTGCTGAAGGAACTCGCAGATAGATTTTCCAGTCGCGGGCTCTTGCTCGTGGACAACATCGAGCTGCTGTTCGATCGTACGCTGCAGCTCAGCCCGCTAGATTTACTGAAGCGACATGCTCATGCGCGTCGCGTCATTGCGGTGTGGCCAGGAGATCTTCGGGACGACCGACTTTCCTACGCCACGACAGAACATCCAGAACATCAGGACTATGGCATCGACGGCCTGGTCCCGTTCAAGATTCATTGAAGGGGGAACACGGGATGCCGATGCGTTATGGCGATCTCATTCAATTCGAGCCGATCGAGTCGGTCATTCAGCTTCTGGACGCTAACCGCCCGGATGAGGCGAAGAAGCTTGTATCGACCTACGTCATTTCCGACGACATGGCCGAACGGATAGCGAAGCAAATGATCCCCCAGCTCTCGTTCGACGAGGCTGTGGACCACAAGGGCGTACTAATTGTCGGCAACTACGGGACCGGTAAGTCGCACCTGATGTCGGTGCTCTCGCTGGTTGCTGAGGACGCGGCCTATGTCCCGATGATCCGCCATCCGAAAGTAGCCGAGGCCGCCGAGGCGATCGCGGGCAAATTCAAGGTTCACCGGATCGAGATCTCCAGCCAGATGTCCTTGCGGGACATCATTACGCAACAGCTTGAGGTATTCCTCGAAAAGCACGGCGTCAGCTATTCCTTCCCCCCAGCGGACAAGGTCATCAATAACAAGGCTGCCTTTGAGGAGATGATGGCGGCATTCGCAGAGGTCCACCCGAACCACGGCGTCCTCCTCGTGGTCGATGAGTTTCTTGAATACCTGAGATCCCGAAAGGATCACGATCTGGTTCTTGATCTGTCGTTCTTGCGTGAGATCGGCGAGGTCACAAAGCATCTCCGCTTTCGGTTCGTCGCCGGCGTTCAGGAAGCGATCTTCGACAGCAGCCGATTCCAGCATGTCGCTGATAGCCTTCGTCGTGTGAAGGATCGTTTCACGCAGATCCTGCTTGCCCGCCAGGACGTCAGCTTCGTGGTGGCCGAACGCCTCCTTAAAAAGACGGCAGATCAGCAGAACAAGATTCGCGCCTACCTTACGCCATTCGCCAAATTCTATGGCTCAATGAACGAGCAATTGGATGAATACGTCAGGCTTTTCCCGGTGCATCCGGACTACATCGGAACTTTCGAGCGGCTTGTATTTACCGAAAAACGCGGTGCTCTGGTTACTCTCCGGGACCAGATCCAAGCCATCCTCAACGATGAGGTGCCCGATGATCGACCAGGGCTGATCGGTTACGACAAGTTCTGGGAGACGGTCACATCAAACTCCGTGCTGCGCGCAGATCCGAACATCGGACCGGTGCTCAAGGTGTATGAGGTGCTGTCGGAGCGGGTGAAAAAAGCGTTCACGCGCCCTGCATACAGGCCGATGGCCATCCGGATTATTGACGGGCTTTCGGTCCATCGCCTGACAACGGGTGGTGACATCTATGTTCCCGTAGGCCCAACCGTCGAGGAACTCCGCGACACGCTCTGCCTTTTCCAGCCCGGCATCGAAGACATGGGCGGAGAGCCGGAAGCCGACTTGCTGTCCCTTGTTCAGACCGTCCTGCGGGAGACGCTGAAGACCGTCAACGGCCAGTTTATTTCCAAAGCACCGGACACTGAGCAGTACTATCTCGATCTGAAGAAGGACGTGGACTATGACGCCCAGATTGAGAAGCGGGCTGAAGCCCTGTCCGATGATGCGCTGGATCGTGCCTATTACAATGCAATCCGGCAACTAATGGAGCGCACCGACGAGACGAGTTACGTCACCGGCCATCAGATCTGGCAATACCAGATCGAGTGGCAGGATCACCGCGTCGAGCGCAGTGGCTATCTCTTCTTTGGTGCTCCGAACGACCGGCCGACGGCCCAGCCCGAACGAGATTTCTACATTTATTTCATTCAGCCGTTCGAGCCCCCGCGGTTTCGCGACGACCACAAGGCGGACGAGGTTTTTTTCCGGCTCAAAGGCCTCGACGACGCGATCCGGCGTCACCTCTCCTTCTACGCTGCGGCTCAGGATCTTGCCTCCACAGCCAGCGGTGGGGCGAAGTCCATCTACCTCGACAAGGCCAAAGACGCCCTGCGCGACATGAGCAAGTGGCTGCAGGAAAAGCAGATGTCGGCCTTCGACGTCACCTACCAGGGCAAGACAAAGTCCCTGCAGGAGTGGACCAAGGGCGTCTCGCTGCGTGATAAGGCCCGGCTTGGGCCGGAGGAGCGGATCAACTTCCGCGACGCCGTAAACGTCATCTCTGGCCTCGCGCTGAATAATCAGTTCGCTGAGGTCGCGCCCGAATATCCGACATTCGCCGCGCTAGTGACCGAGGCAAACCGGAAGCAGCTCGTCGGCAACGCTCTGCGCGCGCTGGCGGGCGGAAACCGCACGAAGGACGCAGTCGTCATTCTTGACGGGCTGGAGATGCTCGATGGTGATCGTATCGATCCCACGCGGTCCAAGTACGCACAGGAGGTGTTAGCCCGACTGAATGCAAAGGGGCATGGCCAGGTCCTGAATCGCAGCGAACTGGTCAGCGGCGATGCCGACGTTGAGTATTTCGCGCCGATTAAATTCCGCCTTGAGCCCGATCTTTTGGCCACCGTACTCGGCGGACTGGTCTACGCCGGCGACATCGTTTTGGCGATCACCGGCGACAAGATCGACTCCGGCAAGATCACGCTGCTTGCCGAGCGGCCCCTCGATGAGCTGAAGCAGTTCAAACACGTCGAGGCGCCGAAGGAAATCAATGTTGCCGTCCTCCGCTCACTGTTCGAGGTGTTGGGCCTGCCGCCCGGACTCGCTCAACAGGCAACGCAAGGCTCGGACGAACCTGTCAAACGCCTCCAGGAGGAAGTCAGCAAGCTGACGCGGCGTGTGCTCAGCGTAACTACGGACATGACCGGTCGGCTGAGCTTCTGGGGACAGCCGCTTTTGCGGGATGAAGAGATCCGCGATTGGCGCACCAAGCTTGATGCGCTGAAGGCTTTCTCCGAAAGCCTGGCGCCCTATAACACGGTCGGCAAGCTCAAAAATCTTCGCTTTGGTGCTGATGATATCGCGGCCCAGAAGAAGAACCTCGAAGTCCTGGAAGCTGTCGAGGGGATGCTGGAGCTGGTCACCGAGCTCGGCGCAACGGCCAGCTATTTGTCGCAGGCCGAGATGGTCCTGTCAGCGGATCATACCTGGGTGAAGCAGGCGCAGGAGACCCGGAGGCAGCTTCTTGACAAGCTCGCGTCGGATCGGACAGCGCAGCATGCGAGCGAGTATCGGCAGACACTCGCCCGACTGAAGAAGGATTACATCACCGCCTATGTCGGGCAGCATAGCAAGGCGCGCCTTGGGGTTTCTGAAGACAAGACGAAATCCGCGCTCCGCAAAGACTCGCGGCTGGCCGCGATGCGGGCGCTGGCGGGCATCTCGCTTATGCCGACCAGCCAGTTATCCAGCTTCGAGGAGAAGCTGGATAAACTGAAAAGCTGTGCCTCGCTGATCGACTCCGAACTCTCGGCATCACCGGTCTGCCCGCACTGCAACTTCCGCCCGGCTAACGAGCAGGGTGATCTGCTTCCGGCCGCCAATGTCCTGAAGCAGCTCGATGACGAGCTTGACCGTCTTTTGGAAGGGTGGGTGCAGACGCTGGTCGACAACATCGAGGATCCGATCATCCAGTCAAACTTTGAGCTGCTGAAGGGCTCGTCGCGCAAGATCGTCACAGGCTTTGCCGAAACGAGAACTCTTCCAGAGTTGGTCACGCCTGAGTTCATCGCCGCAGTTCAGGAGGCACTATCCGGTCTCGAAAAGATCGACGTCACCGGGGAGGACATCCGGAAGGCGCTGCTCCAAGGCGGATCGCCCGCTACGCCAGAAGACCTGCGCAAGCGGTTCGAAACCTTCCTGAACGACCGCTGCAAAGGCAAGGATACCAGCAAACTTCGATTCGTGGTGGAGTGAGATGTCGCAACTGGCGTGCTGTAAAAAGATTGAGATAAACCGATGAGTGACCTTCTGAGCAACGCGACCAAAGACGGCGGTTCTGTCGAGTGCCTCGGCTTGACCTTTCCCAGCGACGATGCCCGGCGCGAGCATTTTCTGAATCTGCTGGCGGAGAAGCTGCGGGATCCGGCGTTCCGGGCTCAAGAAGGGTTTCCGGTGGGGACCGACGAGGCCATTTTGGCGATGTCGGATCCGCCCTATTACACGGCTTGCCCGAACCCCTGGCTGGCGGAGTTCGTGAGGCATTACGGCCACCCCTATGACCCGGCTGAGAAGTATGCGCGCGAGCCGATGGCGATTGACGTGTCAGAGGGGAAGACCGACCCTCTCTACAGGGCGCATTCCTACCATACCAAGGTGCCACATTTGGCCATCGTGCCGTCGATCCTGCACTACACCGAGCCCGGCGATATCGTGCTGGACGGCTTTGCCGGTTCGGGGATGACCGGTGTTGCGGCGCAGTGGTGTGGCACAGCGCCCGCCACCTATCGGCACAAGCTGGAGATGGAGTGGAAGAAGGCTGGCACTCCGGCACCGAAATGGGGCGCGCGACGAGTGGTGCTGAACGATCTGTCGCCTGCCGCGACTTTCATTTCCGCCAACAACAATTTGCCGTTCCTTGCTGATGCATATGAAGAATCTGGGAAAAGATTGCTTGCAGAGCTTTGGACCTCGATTCGGTGGATGTATGAGACTTTGCACTCAGACGGTAAGACGCTTGGTCGAATTGAATACACCGTTTGGAGTGAAGCGTTCATATGCCCAAGTTGCAATGGGGAGAACGTCTTCTTGGATGCTGAGAAGGTCTCCTATGAGGGTCAGCGTGACCGAATACGCTGCAGCTCATGCGGAGCCGAAGCTCGAAAGGAGGAAATGGCGCTCGCTCAAGTTCAATTTTTGGAGGATGGCCAAGTCCAGTGGCGCCCTAAGCGTGTAGCTGTTTCAATTTTCTATAAAATTGGGTCAAAGGTATTTGAGAAGAAGCCCGACCAAATCGATCTCGAGGTATTGAAGAGAATTGATGAACTTGAGATTCCAGAGAATTTTCCACATGTTGCATTTCGCTCATCAAAGACCTTCAACGAAGGACGGATGCGAACCACTAACACAAGAAATACGAGAAGTATTTTTCTGCCAAGAGCGGCACATGCGATAGCGAAAATCTGGGCTTTAGCCGAGGGCGAACACGATAAAAAACTGAGAATGAATCTGCTCTATAGCATAGAGCAGGCAATAATTAGTATGAGCGTTTTTAATCGATATCGACCGACTGGATATTCACAGTTTGGGCAGCATCTAACCGGAGTTTTTTATGTTGGCTCACAGCATGCTGAGTGCACGCCTTGGTATATCCTTGAGGGAAAATTTGGTCGCGTCGAAAAAGCATTTCAGACTTTCAGAACGAAATTCGGAAATGCCATTGTCAGCACTGGATCGTCGACGGCACTGCCTTGCCCGGATGGAACCATAGATTACGTCTTCGTCGATCCACCTTTTGGGTTTAATATCTTCTATGCTGACCTAAACAATATTGTTGAGGCTTGGCATCGAGTTATTAGCGAAGTTGGCGGAGAGGCAGTAATTGATGATTATGCTGGAAAGGACATTCACGTTTATCAAAGATTGATAAGGGGATGTTTCTTAGAGTTCTTTAGGGTGCTCAAGCCTGGCCGATGGATGACAGTTGTCTTTTCAAACAGCCAAGCTAAAGTTTGGAATGCTATCCAAGTCGCATTGCAAGAAGCTGGCTTTGTGGTGGCCGAGGTTACAACTCTCGACAAAAAGCAAGGCAGCTTTAAGCAAGTTACATCCACCAATGCCGTCAAGCAGGATCTAATTATCTCTGCTTACAAGCCCAATGGCGGGCTGGAGCAGCGACTGGCTGAGCGTGGTGCTGCCCCTGAATCCGCATGGGATTTCGTGCAGACCCACCTTCGCCAACTTTCCGTCTCAAAGTCGAAGGACGGCGTGCTGGAGTTCGTCGTCGAGCGGGACCCCCGCCGCATCTACGACCGGATGATTGCTTGGTTCGTGCGCCACGACGTTCCAGTGCCGCTGTCAACCGAAGAATTCCTCGACGGGCTACGCAGCCGTTTCTCCGAGCGCGACGGAATGGTCTTTTTGCCAGATCAGATCCCGGAGTATGAACGCAAGCGTGCACAGGCGGCTCAACCACCTCAGATGGAAATGTTCGTGGCCGATGAGCGCAGCGCCATTGACTGGCTGACCGACTTCCTGCGCAAGCGGCCGTCAACTTATCAGGAAGTGCATCCCGAGTTCACGACCCAGCTTGGTGCTGGCTGGAAGAAGCACGAAACCCGTCCGGAGCTGTCGGCGCTACTGGAAGACAACTTCCTTCGCTACGACGCGTCGGGCGAGGTGCCGAGCCAGATCCACAACTACCTTTCAACGAATTTCCACGACCTGCGAAACCTCGAGAAATCCGACCCTCGCCTGAGAGCGAAAGCGAAGGATCGTTGGTTCGTGCCTGACCCCAACAAGGCGCAGGATCTGGAAACGAAGCGCGAAAAGGCACTGTTGAAGGAGTTCGACGAATACCGCACGGCCCCCGGGCGGCGGCTGAAGGAGTTCCGCCTCGAAGTGCTTCGCGCGGGCTTCAAGTCCTCGTGGGCGGCACGGGATTTCAAGACCATCATTGCGATCGCACAGAAGGTTCCCGAAGAGGCTCTGCAGGAGGATGAGAAGCTGCTGTTCTGGTACGACAGTGCGCTGACGCGCATGGAGGCCAATGCGTGACGCGTGGGGATCTCGAACACGGTATCGGTGAGTGGTGCTGGCATGAACGTCATGCCTCGCCCTGCCGTGTCGTGGATCGGGAGGAGATCTGGGGCGAGACTGCCTATCGGGTCTGGCTACCCGGCAAGGATGCCGTCGTCCGCGCCCGCTCGCGCGACCTGATCCCGCTCGATTCCATCCAGCCCACGGTCGAGCACATCCTCCACACGGCCGCGGCAGCAAAGCTGCTGGATGCGCTGGAGGACAACCTTCTGCTGGCGCCGATCCAGTCGAGCGTCGTGCCGCTGCCGCACCAGCTCTACGCGCTCAACCGGGCCATGAGCCGGGACAGGATCCGCTATCTGCTGGCGGACGAGGTAGGCCTTGGCAAAACGATCGAGGCTGGGCTGATCCTTCGCGAGTTGAAGTTGCGCGGCATGGCACGGCGGATCCTCGTCGTCGCGCCCAAAGGCCTGGTTCGCCAGTGGCAGGCCGAGATGCGGCTGCATTTCGGCGAGACGCTGCAGTTCGTTGAGCCGTCCGAGCTGTCGGCCTTCCGCCAATGGCGAAGCGAGGAAGAAAACCTGTGGCGCCTGCACGATCAGGTCATCTGCTCGCTAGACTCGGTCAAGCCGATGGAGGGGCGGCGTGGCTGGAGCGCCGAGCAGCTCAGTACCTATAACCGCGAGCGTTTTGAGGATCTGGTCTCGGCGTCCTGGGATCTGGTCATCATCGACGAAGCGCACCGGATGGGTGGCAGCACAGATCAGGTGGCGCGCTACAAGCTGGGCGCGGCACTGGCGGAAGCTGCCCCTTACCTGCTGCTGCTTTCGGCCACTCCGCATCAGGGAAAAACCGACCAGTTCCATCGGCTGATGCAGCTTGTTGACCGGGATTCCTTTCCGGATGAGAGCAGCATCAATAGCGACCGTGTCCGCCCGTTCGTGATCCGGACCGAAAAGCGCGCGGCGATTGATGCGGAAGGCCAGCCCCTGTTTAAGCCGCGCATGACGCGACTTCACGCGGTAGCTTGGTCCGAACGGCATGCTGCACAAAGGCAGCTTTACGAAGCCGTGACCGATTATGTGCGCCATGGGTACAACCAGGCAATGGCAGCCAAGCAGCGGCATGTCGGTTTCCTGATGATACTGATGCAGCGGTTGGTAACATCGAGCACAGCTGCCATTCGCACCACACTAGAGAAGCGCCAGGCGCTCCTCGATCAGCCGCAACTCCAGGCCTCGTTGTTCGACGGCACCGATGTCGATGAATGGGCCGAGCTGGACGGGCAGACGCAGGTGGACATCGCCGTGCAGGCTAGAGGCTGGGAGACGGAGAAAGCCGAGGTCGAAACACTTTTGAACCTCGCGCGTGCGACCGAAGGCCAAGGCACCGACGCGAAGGCGGAAGCGCTTCTCGAGCTGATCTACAAGTTGCAACAGGAGGAAAATGATCCGGCACTTAAGATGTTGGTGTTCACTGAGTTCGTGTCGACGCAGGCGATGCTGGTCGAATTCCTGGAAAGCCGCGGCTTCTCGATTGCCACCCTGAATGGCGGCATGGACCTCGACGCTCGGGCCAAAGCGCAGCAGGCCTTTGCGCGCGACGTGCGCATCATGATCTCGACCGACGCTGGCGGCGAAGGCCTGAACCTTCAATTCTGCCACGTGATCGTCAACTTTGACATGCCGTGGAATCCGATGCGGGTCGAACAACGCATCGGCCGCGTCGATCGCATCGGCCAGCCCCATGTTGTGCGGGCGTTCAACTTTGTTCTCGAAGATACCGTCGAGCACCGCGTCCGGGAAGTGCTCGAGACCAAGCTCGCGATAATCGCGGAGGAGTTCGGCGTCGACAAGGCAGCGGACGTGATGGACTCGGTCGAGACTGAACCGTTGTTCGATGAACTGTTCGTGCAGGGACTTCAGAACCCCGACGCTATCGAAAGTGAATGTGATGCGGTCGTCTCGCAGCTTCGATCGACCATCGCGGAAACCAGCAAGAGCAGTGAGCTTTTGTCGGATAGCCACGAGCTTGATGCGGACGATGCCCGCAAATGGCGGGACCATCCAGCACAGTTCTGGCTGGAGAGGGCGATCACCACCGGGTTGCCCGCGCGTGGTGGAAGTGCTGTCAAAGAAGGCGACGCATGGCAGGTTCGTTGGGCGGATGGCAGCGAGTCGGCAAAGGTCTGCTTCGACGCGAGAACAGCGGAAGAGCGGCCGGACATCGAATGGGTCACGCTCGAAGATCCCCGCGCCCGGGCAGTTATCAGCGATCTGCCGCGCCACGTTTCAGCTCAGCCTTTGGCAACAGTCCGGATTACGGGACTTCCTGACAGTGTCCGCGGCGTGTGGTCGCTTTGGGAAATCAGCCTGTCCGCTGATGATTTTAGCCGGCGGCGTTTCCTATCCGTGTTCGTCAACGACGAAGGCCGAACCTTCCTGCCAACAGCTAAACGCATCTGGGATCTTCTTTTGACGGAACAGGTCGAGCCGGTTGGATCGATCTCTGCGGAAGATGCTGACTGGTTCGCTCGCTCAAGGGGTGCCGCTCTTGCGCAGGGCGAGCGCATGTTCACCGAGCTGGTTGAGGAACACAGGACCCGTATTCAGGAAGAGCGTGAACGCGCGAAATACGCCTACGATGCCCGACACCAAGCCATCGGCCGCGTTGGCCTGCAGACTGTTCGGGATTTCCGCCGCAAGCGCCTACAGGCTGATCACGATGCCCGCATGGCGCAGCTTAATGCCGCAGATGCCTATATCCCGGATCTCAATGCCGTACTCATGTTGCGCGTCGGCGAAGCAGCCCCCGGCGCATCATGAGCGCTTGGACCAACCGCATATTGCAGGAGTTCCCTGCGGACCTGTCTCGCTTCTGGATCGCTTGCGACCCCGACGATCTCCTGTTGGATGAGCGCGTCCTACACGACCTTCGGGAGCGGGGTTTCGAGGTGCTGCCGTTTGAGGATCCGGTTGCCTTTAGGGCTGAATACGAAGAGCGCTACCGGGCCGCTTGGGATCGAGGTGAAGAAGGGTCTTCAAAGGCGCTTGTCCTGCAGCTGTGCGGAACCGATTTGAATACACTGCCCTGGGACTACGTCCGTATGGGGCGCAAAGTCAGCCTGAGCCTGGCCGACCTGATTCCAAGGCTGAGCTATGGAGTAATCCGACAGGTCGATTCGGAATATCATGAAGTCCTGTTTCTGGCACACAACAAGCATTCAACTCAGCCCCTCGGGGAAGGTGAAACCAAGAACTTCATTCTTACCCACATCTTTCGCATCAGCCCTTACTTGCTCAACAAACCCGAGGATTTTTGGCGGGAGGTTCTAAGGCTCCACTACCGGGGAGCTGGTCTGCCGGATCTGCTCGCCAAACATGTTGCAGCAATATTGAAGGACACGCCCCTCGGCGGGCTGCCTATCGTAGAGCTGCTTTCGTCGAAGAGCTACATGGTGCGCACCGTGCAGGATGCATGGAGCCGATTCTTGTCGCAGTACGGGATCCAGAGCGATCGCACTTCGAATGACGACGCGATGGGTGCGCGACCAGAGGTTTTGGTCCCGTTTGAGCATCCAGATGTAAAGGTCATCGTTGATACGATGTTCCTCGAAGGAGCCCTACAGCCTGTCCGCGCACATGACTTGCCTCGCGATTTACCGGAATGGATTAAGGTTGGGCTGGTTGACGATCCCCGGGCGCTCGGCGAACTCATATCGGAAGGCGCAAAGAGGATTGCCGCGGACTTGCCAGCCGTCGAAGCATCGTATCGAGACTGGGTCGAAATGGCGCGGCGCCTGGGTGAGATTATCGCGCGCTTCAATGGTTTGAACGCAGGAACAGTCGAGCCCATTCAGCAACAGATCCACGCGCTACAGCGCGCCGCAGACGATCGGCTGAAGGACTGGCTCTTTCACCATTACGCGGACCTGCCGTCTCTTCCGGCCGCGAAAGGTCCGGTGATGGTTCATCACGTGCCACGATATCTAGCCTTACGTCGGAACGCCGGTGAGGATCGGGTGGCGCTTCTCGTATTCGACGGCTTGGCGATGGATCAGTGGATCCAAATCCGAGAATATTTGGTGGCACGCCTACCCGACTTTTCCGCAGATGAGGGCGGATGCTTCGCATGGCTTCCGACTCTGACCTCCGTCTCACGACAGGCTTTATTCTCAGGTCTCAAGCCGCGTGAATTTTCGAACTCGATTGAGACAACGTCCCAGGAGCCATCTCTGTGGACGCGCTTCTGGCAGGAGAATGGTCTTCGTAAGCCAGATGTCGTTTATCAGAAGGGCTTGAAGAGGACGGACCAATTGGCCGACCTAGAGGAGGCTATTGCCAGGCCCAATGTTAAGGTCGCCGGGATAGTCGTCGACATGATCGATGAAATCGTTCACGGCGCGATGCTCGGCAAGCGTGGTATCGCCGGGCAAATCAGCGCATGGTGCGACACCGGCTTCGTCGAAAAGTTGTTCCTGCTCCTCGCTGAGCATGGATATCAAATCTACCTAACTGCCGATCACGGGAACGTCGACGCGGACGGCATTGGCCGGATCAATCAGGGGGTAGTGACCGAGCTGAAAGGTGAACGGGTCCGAACTTACCGCAGTGAGGCGCTGGCGGCGTCAGTACCATCCGACATCGATGCCTTCCGTTTCGATAGCCCAGGCCTACCGCCTGATTTCTTGCCGCTGTATGCAGCGACCAGGGGCGCTTTTGTTCCAAAGGGAGACCAGATCGTCGCGCACGGCGGAATCTCGGTGGAAGAGTTGATTGTTCCTTTCGTCAAAATTGAGATCGCGAAGAGGACGTCATGAGCTCGCCGTCGCCACAAATAGGCTTCGACCGTTTCATCCAGTTAGATTGGGCGACGGCTGCGCTGCGTGTCAGAACGGGCTTAACCACAACCGATGATCTCTCGGATCTCCTAGATTCCGCGCATGCGGGAGCAGCCGCGAAGAAGAAGACGAAAACTGTACTCAACCGCTTGTGGTTGGAACCGCGGCCGGATCTTGTTGAATTTGCTGATCGCGGCATCGAATTATATCGCGAGACACCAGATGCGACCGTTTTCCCCCTGACTTGGGGCATGGCCATCGCAACATATCCGTTTTTCGGGAAGGTAGCGGAGATTGTTGGTCGTCTGACGGCGCTCCAGGGCGACTGCACGTCCGCTGAAGTCCACAGGAGAATGGCCGAGATTTACGGGGAACGAGAAGGCACTCGCCGCATGACGAATATGGTCCTCCAGTCACTGGCGAACTGGGGCGCTATTACCCGTACCGAAAGGGGCAAGGTGATCCTACGCCAGACGCCGGTCAAACTACTGGGATCTTCCGTAGTCGCTTGGCTCGTCGAAGCGTGCTTGCGATATACTAGCTGTGCACTCTCGGTAACAAATATCGAGTCCAGCCCATTCATTTTCCCGTTCGACCTTGGTGGTTCCACCGCATACCTTATTTCGCGGTCGAGCGCGCTTGAAGTACGGGTTGACAGCGGGAGCAATCAAATCGTCGGCCTGGTGCGGTGAACGCTTCCGCGGGCGCCTGCCGAAACGTGCTCGTGCGATGTGTCACCAGTTTGGTTGTGAAACAATGGGGAGCTAGGCTCGACCCATAAAGCCAACCCTTAAGGAGGGTGGCGCGCCGATCAGAACAAATCTATGAACATCTATCAAATCGTAAGCGCGTAGCCGAAGCCGTTATGGCCTGAAGTTCCAGGGCATGAGGTCGGCGATCTGGCTGTTGGGCCAACCGCCAGCGATGCGCTCGAGGGTTTGGGTCAGCCAGGCATTGGGGTCGATGCCGTTCATTTTGGCCGTGGTCAGCAGCGTGGCGATTGTCGCCCAGGCCCGCCCACCACCATCGGAGCCGGCGAACAATGCATTCTTGCGCGTAATGGCCTGGGGTCTGATCGTCCGTTCAACAATGTTGGAGTCGATCTCGATGCGGCCGTCGGTTAGGAAGCGTTCGAATGCAGCGCGGCGGCTCAAGGTGTAGCGGATGGCCTCGGCCAGTTTGGATTTGCCTGAGATGCGCGGCAGTTCCTTTTCGAGCATGACGAACAGCTCGGTGACGATGGGGCGGGAGCGCTCTGCGCGGATGCTGGCGCGCAGTTCGGCACCATGGCCGCGGATGTCCTCCTCGATGGCCCAGAGCGGCGCCATGGCCTTGACCACGGCACTGGCAAAGGGCGAGCCATCGCTGGCATGCAGGTCGAAGAACTTGCGGCGCGCGTGTGCCCAACACCCGGCCAGGGTCATGGCATCATTGGCGCCACGGTCCTTGCCCAGCCGGTTGTACGCCGCATAGCCGTCGACCTGCAGGATCCCGCGATAACCATCCAGATGCTGGGCGACGCAATCGCCTGACCGAGAGTCCTCGAACCGATAGGCCACCATGGGTGGTCCTGATCCACCGAACGGTCGATCGTCCCGGGCATAGGCCCAGAGCCAGGCGGTTTTCACCTTGCCAGAGCCCGGCGCCAATGTCGGCAATCGGGTCTCGTCGGCAAAGACGCGCTCGCCTTGCTTGATCGTGTGCAGCACATACTGGGCCAGCGGCTCGAGCTCGAAGCCGAGCCGGCCCATCCACTGGGCCATCAGCGAACGGTCCAGTTCCACCCCGTCGCGGGCATAGATCTCTTGCTGGCGGTAAAGCGGCAAGCCATCGGCGTATTTGCTGACCGCCACCTGGGCCAGCAGCGCCTCGGTGGGGATGCCGCCGACAATCAGGTAATCGGGCGCCGGCGCCTGCACGATGCGATCTTCGCCGTCAGCCAGGCGGTAAGCATATTTGGGGCGGCGGGTGACGATGACGCGGAACGTGGCAGGGGTTACATCGAGGCGCTCGGAGACGTCCTCGCCAATGCGAACAGCTTGGAGGCCCACGCAGTCGGTCGGCACCTCTGGTTCGATAATCTGCTCGACCCGCTCCAGGTGCGGCGCAAAGCCCTTGCGGGGGCGAGACGGCCGCACCGCCGAAGCGCCCGCACGCTTGTCTTGTCCGGCCCGGATCTCGCCAAGGCCGGTCTGCAACTCATCGAACACGAAGGCCAACTGCTCGGCATCGAGCGGATCGATGCGCAGCTTTTCCGAGCGTGTCCCGAACTGCGCCCGCTTGAGCATGGCGACGATCGATTCCAACCGAGCGATCTTTTCGGCATCGGCAGTCTTTGCCGCGCGCATGGCAACGATCTCGGCTTCATGGGCCGCAATTTCTGCCTGATGGACGCTAATTTCTGCCCGATGGGCCGCGATCGTGGCCTGCAGCGCCAGGCGCTCCTGATCGGCCGATGCCTTCTGGGCATGGGCAGCAGCGATCATCGCCTTGAGGGCGTCAACATCATCGGGAAGCTGCTGCGGATTGGCCGGGATCATGCCTGTAGGATGGCACAAAAAGTCCCGGCTTGCCTCAGTTTTTGTGCCACTGAGTCAGTCTGCCGCAGGCTTTTACCCGGCCGATTGTGGCCGGCTCACTGGCACCGCACGCACCCGTTTCCAGTCCATGCCATCGACCAGGGCCAGCAGTTGAGCATGGCCTAATTGGACCCGGCTGTGACCGATCCGCGGCCAGCAGAACGCCGCCTTCTCCAACCGCTTGGCGTAAAGGCACAGGCCGGTGCCATCCCACCACACGATCTTGATCCGATCAGCCCGTTTCGCGCGGAACACGTAAAGCGAACCATTGAACGGATCGGCACCCGCATCCCGAACCAGACCGACCAGCCCATCGGGTCCCTTCCTGAAGTCCACAGGCTGGCTGGCCAGGAACACCTTCACACCCGAGGGGATCATGCGGAGCGGACGGCGCGGATGACACGGCGCAGGTGATCCTCGCCCACCATGGGGCCGACGCGGACCGTGGCACCCGCAATGCCAATCTCGATAACCCCGCCCCCGGTGCCAGCGTCCTCGTCGTGTCACTTCTCAGCAGAAATCAACACTGTTCGACAGAACGGACATGCTGAAGCCGATCTTGTGGATTGCCACCGCGCCGCACCAGTTTCGGTTTCTCCGCTGGCCCGACTCGACAACGTTCCCTATCGATTTGTCGTGGACGGAGTTGTGCGATGGGGAAACGGAGGCTTCCCAAAACTCAGGATCGATCGAGGCTCTTCGATGTACCGACTGACGAGGACAACCTGATCAGGCACTACTCGTTGTCGGCGGCCGACCGGCTTGAGATTGGACTGCGACGGCGGGAACACACCAGCTTGGCTTTGCTGTCCAGCTCTGCCTGATGCGATTCCCGGGCCGATCGTGATCACGCGGCCTGCTTGATGGCCTATCTGGGCACAAGGACAGCAACAGCGCAGGACCGTCGAGCTGCGTTACTGGGAGCAATTCAGGCGGCCACCCTGTCCGACGATGGTGCAGCGATAAGGAATTGCATTGTCGCCGCATTTCGCGAATGTGAGCTTCTTCTGCCAGCCATCGATACTATTGAACGCATAGGTCTTGCAGCGCGCGCCATTGCACGTAGACGGGCTGAAAGAGCGCTGATAGAGTCGACACGCACACAATTCTCGTCTGTCCGAAATGCGGCTATCAACGCCTGTCCGTCGACACCGACCGTTCTGCGGGAACCGCCCACGCACTGTTTGGCTTAACTGTCGTGCAGAGCTTACGGCACACCAGCGCCGCGACTCACTCTACTCAGCTGGGGTCACGGTCAGTTCAACCGGCTCGAGACCATCGACCTCACCTCGAATGTGCTGACCGGCCACGACGGGTCCGACACCGGCCGGCGTTCCGGTATAGATCAGATCGCCCGGGGCCAAGTGGTAGAATTGTGAGAGGTGCTCCAGCAATTCACCTGGGCTCCAGATCAAATCAGACAGATGCGCATCCTGCTTAATCGTGCCGTCGACCGACAGGCTGATACGCCGTGGGCCCATTTCGCCTATGCCCTCGCGCCTGGTGATTGGGCCGATGATTGCCGATCGCTCGACGTTCTTGCCGATGTCCCAGGGACGTTGCTTTGCGCGCGCATCGAGCTGCAGATCGCGCCGGGTCATATCGAGGCCGCAGGCGTAGCCGAATACAGCGGCCTCGGCGTCCGAACGCGACGCGCGGAAAATCGGCTGGCCGACAGCCAGGACCAGTTCCATCTCATAGTGGAAGTTCGACGTGCCGGGCGGATAGGGCACCGTGCTGCCGCTGGCGACGAGGGTCTGGGCATCCTTCATGAAATAGAAGGGCGCTTGACGATCGACCTCGGCGCCCATCTCCTTGGCATGGTCGGCATAGTTGCGGCCCACACAAAATATACGGTGGACTGGGTAACGGCCCGGCTCACCAGTCACGGGCACTGTAGGATAGGTCGGCGAGGCGAACAGTCGATGCGCTGTCGTCTGCTCTTCTTTGCGTTCGAAAGACATTCTCGCTCCAAATGAGGACCGCGGTCGTCGCGGTGGCATGGATTGGCGTAAGTATCGCCAGCAAGCGACCCGCGGGTCGCCTGCTGACCGCCGGCGTGGCGTCAGGCCGACGAAACGAGCGGATCCGCAGCAGCGACGAGCGGCTCGGTCCAGGCGTTGTGGCCATAGACCCAATCGGCGTCCGTCTTGTTCTTCATCCAAGTGTTCTCCGCTGCTGTTTTTTGGATTGCCGACGTGCGAGGCTTGCGAACCGCTTCATATAGCTTCAGGGCTTCCGAAATCCCGTCGCGATCGACTTGCTGGATGCAACGCGACAGCACCGCGGCGTCTTCAATCGCAGTTGCGGCACCCTGCGCCATGTAGGGCGTCATGGGATGGCACGCATCGCCCAACAGGGCGACGCTGCCCGTGCTCCAACTCGCCAGCGGCTGACGGTCGACAAGAGCCCATTTGTGTACGCTGGGGCACGCCTTGAGCACTGCCTGCACTTCCGGATGGAACCCGGCATAGTGATCGCGCAGCATGTTAACATCGCCCTGTGTCGACCAGGACTCGATCGAGAACCCCTCCTCTACCAGACTGGTGACGAAGTAAACTTCCGACTTCTCGCGCGTCGTATAGTAGATGACGATATGCTTGTCGGGGCCCCACCACTTGGTGCGGTCAGCGATCTGCAATTCGCCCATAAGGCTCGCCGGGAAAGTCGTGCGATAGGCAACGCGGCCGCTGAATACAGGATCTGTCTTGCCGAACAGGATTTCCTGCGTCTTGGAGTGCACGCCATCAGCGCCGATGATGAGATCGGCCTCGATAACGGTCCCGTCAGCAAAATCCGCCTTGGGTCGGCCGCCATTGGGTTCAATGCCCACCAGCTTCTTGTTCAGATGCAGAATACCCTCGGGTACGGCCGACAGGATGCCCTCGTGCAGATCACCGCGATGCATGAGCAGGAAGGGCGCGCCATAGCGAGACTCGATGGCCTCGCCCATCGGCAGGACATTGGTAATCGCACCAGTGTCCCAGTCCTTGCTGACGCCAAAATGCGGGTAGAACGCCTTTTTTCGTAGCCAGCTTTCCAGCCCGAGTTCACGCAGCACCACGGTCGCGTTCGGACTCTGCTGGATGCCTGCGCCGATACGGGCGAGCTGGTGCGCCTGCTCGTAGATATCGACCTTGCAGCCAATGCGCGACAGCATCGCAGCAACGGCCAGTCCCCCCATCCCCGCCCCGATGACGGCAACTTCGATTGGCTTGCTCATACTCAATTCTCCTTCGTTCCCGTTGACGGCCGCGCGCCCTAAGGCTCAGACCAGGGCCGGATATGATCCACCGTCTAGGTGCAGATTCTGGCCTGACATGAAGCCTGCCAGTCCGCTGCAGACAAAAGCGCAGGTCGCGCCGAACTCTCGCGGATCACCCAGTCGCCGCGCGGCGATGGAGCGAACCTGCATTGCGCGGGCCTCTTCATAGGTGACCGCGTGTCGTTTCATCATGTCGTGTGCCATGTCGACCTGCCGCTGCGTGTCGAAGCGCTCTGGCAGAAGATTGTTGATCGTCACATTGTACGGCGCGGCGGCAAGTGACAGCCCCTTGAGGGCAGCCGTCAGGCCACCCCGGGCGCCCGCCGAAAGCGTCATGTGCGGACGCGGCGTCGTTACCATCGCAGACGTAATGTTGACGATGCGCCCGAAACGACGTTCCTGCATGCCCGACAGAAAGCGACGCACCAGCATCAGCGGCGCCACCATGTTGCTCTCAAGAGCGCGCCGCCAATCCTCCTCGGTATTGAGCATGAAATCGCGCGGGTTCGGCCCCGCGCAATTGTTGACCAGAATGTCGGGCTCCGGACAGGCAGCGGCGAGAGCTTCCTGTCCCTCGCGCGTCGTAACGTCGGCCGCGATCGGCGTAACTGCCCAGCCCTTTGCGGCCATCGTCGCCGCAACGTTCTCCAGATTGGCGCGATCGCGACCGTTGATCACGACATGAACGCCCTCGGCGGCCAGTGCTTCCGCACACGCAAGGCCCAACCCCCTGCTGGACGCACAGACGATTGCCTTTTTCCCTTGAAGCCCCAGATCCATAACCTGCCACTATCCAATCGTTCTAGTATTGCGCTGCTGCCGAAAATTATTCATGCGACCAGGTCCGCAGAGGCTGCCTTCAGATTCAGCTCATGCCTTACGAGATGGCTGCGCGTGATTGATCCCGGGGCCGATAGAATGCGACGCGATAACATATGCAGGGACGGCGCCTGAGCCGTTTCGCACACCGCAAGGCGGTCTTGACGGAACCCGAAGACTGCGTAAGCCCCATTGGGTAAATGACAGTCCAGCCAATCATCGATGCCGAGCGACAGGCCGGCAATCTGCAACATCACGCCGACCTGCTCGCTCCAAAAGAGGGGCAGACCGATGGCCGGCACCGGTCGTCCGGCCAATGCGGCCGCAACGATGCGCCCGTGCTCGGTGGCGCTCTGCACTGACTCCAACCGGACTCGCCCGACCCCACCCGCCCACGTCACGGTGCAACAATCACCGATAGCCATGATGTTGGGTGCGGATGTCCGGAATTGACTGTCGACGACTATGCCGTTGTCGATCTCCAGTCCGGCGTTGGCGGCCAGTGATGTTTCGGCGTCTATGCCGATGGCCACCAGTACGAGATCAACGTCGAGGCGCTCTCCCGATGCGAGCACGACAGTCGCCAGTCTGCCATCGATGCCCTCGAATGCAGTTACCGATGCGCCCAGGCGCATGTCCACGCCGGCGTCGACATGGCGCTGTCCGAGATGCGCCGACATGAGGGGCGATAGAGCGCGCGCAGCAGCCCGTGTGCCTGCTTCCAGCACAGTAACGACACATCCGGCAGCGGTGGCCACCGAGGCGAACTCCAGCCCAACAAAGCCAGCGCCCACGATCGCTACTCGCAGGCCGCCACGCAGGCGGTCGCGCAGTACCGTTGCGTCGGACAATCGCGTAAGACGGAATACCCCGTCAAGCTCTGCTCCGGGCACCGGCAAGCGGCGCGCCCGCCCGCCGCACGCCAATATGAGATTGTCGAAGTCCATGGCCGAGCCATCGGCGAGATGCAGAGCCTGCGCCGCCCGATCGATGCCAACCGCGGTTCCGGTTGTCAGCTCGATACCTGACGTTTCGTAAAAGCTAGGCAGCCTGAACGCTAGGCTCCCGACGTCGGCCTTGGCGGAAAGATAAGCCTTGGAGAGCGGGGGCCGCTGGTACGGCGCCACGTCTTCGCCGTTGACCAGTACCAGGCGTCGCCCGAGGTTCGCTTCGGCCAAGCTGGCTGCAGCTTGAAAACCAGCATGTCCCGCGCCAACGATGACAATCGGGCCGCTCATCAGTACTGAGCCTCGGGAACGATGATCGTAGCGCCGTCATTGTCGCTTCCGAGAACTACCTGACAGCCGAGCCGGCTGCTCGGCTTTCGGGGACTGGCCGTGCATTCGAGCATCTCATTCTCGACCGGGTTGATCTCGGACTGACTGCCGATGAACTCGTCCAGATATACGTGGCAGGTACAGCACAGGGCCGAACCACCGCACTCGCCGACAATTCCCGGAACGCCGGATTGCACGGCCGCACGCATGATCGACGTCCCGCTGTCGCAGACGACGTCGTGCTCGGTCCCATCTGGCAGGCGGAAAGTGACTTGAGGCATGGTCTTGATCTCAGTTCGGAAGGATGCGCACCGGCAGCGACGAAAGCCCGCGCAGTGCGTTGTTCAGGCGCCACACAGGTTCGCCGGTAAGCTCGAACGAGCGAACGCGACGAATGAACTGGGCGAAGATGACTTCGGCCTCAAGCCGCGCGATCAACTGGCCCAGGCAGCCGTGAATGCCCGTACCGAAGGCGACGTGGCCCTGCGTATCACGGCCGATGCGCACATCATTGGGGTCCTCCCAGCGATCTGGGTCGCGATTCGCCGCGCCTAGAAACAAGATGACCTTTACCTTGGCTGGAATGACGTGTTCACCGACAACGACCTCGCTTGTGGTCGTCCGCAAAATGGAGTGAATCGGCGATTCCCACCGCACAATTTCATCGAAGGACGGACGGATCAGGCTCGGGTTATCCACTAGCCGCTGCCACTCTGCGGGATAGCTGGCGAACGCCAGGACGGCGTGAGCGAGCCCATTGACTGTTGTGTCCATGCCGGCCGTGAGCAATGAGCGAATGACGCTAGCCGCTTCCCTTTCGGCAATCTCGCCGCGCAACGCCGCGTCCCAGATCTGACGCCCAAGGCCGCCAGGAGCTAGGTTCTCCATCTTCGTCTGGTCGAGTAGCCACTCGACCACGGGACGGCCGATCTTGTCCGAACGTTCATAGATGTCATTCTCCGGACCGAAGGCATTGAACACCATGTCCGAAAACGGCAGCAGCTTCTCGCGCCCTTCAAGGCCAAGCCCCATGGCGTCAGGGAAAACCTTGACCGGGAAGAACTCGGCCATATCCTTGACCGCATCGAACTCACGCAGGTCCAGCAATCGATCGACGAGCTGACCCGCCTCTTCTTCAAATCTGCTTCGCAGCTGCCGTATCACCAGCGGCGAGAGCACGCGTCCGATGACGGCACGCATGGCGGTGTGATTAGGGGGATCGGCCTCCAGCAGCAGCGACTGTGTTCGCCGCATCGTCCCTTCGGAGAAGCGTTCTAGCCCAACGCCATCCGCCGAACTGAAAGTCTTCCAGTCACCCAGCGCGGCCGCCACGTCCTTGTGACGAATGATGCCGTAGACATCATATGCGGCAAAGTGACTGACCGAGCCGGCAGCTCGCAATTGCTCGTGAAACGGATAAGGCGACGACAAATAAGCTTCGGAGAACGGATCGAACTCGCTCGCTGAATAACTGCGCATTCTGTGTGTCCTTGTCTCAGCCGGCTAGCGCTCAGGGATGGTCGAGTAGCAGAAAGGCTTTGGAGGTGAAGTGATCCGCCAGGCCCTCGGTGCCCATCTCAGAGCCGATGCCACTATTCTTGACGCCGCCGAATGGCCCTTCGGCCATTGCTGCGGCGAAACTGTTGATCGATACGGTGCCCGCCTGCACCTCGTCCCGAATCCGTCGCATCGCCGTCATCGAGTTGGTGAAGGCATACGCAGAGAGGCCAAATTCAGTCGCGTTGGCGCGTGCGATCGCCTCGTCAAGTGTATCGAAACCCACTATCGGCGCGATCGGGCCAAAAGGCTCTTCATGCATCATCCGCGCCGTGTCGGGCACGTCGTCGAGGACAACTGGCGGATAAAAGAGCGGACCCGGCAGAGCTCCACTCTGGGGATGCGGCGTAACATGGCGCGCACCTTTGGCGATGGCATCCTCGACCAGAGCCTCGACGGCCGCGACCCGACGTGTGTTGGCGAGCGGCCCCATGCGAGTCTGGGCATCGGCACCATTTCCTACGATGAGCTTTGCCGCAGCGGCGGCGAACTTGTCGACGAACTCTGCCTTGATACTGTTGTCCACGATGAAGCGACTGGGCGACATGCAGATCTGACCGGCATTGCGGAACTTCGCCGCTACACTCAATTCCACCACGCGATCGACGTCGACGTCATTCGTCACGATGACGGGAGCATGACCGCCAAGTTCGAGCGTAATCTTCTTGAGCTGCTGCGCTGCCAGCCCAGCCAGGCGCCGACCCACCGAGGTGGAGCCGGTGAACGATATCTTCCGAATTCTCGGATCGGCAATCAGTTGCGACGACACCTGCTCCGGATCGCCAAAGATGAGGTTCACCAAACCGGGCGGCACGTCCAGTTCGTGGATGAGACGCGCGATCGCGACCAGTGCTCCCGGCGTCTCTTCGTCTGGTTTGATGACGATCGGACAGCCCGCAGCTAGCGACGTGGCAATCTTGCGGCAGGAAAGCGCCACCGGGAAGTTCCACGGTGCAAACGCGGCGACTGGTCCCACGGGCTCGCGCAGCACGGCGAAATCACTGCCGGGCAGTCGAGATGGGATGATCCGTCCGTATACACGCTTGCCCTCCTCCGCCATCCACTCGAAAGCATCGGCAGCGTTGCCGACTTCGATCTCGGCTTCCGCGAGGGGCTTGCCCTGGTCAGTCGTCAGGATCGCCGCCAGGTCGCGCTGCTTGTTGCGAATGGATGCCGAGATCGCTTGCAAAACGCGAGCACGGACCAATGAGGTCTGGCTCTTCCACGGTCCGAAGGCGGCGGCCGCCGCCGCTGCCGCGCGCTCGATATCCCCGGCTTGAGCCAACGGCAGGTCGCCGACAGTCTCACCTGTGGCCGGGTTAATCACCGGCCGCGTCGGCAAGCCCGCGTCGATCTCTTGGCCAGCAATGAAAAGTGCGAGTCGGGGATACATCTTTGCCTCAGTTCTTCCAGTCGGTCGCGAGCTGGACGACAGCGTCACGGTCGACCAGGGCCGCTGCCTCGGCGAACAGGCTGCCATCAACGATGTCGCTTACGGTGATCGAGGCCGAAGCAACGCCCTCCGACTTCAGCACGTCCAGCAGGCCCTGCGTTCTGTCGGCATCGAACGGACGGATACGTTCATTGCCCGAGGCGTTGTCGAGTTCGAAGTTGAGCTCGGACAGGCCGACCTCGACTGCCGCAGCCTCATCACCCGCTGGCCTCGCTTCCGGCTGGATCTTCCAGTAGATGCGCAGAGCGGCTTCCGGGTTGGTCTTGACGAACAGTTCCGCCTTCAGCATAGCACCGAGGAACCGCACCAGCTTGTCGCGCTGGCCGGCCAGGGTCGCGTCCGACACGAACAGGCCGTAATTGCTGAAGCCCGAGATAGCATCGTCCTTGAAGTAGCGGAAGGCAAAGCCAGAGCGCTCGAGCGCGGCGAATGCCGGACGGTGCAGGGCCAAGGCTTGGACTTGGTTCGTGCGCAACGCATTCAACGCGGAATCGCCCATGCCGACCGGTGCGAAGGAGGTATCGGCAAGCGTAAAGCCCGCTTCCTTTGCCATCGCCTTAGCGTAGTAGATGCTGGAGCTGCCCATGCTCAGTACTCCGATGGTCTTGCCTTCGAGCTGGGCGAACGTGGTGATGTCGCTGTCGACCGGTACGCCGACATAGAACAGGTTCTGATCGCCAATCGTCGCGATGAATTTGCCTCCCATTCCCTTATCGAACGAGGCAACGTAGGGCTCGAGCGTGATCAGGCCGACATCGCCGTGGTCAGACGCGACCAGTTGGGTCGCGACGGCGCCGTTCTGGGCATAGTTCACATCGGGCTCAAGACCAGCCGTGGCCAGGAAGCCAGCTTCTTGCGCAACGTAGAATTCCACCATCGACACAGATGGCGGCGCGCCCTGGATAAAACGCAGCGGCTCGGCATTTGCCGTTCCGATAGCTGCGATCGCTAGTACTGATGCCGCAATAAACTGTCGCACAAAATTAGAATGCATGTCTTCCTCCTTCGTTATTTTCTTTGGCGCCGCTCTGCTTCAGGTCGGCAGGATTCGTTCAGTTTGCGACCAGGCAACCAGCGGCATCGAGACAAGCTTGAGAATTGCATGCAATCCGAGCCCCATGGCCGACATGAAGAACAGCACGGAAAACACGCCCTCGACGTCCGCCATTGCCTGCCGCTGCACGATGATCGCACCCAGGCCAGCCGAGGCGCCGATGAACTCACCAACAATTGCGCCAGTAACCGAGAAGACGATCGCCACTTCGAGCCCGGCGAACAGAAACGGCAGCAAGCTAGGGAAGCGTACCTTGAAGTAGGTTTGCAACGGCGAAGCTCGAAGCGAGCGCATGAGCAGGATGCGTCTGGCGTCGACGGTGCTCAGGCCGACGACAACGTTCACCAGGATCGGAAAAAACACGATCGTTGCAACGGTGACGATCTTGGACGTGATACCAAAGCCAAACCAGATCAGGAACAGCGGCGCCAACGCCACCTTCGGGACCGTCTGGAACGCCAGAATTATCGGATAGAGCGCGCGGTTCACCTTCGGCATCAGGCCCAGCATCGTTCCTATGCCCACACCGAGCACCGCAGCAATCGCGAATCCGATCAGTACTTCGGTCAACGTCAGCATAAAGTGGGGCACGATGGCACCGCTCGACAGGTCGGCGATAATCTTGGCACCGACACTCGCAGGTGTGGGGATAAGATAGGCCGGCACCGCGAAGGCCAATGTGGATACGTGCCAGACACCAATCAGGGCGATGACAACCAGAGTGGAGAGTAGCCAGTTCGGCAGCAGGCCAAGCAACACGGGGCGGCTGGCATTTTCAGTTGAGACGCTCATGCGTGTTTGGCACCTTCGTCAAAGATCGCTCGGATGTGCGAGATATGTCGACCCAGCAGATCCGAGGACAGCAGGTCGATAGGGCGCGGCCGCGGGATATCTATCCGCACGATCTCCTTGACCGTCGAGGGACGCCCCGTCATCACCATCACGCGGTCCGACAGGAACGCCGCTTCCGAAATTGAGTGCGTAACGAAGACCACAGTGGCTCCCGTCTGCAGGCTGATACGCTGAAGTTCCAGGTTCATCTGATCGCGGGTCATCGCGTCGAGCGCGCCGAACGGCTCATCCATGAGCAGCAATGACGGGTCCAGCGTCAGCGCACGGGCGATAGCAACTCGTTGCTGCATGCCACCCGACAGCTCATTGGGAAATTTGTCCTCAAAGCCCTTCAGGCCGACCAACTCGATCATATCGAGCGCTTTCTGGCGGCGAGCGGACCGCGACACCTTGCGGACCTCTCCCGGAAGCTCGACATTGCCGAGCACGTTTCGCCACGGTAGCAGAATGGCATCCTGGAAGACGATGCCGAAGCGGTTTTCATCTCCATCGGCCACTGCGTGGACGATGCGCCCCTCGCTGGGGAGCAGCAACCCGGCGATCATCATCATAAGGGTGCTCTTGCCGCAGCCAGATGGGCCCAGGATCGAGACGAACTCGCCCGCGCTGAACTCGGCGGTGACACTGTCAACGGCTCTGATCGTACCCCTGCCGACAGTCGGGTAGGTTTTGGCAACTGCATCCAGTTGCAGGACACGACCAGCCGAGGCAGTCGGCTGCGCCACGCGACCATCTGCCGAAACGGGCCGCTCTAGCTTTGCGATCACGTTCAAATCCCCTCCCCCTCCTCAACAACGATAAAGGCTGTATCGGATCGTGACGACTTTGGCTACGAGATCGTTTTTGAGTCAATAAATATTTTTCTTGCAGCCATAATATGATTCAGGCAGATCGGAGGGAACCTGGAGGTCCTGTCATGTTTGATTACATCATCGTGGGTGGCGGCTCTGCCGGATCTGTACTGGCCAACCGGCTGTCGTCTGACAGCAAGCGGCGCGTCCTGCTACTGGAGGCCGGCCCGGACATCCGTCGCGCCTCGGCGCCCGCCTCAATTCAATCGGCGGACCCGATGGCGGGGCTGCAACCAGCCTATCTATGGCCGCAAATGAAGGCGAGACAGACCGCCGCCACCGCACCACGATTCTACGAGCAGGGTCGCGTGATCGGTGGCGGTTCCACGGTCAATGCGCAGGTCACCAATCGCGGTCTGCCAGCAGATTACGACGAATGGGCACAACTCGGCGCGAACGGCTGGAACTGGGCTGCGGTCCTACCCTATTTCCGGCGCCTGGAGCGTGACCTCGACTATACGGGCCCCCTGCATGGGAACGACGGCCCGATCCCTATACGGCGTATTCCCAAAGCCGGGTGGCAGCCATTGGCCAAAGCCGTAGCAGCGGACCTCGAAGACCTTGGGTTCACCGATATCGGCGACCAGAATGGCACTTTCATCGATGGCTACTTCTCGTCTGCAATCTCCAACATCGACGGTCGCCGCGAAGCCGTCGCATTTAATTATCTCGATGATGCGGTCCGCCAGCGGCCCAATCTCGAGATCAAGACCAACGTGCTTGTAGATCAGGTGCTGTTGTGTGACCATGTCGCCGTCGGCGTCAGACTGGCCGACGGCACCGAGCTGAATGGTCGGCAAATCGTCCTCAGCGCCGGCGCCTTGCAGACGCCGGCCATCATGATGCGATCGGGTCTCGGGCCTGCCGAGGTCCTTAAGCGCGTGGGCCGCAACGTCGTTCGCGACATGCCGGGCGTCGGTCGAAATTTGCGTGAACATCCTGGCCTCACCTTTTCCGGCTATCTGCATCACGCCGGAGGCGTTGCAAGACCCAGGCCAGATCGTCCGGGAGAACTGTGCTTCAGATTTTCGTCGGAGGCGCCCGGTGCGCCGCGGTCAGACATGTATATGGCGGTGTCTGTCCGGTCCGGCTGGCATGCCGTCGGGCAGCGGCTTGCCCTCTTCTTCGTATGGCTGAACAAACCGCTCTCGACTGGTCGCGTTGAGATCCCCTCTCTCGACCCGCAAGTGATGCCGGAAGTTGACTTTAACATGCTCGATGTGGCGGCCGATCGCGACCGGCTGGCGCGCGGCGCTGTCACTGCGATTCGCCTTATGAAGGGCCCGCGGGTCGGGAAACTGCTGACAGACCCCTTCCCTGCCGTCTACGATCGTCGCGTCAGGCGCACATCCGCTCGCACATGGAAGAACCGTCTCCTGATGAACGTTCTCGGGCGGGCCTTGGACATCAACTGGTTGCGGCCACTGCTGATCAGGAGCCTTATCGCCTCGACCCGTGTCGACGATCTGCTGGCGCAGCCGGCCGTCATGCAAAATTACATCATGCGCGCCGCCGCGGGCGTCTGGCACCCTGCCGGTACATGCAAGATGGGGGCGGCCGATGACGCGCTTGCCGTCACGGACAGCTCTGGCCGGGTGAAGGGCATCGATAGGCTGTCCATCTGCGACGCCTCGGTGATGCCGACACTTCCCGCGGCAAATACGAACATTCCGACGATCATGATCGCCGAAAAGATGAGTGCCGACTGGCTGGGCACGGCCGGCATCTAGCGGCCGGCCCGGCCGAAGGTGTCAAACGATACTGCTTGCGAAGTTGGCGACGAGTGTCCCAAATGCTTCCGGCTTGTCGATCACCGAAAGATGTCCAGCGCCCTCGATGACGGCCATATTTGCACCGGCAATCATGTCGCGCAGGCGCGCCGCTTCAGCGACAGGCGTACTTGAATCTTCGTCGCCCACGATCACCAGAGTCGGTGCGCGAATGGCGCCTAAGCGCGCTGTCCAGTCCTGACTCTGGATCGACGTCAACTGGAGTAAGAAGACATCGGGAATGGTTGGACGGGACAAATCAGCGAAGGCCCTCACCGCTGCCTCGGATGCGGCCTTGGCAAGCCGGCTTCGCGAATACTCCACTGCATAGGCATCGGCGCCGATCTCAGCTATTCGCGCTGCGGCCTGCGCGACGCGGGCGGCACCGCCGGGGCGACCACCAGCCGAGCTGTCGGCGATGATCACTCCTCGCACCCGGGCCGGCGTATCAAGAGCGATCTGCATGGCCGCGTGACCGCCCATCGACAGCCCAACCGGTATGAACCGATCAATGCCCAGAGCTGCACAGAGCAACGCCCCGTCGCGAGCAAAGCGTTGCACCGAAATCTCGCCTCGCGCCGGACTGTCGCCGTGACCTCGAGCGTCGAAGCTCACGACTGTGAAGCGTTTGCTCAGCGTCCGCGTGACGTCATCCCACAACGCAACGGATCCACCCAGCGAGTGTAGGAGCAGTAGCGCCGGTCCCGAGCCCGACATCCGGTAATGGATTTCGGTGTCCTCAATCTGCTGATACGGCATGATGTTTCCTTGTTGATCGACTGCGCTATTTTGAAATATTGATTGACATTTTGTCCATCAAAAACTATTTTTGCATAATTTGGTGGGGCTATGTTCCCCAGAAACAGCCCTTGGGAGGGTTTGCGTGGAACATCGATCGATGTCCCCTGATCGCGACGCGCGCCGAACACTGATTTCGTATGTATATCACGAACTGCGCGCGATGATCATTGACGGAGTGGCGATCCCAGGCAGCAAGCTGCACATCGTCGAGTTGAGCAAGAGGTTCAACGTCTCGCCGAGCGCGACGCGCGAGGCGCTTTCGAAACTCGCGGCCGAACGTCTGGTCGAGCTCGAAGAGCAGCGCGGCTTCCGCGTTGCGGGCGTTTCCGTGCGTGAGCTGCGGGATATCACCTTTGTTCGCGTCCAGATCGAGCAACTGGCACTGCGCCGCGCGGTTGAGCTAGGTGACACCGAGTGGGAAGCGGGCGTAGTGGCCGCCTTCCACCGGTTGGTTAAAACCAAATATTTCGACGACGAAGCGGCGGGCGAAGGAAAAGAGGACTGGAGTGCTCGTCATCGCGACTTCCACCGCGCCCTCATAGCCGCCTGCGATTCCGAATGGCTCCTGCGCTTCCACGATAATCTGTTCGATCAATCGGAACGCTATCGCCGGCTTAATCGCATCTACCAGAACGCCGAGATGGCGGGCCTGCGCCGCGACGTTCTTGCCGAGCACAAGACGTTGACGGAAGCAGCCCTGGACCGGGACGCCGATCGCCTGTGCACGGTCATCGCACAGCACCTCAACGGCACTGCCGAGCGCGTCATCGCCAAGCAGAGCGCCAATCTTGCCGCTAGCGCGAGCGTCGCTGATAAGGAAGCGCGTACGCGGCGTCGGACAACGCCTGCAGCGAAAGACCGCGTCACGTCACGATGAGAATAGGACGTCCGCCACCGCCGCCTCGTCTCGGTGCAACGCGCGCGCCCATCGGGTCCTGCGATTGCCATGTTCATGTTCTAGGCCCCCAGTCTGCCTTCCCTCTAGCGGCCGACCGCAGCTACGACTCGGTCGATCTGGCCGCGAGCGACGTCATCCACCACCTCAATACGCTGGGACTTGAGCGCGCGGTTGTTGTGACGCCAACGGCCTATGGTGCCGATAATTCGGCTACGCTGTCCGCCATTCAGCAATTCTCGTGTCGGTTGCGCGGCATTGCTGTGCTGGATGGCTCTGAAAGTGACACGACCCTTTCGACTCTCAGTTCCGCCGGTTTCAAGGGGGCACGGCTAAATCTGCTGAGGAGCGGTGCCGGCCTGAAATATGTCGGAGGGGCTACCCTAGCCGATGCCGAACGGCTCGCGCCGCGCCTACGCAAGCTAGGCTGGCATCTGCAGCTGTTCATCCACTTTCGTGATCTATTGGCTGACCTCGACAGATATTTGGCATTAGGCGTGACTCTCGTCGTCGATCATCTCGGCCGGGCTCTCCCCGACGATTTGGCGACAGAAGACTTCGGACGCTTTCTGGACCTGCTTGCTACCAATAGCGTCTGGTGCAAACTGAGCGGCGCAGACCGGCTTTCATCCGACGGCGCGCCCTTCACAGACATTGACGCTGTTGCCCGCCGCATAGCCGATGCGGCCCCAACAAAAGTCGTATGGGGCTCTGACTGGCCGCATGTTGCCTATTTTGATCGGGATCCACCACACGCCGCTGACTTACTAGATGCGCTATTCCGCTGGGCCGATCCTGCGGCGCTACGTCAGATCTTGTGCGAGAATCCCGCCAGGCTGTACGAATTTTGACCGAACAATCAGGGCTCTGCTGTTTAAGGGCGGTGCTTCACCGGCTTGTTTACGATCAGCCGAACGCACGACAAGCCAGCGTTTAATCAGGTCACCGGTCCGAACTTCTTCGACCGCATAAATGCGACCGCCGGAGGGCGCGGTCGATCCCGCCCTGGAGTCACTCCTGAACGAAACCCACGCTATTGCGACCGGGGCAACCATCCAGAGCGAGGGGCTGGCCGAAGCCATCAAGGTCGCGCAAGCCAACACATCGGGCACCACCAGCGCTGCGCCGGCGGGCGCCACCGTCACCCTGCCGAACGGTGCCAGTTCCATCACCGAGAGCTTTGGCGACTGGACGGTCAATTGCGCGATTCAGAACAACCAGAAGTTCTGTACAATGTCCCAGGCCCAGGGCAACAACCAGACCGGGCAGCAGGTGTTCGCCATCGAGCTGAGGGGACCTGTAGAGGGTACGACCACCGGCGTCCTCGTCATGCCCTTCGGCCTCGACATCCAGGAAACCGTCAACCTCAGAGTCGACGACCAGCAGCTCGGCCAGGGCGCTCGCTTCACCACCTGCGTTCCCACCGGCTGCATCATCCCGGTCAAATTCCCAACCATCGCAACCGACGCCCTCAAGAAGGGCACGACCCTGCTCGTCACCGCCAGAGGCGCAGCCTCGGGCAGCGAAGCCGTCGAGTTCAAGGTCTCCCTAACCGGCTTCACTGCCGCGGCAGCGCGAACCGAACAGCTCGCGAAATAAATCCATGTCGCCAAGTTATCGCATCGGCAGCTGCATGTGGCCCGACAATCCGTCTCGCCACGGGTTGATCGGCCAACTGCTAATTTGGCCATGGCGATCGTGGCGCACCGGTCGGACCCTTCCTCATCGGACAAGGACCGCCTATGATCCTCGTTCGCTATCCTCGTCGTGGCAATCGTGGGGGCGGCCTTGGGATTGCTCAGCATCTCCCGCCGCCCACGACATCACGGCCTGAAGGCCGAGCCGTAGGTGCCGTCCCACATCCTGCTGGATGGTCTCACCGTGGCTGTTCCTGGGATCGCAGTGCTCCGGATCTACGGTGATGGTAACGGATGGTCTACCGCCGGACTCCCTGTCGTTCCCGCAGCATCCGACAAAACCGAATGGATGCTCGCCGCAGGCACCGCGCTGCACGGCCGCCTCGTATGGATTCTCATCGCGCTCATAGCAGGTCACGTTGTGATGGCCGTCGCCCATGCCTTGCTCAGGGACGGGACCATGTCGAGGACGGCTGGCCCGCTCGCAACCAGACCCAAACGCTCCTGACATAGTAACCGCTCGGGAGTGCTCCGGTCCAAATGCTGGCCCCAACGACCTTGTGATCGACGCCAATGTAGTATATTTATTGCGAAAGATACTAGATAAGGTGAGCCATGCGAATGTCCTATATGACGAGCGCCGCGTTCAACCAGAATCCGAGCAAGGCCAAGAAAGCAGCAGACCAGCAACCCGTCGTCATCACCGATCATGGCGAAGAGGCCTATGTTCTGGTGCGCTACGCCGAATTCGCCGCGAACTGGAAGCGCTCGGCCAGCCTTCTCGAGTCGCTGCGTGACCCGCAGGCGGCTGACGACAAGGACTTCCTTCCCGATCGGACCAGCTTCGAAGGCAGGGATGTCGAGTTCTGATGGCGCTCCTGCTCGATACCAATGTCGTATCGGCGGCGCGCCGTCCCGACCGTCAGGACGAGGCGTTCCGCCTCTTTCTGCGCGACTACGATATCGGCGAGGCTTTCATCTCGTCGGTGACGCTGATGGAGATCAGGTTCGGCATTCAGCGTGAGGAAGGGCGCGATCCCGAATTCGCCCGCGATCTGACCCGCTGGCTCGACAAAATCGTACTCCCTGTCTTCGACGGGCGCGTACTCGACTTCTCGCGTGAAGCCGCGCTTGCCGCAGGCACGCTGCCCACGGCGCAGAAACGACCGACCGCCGACGCGATGATCGCGGCGACAGCGCTGACCCATGGGCTGGCCGTCGCGACGTGCAATGTCGCGGATTTCTTGCCGCTCGGCGTGCAGTTGGTAAACCCCTGGACCTATTCAGCCACCAGCAATCCCATTGGCTGACTTTGGTTCACCAAGCATCGGCGAGCGTCTCCAACCGAAAGGACGTAAGGCATGTACAAGCACATTCTCATCTCGACCGATGGTTCGGACGTGGCGCAGAAAGGCGTCGATCACGGCCTGTCGCTGGCCAAAAGTCTCGAAGCCAAGGTTGACCATCGTCACCGTGACCGAGCGCTTTCCCATCTATGCCGGCGCCGCCGGACCCGGGTGGGTTCCGGGGCCGGACGAAATGGCCGAGTATGACGCCGGCCAGAAGGAAGCTGCCGGCAAAGTCCTCGCGGACGCGAAGGTAGCTGCAGACAAGCTCGGTGTTGACGCCGAAACCCTGCATGTTCCCGACGCGCAGCCTGCGGAGGCGATCATCGCTGCTGCCAAGGATCGCGATTGCAGTCTGATCGCGATGTCTTCGCACGGACGCAGGGGTATCGGCCGGCTGCTTCTCGGCAGCCAGACCTCCGAAGTTCTGGCGCATAGTCCGGTACCAGTGTTGGTCGTGCGCTGAGTAGAGGTCAAACTGATGGAGGAAGGGTGATGACAGGATTGCCGGAGGGCATGGTCGCCTACAGTCGCTCCCCAGAATTCACGGAGGCGACGTTGCCGGCCGCGCTACGCCGTCAACACAGCACCAAGGCCGGAACATGGGCGTTGATCCACGTGCTCGAGGGTGAGCTCATCTACCGGATTTATGAACCCGCCTCGCAGACGACGCTGACGCCCGGAACGCCGGGCGTCGTGGTCCCGGAACAGTTGCACGAGGTCGAGCCGCTCGGCGCGGTGCGCATGTATGTCGAGTTTTATTCGGCTCCGAAGGGCGAATAGGGGACCGACCGGTAGTATATCGGCAGACCTGGAGGATTGGAATGTGACATCGCTCTACGAGCACCTTCCCGAAGCCATCCGTCATAGCGTTGACGAACTGGTCGACGAATTGCGCGCAGAAGACTGGCCAACGCGCTTCCTGGCCCTGATCGGCCTGCTTGGCGAAAAGCTGAAGGAACGCGCCGATCCCGGTCCTGCCTTGCTGTTGCAGCAATGGGCGGGCCTCGTGACCGCCGTAATGGAGAAGCTGCCGCCGGACATCGATGTGATGGAAAGCGCCGCGCTGATGAGCATCAGCTATAACGACACCTGGCGGGCGCAGGCTCTTGCCCGGATCGATCGGGACTTGGAGTTCATGGACAATCTGGTCGAAACATACCCAGCCTGGCCCGACATTGTGGAAAGCCTCGCTGAAGCCGGAGCGCGCCGCCCGATCCGCCGCTGAGCGAAAAAATGCACCGGCGCCACGGTCAGCGGGCAATCAATCCTTGTCCTCCGGGGCCACCCCGGAAACATCCTCGAACCCCAGCTCATCCAGCAGTTCTGTCACTGCCGCGTGCGCCTTCTTCATGTTCGCCTCGGCCTTTTCCCACGGTCTTTCGAGATCGGCGAACAGCTTGTTATATCGCAGCAGCTCTTCTCCAGAACGGCGGTCAATGGTCTCCCCAGCCCTGACGCGGGCCGCAATCGCAAGCACCATCGCCTCCCTTTCCGCTTCGAGCGTCTCAATCTGGCGGGCCAGTTGGTCATAAGGCACGCGGGCCTTTTCATAGGCTTGCATGGCGCGCCTTGCCCTTAGTCGTTGAAGCAGGTTGGGCTCGCGTGCCACGCGCCATCCGTCGTTGCTCTCCACTTCGTGCCTCCTTCAGCAGTGCCAGGAGAGTGGGAGAGCGTGCACGGCTGGTCAACCCGTCGAATCTGCCGGGTTGCACGAAGTCACCGTCGCCCGTCGATGATCTGTTTCCGTATCTCTTCTATCCTATATGATCCGTGGCCAGATCATCCTAATTGACAACAACAGAAATGATCCCTATACGATTCCTTGTCGGCGGAGTTGATCTGTTAGGAGATCATTATGCAATCTGAATCTGATGCACTGCGAGAAATCGGCCTTCTGCTGAAGCAAGCCCGGCTGAGTTCGGCAATGACACAAGAGCAGGTCGCGGACCTCGCCGGCATCTCTCGCCCTCGTTATCGCGACATCGAGACGGGCACCGCTGCCGCCCGCGCCACGACCTTGGTCAACATCGCGCGCGCCCTTGGTCTCGAGATGATGCTGATACCGCTGTCCATGGTGCCTGCGGTCAACGCGCTGCTGCGGCCGAGCGACGAAGACGACCTTCCTGCCTTCCTGACTCAGCCGGACGAGAGCGATCATGGCTCAAACCGTTAAGGCCCCGAAGTCCATTCCCTCACTCGATGTTCTGCTGACCGACGTCAAGGTCGGAACGATCGTCAGGACGCCGGGCGATTTCAACGCCTTCAGCTTCGATGAGGCCTATCGTGCAACGGGCGGCTTTCCGGTTCTCAGCCTGTCCTTCCGAGCCGCGGCCGGCGGATTGCGCAAGGACCCAAAACCGCTTGCCGGCACCCTGCCGGCCTTCTTCGCCAATCTTCTTCCAGAAGACAAGCTGCGCGAAGCGATGGAAAAGCACCACGCCGGCAGTGTGCGTGCCGGCAACGATTTCGACCTTCTCGCCGCCCTCGGCGCGGACCTGCCAGGCGCTGTCCGCGTCCTGCCGAGCGACGGCACGACTATCGTCGCCGAACATTCCGGACACGGCAAACCAAAGGCGCGGTTTTCTCTCGCAGGCGTGCAGATGAAGCTGTCTGTAATGAAGAACACCGGCAAGGGCGGCGGCCTGACCCTGCCATTGGGCGACGGGCAGGGCCAATACATCGCCAAGTTCCCTTCGACCTCGTTCCCGGGGGTTTCGGAGAATGAGTTCGCAAACCTGGCGCTGGCGGCGGCAATCGGTATGGACGTACCGGAGCGCGAACTCGTCGAGAAGTCTGATTTCGAAGGCATACCGGAAGAGTTCGACACGCTGTCCGATGGCAAGGTTCTTCTCGTCAAACGCTTCGATCGCGGACCCGAAGGCGCGCGCATCCATATCGAGGATTTCGCCCAGGTCTTCGGCATCTATCCAGCGCGCAAATACGAGGGTGCGGCCTATCACGATATCGCCTCGGCGCTGGGCATGGCGGTTTCGCCAGCCGCCGCGCTCGAATTCGTGCGCCGCCTGGCTTTGACGGTGATCACGGGCAATGGCGACATGCACCTCAAGAACTGGTCGCTGATCTATCCCGGCAATAGCGACAAGCCCAAACTCTCCCCGATCTACGACGTGCTATCAACCGTGCCCTATATCCCGGCTGACACTTTGGCGCTGTCGCTCGGCGGCGAGAGATCCTTCAAGGCGCTGACAGCGCCCCGCTGGAAGGCTTTCGCCAATCGCGCGAAGCTGGCGGAACCCGCGGTTCTGAAAGCATAGGTAATCGGGCTCGCTCTGAGCATGAGGCGGGTTCCCTGATATAATTGTTGGTCTTTTGGACCACTGAGAAGCAGGGAGACTATGATGGGACATTATGTTGGTGTTGACGTTGGCCTGCGGTCGTCGTCGCTGTGCATTATCGACGAGCAGGGCAAGGTATGCCTTGAACGTGAAGTTGCCTCGGAGATCGATGAGATTGCCGACGCGATACGAAGCTTTTCCGAGCATGTTGATGGCGTTGCGCTGGAGACCGGCAACCTCACACCGTGGCTGACGGCGGGGCTGCGGGCCGAAGGCTTCCGCGTTGTCGTGATGGAAGCCCGGCAGGTGAAGACGACCCTGTCGAGCCTGCGCAACAAGACCGACCGGAATGATGCACGCGGCATTGCCCAAATCCTGCGCACCGGCTGGTACCGCGAGGTGCATGTGAAGAGCCTTGAGAGCCAACGGCTGAAGACGCTGCTGGCGGCACGCAAAGCGCTGTTGCGGCGGCGCATCGACCTCGAAAACGAGGTACGTGGCCTGCTCAAGGTCTATGGCTTCAAACTGCCGGCGCAGATCTATCATGCCCGGTTCGACGATATGGCGCGCCAGGCTGTGATTGCAGATCCCGCGCTGGCCGAAGCGCTTGGTCCGCTGCTGGATGCCCGCAGTCACCTTTACCGCGTATTTCTCGAGATCGATAAGCGCGTCAGGTCCATCGCGCATGATGATCCGATTTGCCAGCTGCTCATGTCCGCGCCGGGCGTCGGCTTTGTCGCTGCGCTGACCTTCAAGGCAGCAGTGGATGACCCTAAGCGCTTCCGACGCTCGAAGACGGTGGCTGCCCATTTTGGGCTTACCCCCAGACGCTACCAGTCTGGAGAAAAGGACAATCCAGGCCACATATCCAAGGCCGGAGATGTCGAAGTTCGGTCGGCGTTGTTCATGGCGGCCAACACGATCATGAACGGCCGCGGCCAGCCTTCATCGCTGCGCAGCTTTGGTGCCCGGCTGGCGCGCCGGAAGGGTCGCAAACGCGCAATGGTCGCCGTGGCGCGGAAGCTTGCTGTCCTGCTCCATGCCATGTGGACCGATGGCACTCTGTTCTGCAACGTCGAGAAGGAGGCGCTCGCCTGACGATGTGTTCGCCTACCAGGAAAACCAGCTCGTCGTTGCAGTTCGTCCGGTGCGGACGAGGGAGCCGGGGCCAAGCCGCAAATGTCTGCTGCGCATCATAGCGCGTCTGAAAGCAAGGCACCCCGACCCGATCCGACCAATGCTTGTGGCAGCTCCGGCTCGCGCCGGTACGCCGACCACGAAAAGAAGCGTGACCCGCCCAAGACGAAACGCAGTGGAAGAGAAGATTGGAGCTTGACCTCAATGCCCGATTAAAGAAGCAGTCATTGAGATTGTCGAGCGGGTAAACGCCACCTGGTGGGAGCTGCCCGAACGCGCGGTCATTCCGGGGAAGGTGCTCGAACGCATCGACGAACATGTGAAGACGATGACGCCGATATTGGGATCCTGCGCGGATTGAACCCGCCAAACGGACATGATGCTTCCTGTTCATTTCCGCAGATCGATCTCCGAGACAAAGGCTTCGCCGATGTGGAGCCTGGCGCCGTAGCGTCCCCCGTCTGAGAGCGGCGGTGCAAAAACCGGCCACGGTAGCGGCGGGATAGTCCGGCCGCGGGCGGAGTAAAATCCGGCCACCTATTTCCCTTCTGCATTGAACGCAGGAGGGACAGGGGATCTACACCGTGGAACTTTATCTGAAGGTTCGCCTGGCCGTCTCGGAAGGGATGAGCCGGCGTCAGGCAGCGAAGCATTTCAACATATCGCGCGACAGCGTTGCCAAGATGCTGTCGTATTCGACTCCTCCCGGCTATCAGCGCCGGTCACCGATCCGACGTCCGAAGCTGGATGCATTTGTTTCGACCATCGATCATTGGCTGGATGAGGACCTGACGGTTCCGCGCAAGCAGCGCCATACGGCCAAGCGAGTGTTCGACCGGCTGCGTGCCGAATGCGGGTTCACCGGCGGCTACACGATCATCAAGGATTACATGCGCGAGCGAGAGCAGCGCTGCCAGGAGATGTTCGTGCCGCTGTCGCATCCGCCCGGCCATGCACAGGCGGACTTCGGCGAGGCGATGGTGGTGATCGGCGGTGTCGAGCAGAAAGCCCGTTTCTTTGTGCTCGACCTGCCGCATAGCGACGCCTGCTATGTGCGAGCCTATCCCGCTGCGGTGGCTGAGGCGTGGGTCGATGGCCACATCCATGCGTTCGCCTTCTTCGGGGCCGTGCCGCAATCGATCGTCTACGACAATGATCGTTGCCTGGTGGTCAAGATCTTGCCCGACGGCACGCGCAAGCGAGCGGCGCTGTTCAGCGGCTTCCTGTCCCACTACCTGATCCGGGATCGCTACGGTCGCCCCGGCAAGGGCAACGACAAGGGGAATGTCGAGGGCCTCGTTGGCTATGCTCGTCGCAACTTCATGGTTCCGATCCCACGGTTCACGACATGGGATGTGTTCAACACCTGGCTGGAAGAGCAGTGCCGCAAGCGCCAGCACGACAGGCTGCGCGGCGAGAGCGAGACGATCGGAGAGCGGCTGCAGCGCGATCTCGCCGCCATGCGCGCATTGCCGGCTTCGCCGTTCGATGCCTGTGACCAGGCCAGCGCCAGAGTGACGGCGCAATCCCTGGTCCGCTACAAGACCAACGACTACTCTGTTCCGGTCGCCTATGGCCACAGGCAAGTCTGGGTCCGGGGTTATGTCGACGAGGTGGTGATCGGCTGCCGCGGCGAGATCATTGCTCGTCATCCCCGGAGCTGGGAACGGGAAGACGTCGTCTTTGATCCCATCCATTACCTGCCGCTGATCGAGCAGAAGATCAATGCATTGGATCAGGCCGCCCCTCTTCAGGGATGGGAATTGCCCGAAGAGTTCGCCACGCTGCGCCGCCTGATGGAAGCACGTATGGCCAAGCAGGGCCGCCGTGAGTATGTGCAGGTGCTGCGTTTGCTGGAAAGCTTCGATCTCGTCGATCTGCACGGGGCGGTGAAGCAGGCCCTCCAACTCGGCGCGATCAGCTTCGACGCCGTCAAGCATCTTCTCCTGTGTCGGGTGGAGCGCCGGCCGCCACGGCTGGACCTGTCCATCTATCCTTACCTGCCAAGGGCGACGGTCGAGACGACGTCGGCGAAGGCATACATGCGCCTCCTGTCATCGGATGCAGGAGAAGCGGCATGAGCGCCGAAGCGCCTGACAATCCCCCTGCGATTTTGCTTTCCCATTACCTCAAGACCCTCAAGCTGCCGACCTTCCAGCGCGAGCACCAGAAGCTGGCCCGGCTATGCGCGTCCGAAGGCGTGGACCATGTCGGATACCTTGCTCGTCTTGCCGAGCGGGAGATGATCGAGCGGGACCGCCGCAAGGTCGAACGCCGTATCAAGGCGGCGAAGTTCCCGGTCGTCAAAAGCCTCGACAGCTTCGACTTCACCGCCATTCCGAAGCTCAACAAGATGCAGGTATTGGAATTGGCGCGCTGTGAATGGATCGAGCGCCGCGAGAACGTCATCGCGCTCGGCCCCAGTGGCACGGGCAAAACTCATGTCGCCCTCGGTCTCGGTCTGGCCGCCTGCCAGAAGGGCTTGGCAGTCGGCTTTATCACGGCCGCCGCTCTCGTCAGCGAGATGATGGAGGCTCGCGACGAACGGCGTCTTCTGCGCTTCCAGAAGCAGATGGCTACCTACAAGCTCCTCATCATCGACGAGCTGGGCTTCGTGCCGCTCTCCAAGACCGGGGCGGAACTGCTGTTCGAGCTGATCTCGCAGCGTTACGAACGCGGCGCGACGCTGATCACCAGCAATCTGCCTTTCGATGAATGGACGGAGACGTTGGGCTCCGAGCGTCTGACCGGCGCACTGCTCGATCGCATCACCCACCACGTCAACATCCTCGAGATGAACGGCGAAAGCTACCGTCTCGCCCAAAGCCGCGCCCGAAAGGCAGGCTGAAGCCCTCACGAAAATAGCCGACGCCGCAAGCGGGAAACTCTAGTCGGGCTACGCCCTCCCGCCGTTCCCCGCTTGCGGCGCCAAGTGGCCTACTTTTGCGCCGCCCAACGGCCTGGTTTTGCTCCGCCGTTGACACCCGTCAGTCGTCGTGCGCTCCTTTGCCGTCCTCATATTTCCGTCCACTTCCTGGATCGGCTCCTCGACAAGAGGATGGTTCGACAGGTTGCCAAGGAAGTCCAACCCGACGCCGTAGCGGATACGGACCGAACGGATGACACGTCTGTCGACAGTGATCGGGGCGGGAAGATCGAATTCGATCTGGCGGCCGAGATAGCGCTGCTTGTCAGCAGTGAAAGCGGTCCGCTCGCGCCGGTTCTTGAGTTCCTCGGCGGCGCGCGCCTCTTTGGCTTCCACCGTCTCGCGTCGCATCCGCTCGTAGCGCCCCGTCGTTGGTCTGGCGCGGGGCGTTGCTCCGGAAGGAGCCGACATCGCAGTCGAGCTTGCGCCAAATCCGGCAAGCCGCAGAGACCGTGCACTGACTGCCCTTATAGGCCCAGTCGGCCCGAAGCTGCGATTTTGGCCAAGTTGAAGAACGTTGTGGGAACACGGCGGATGGCGTTGACGGCTGACTTGGCGGGGAATGTCGTTCCACTCCGGTAGAAGGAGTGGTTTTATGGGTTTTGGTCTTTCGAATGGAGATCTGATCGGGCGCTGGAGCCTGAGTTTTTCCGACATTGATTTTGTGAACGGCAAGCCGGAGGTGGCGCGGCTGGGATTGGCGGTTCAGTGTTGATTTCCGCTGAGAAGTGACCCGGTTCTGGAGTGAACCCCTGGGACTGGACCAGCGCAGCGTTCCAAACTAAGCCGCCTGTTGGGCGAGTTGGGTTTCAAATTCCTCTGGTGAGCGATAGCCAAGGGCGGAGTGGAGCCTTCGGGTATTGTAGATTTCCTCGATGAACCTTGGCAACCTGTCGACGACATCGGTAAAGGTTTCGTATTCGCAGAGATAGACCTCCTCGACCTTGAGCGTTTTCATGAAACTCTCGGCCTGCGCGTTATGATAAGGATTGCCGATGGCGCTCATCGAGCCCCGCAGTCCGGCGGCTTCAAGCTCATTGCGATACCGCTCGCTTGCGTATTGGCAGCCGCGGTCCGAATGGTGAATGCACCCGGGAGGTGGTTTTCTGTTTTCCAATGCAGATTGCAGCGCTGCCAGGGTCAGCGACGTATCGATCTGCCTGGACAAGGCATAGCCGACCACCTTACGGCTGCACGCATCGAGAATGACCGCGAGATAGCAGAAGCCGCGTGCAAGGCGGATATAGGTCAGATCAGCTACCCATGCCATATCAGGCCGCTCCGGGATGATGTTGCGGTATAGGTTCGGGTAGATCGGCGAGGTATGAGCGCTGTCGGTCGTTTTCACGAACCGCTTTCGCGGCTTAATCCCCAATCCGTTCTCCCTCATGATCCTGGCGATCCTTTTGTGATTGATCCTATGACCGCGGCGGTGCAATTCGTGGGTGATGCGACGATAGCCATAGCCAGGCAGATCATCCTGAATGGCCTCTATCAGCTCGACCACTTCCGTATCTGCGATCCCGCTGGACTTGTTGGGGCGGTAATAGAATGTACTCCGTGGAAGACCGATCATTTGGCATCCCCGCCTGATGGAGCAATGCGCGGGCCGGTGACAATCGATGAGTTCTCGTTGACGGGTCCTGGAGAGGGGCGCGGCGTTTTTTTGGCCATGTCCAGTTCCATGGTCAGTTGCCCGACCTTGCGCTCAAGAGCTGCAATGCGGCCCTCGTATTCCGCAACGACGCTTGCTTCGGCTTCTTCCTGATTGAGTTCGCCACGATCGAACTGGGACAGCCAGAGCTGGATGAGATTGGCGGAAACTCTATAGGTGCGCTGCGCGTCTCGGCGCCCGATGGCGCCATTGCGGATGTCCTGGCAAAGCTGCAGCTTGAACTGCATCGAGTGACGGCGGTAGGGACCTCTTGGTGACATGGACCTTCTCCATTCAAGGCCCACAGAGCGTATCAGCTTTTCTTCCTCGCTGGTCCAGTCCCAGGGGTTCACTCCATTCAGGGAGATTTTTCCACTGAGAAGTGACCCATGTTTGAACGCTATCCTGCTCGTTTTGGGCGGGAGATTCAGGAGTGTTGGACATGGCGTTTTTGAGCGTTATCCGGCGCTGGCATTTCCGGGACGGTTTATCGATCCGGGAGATTGCACGGCGCACCGGCCTGTCCCGGAATACCATTCGCAAATACCTTCGGACCGATACGATTGAGCCGAAGTTTCATGTGCCGGATCGACCAAGCAAGATCGATACTTTTGCCGAGAAGCTGTCGGGCTGGCTGAAGGCCGAGAGTCGTAAGCCTCGCAAGCAGAGGCGTACGGTCAAGCAGATTCATCTGCCGATCTGGTGAGCCTGGGTTTCGAAGGCTCTTATGGCCGTGTGGCGGCCTTTGCCCGTCGATGGAAAGAGGAACGCCAGCGCGAGCAGAATGTGAGCGGCAAGGGCGTTTTCGTTCCTCTTGCTTTTGAACCCGGCGAAGCTTTCCAGTTCGACTCACATGGGGAGAGAATGGTCAAGAATCGTTTTCCGTTGGCGTGTTCCTTTCCATCGCTATTTCGGCATCCATGGTCTGAGCCTTTTCTCCAGCACGGGCGTGTTTCCCTCGCCGGTGCAAACTCACATACGGTCGCTGTTCGAAACAGCTGCACCCTTATCCCGCTTACGTTGCGGCTGAGGCTCAGGAGGACGGGGCCATACTGGAGCACGGCGGTTTAGGCCAAATCGAACTGCGGCTCGCCCACCTGGATCCGCCCGGAATTGATCAGTCCCGGGAGATTAAAATAGCTGACAAACCCATCCTCATGCTGTTTTCATACTGGCACCCTCGATTACGACACCAGCTGTCACGTATTTCCACAAGGCGACCAACAGCTTCCGGGCCAGCGCGACAATCGTGCTCTTTTTCATGCGCCCATTATTGGACTCTACTCTCGCCTTGAACCAGATCGTCAATGCCGAGCATGGCTGGTGCCGCACCCACAGCCACGCCAATTGGATCATTGTAGTTCGTAGTCGCGCATTGCCGGCTTTGGAGACCCCTTGGTCCCGATCGATTGTGCCGCTCTGCCATGGAGAGGGCGCCAATCCGGCATAGGCCGCCACTTGTCTTCGATTATCGAAGTGGCGGAAAAGCCCTTCACCCCAGAGGATTGCAACAAACTCGGTGCCAAGGCCCCGGAGATGGAGAAGCATCTGGATGGACGCGGGTTTGGCGGTGTCGGAATTTTCTTGCATGAACAGCAATGCATCCCGTTCCCGCTCGACGACCACAATTTGGTCCAGCAATAGTTCGAGGCGGTCCAACTCACGGCCAATTTGCATTTTGACGTGAGGTGGCAGAGGACGACCATCGCCTGTGGCGAGTGCCTCCAATCGTTGACGGCGGTCGCTGCGCACGGGTCTGTAGTCGCTGATGCCCTGAGCAAAAAGAAGGCCCTTGATGCGATTGACGTGCTTGATGCGCTCGGCGATCAGAACCTTGCGCTCTCTGCAGATGCGGCGTCGATCTTCTTGCTCAGGTTCCGGCACTTTCACCATGGCGCAAACTCGAGGTTCACCGCGTTTGTAGGCCAGCAACGTTCTGACCAAGGCTTCGCCGTCTAACTTGTCTGTCTTGGCACGCCGGCTTCTGCGGGAAACGGCCACAGAAGCGGGATCCACGACATGACTTTCAATGGCGTTGGCCTGCAAAGCACGGTGTATCCAGAAGCCATCGAGTCCTGCTTCTTGGATCGTTATCACCGGATATTCAACGCCAGTTCGGGCCTTCGTTCTCGACTGAAGCTGTGTGAAGCGTTCCAACAATGCGGCCATATCGCCGCCTTTCACAGAGTGCTTCGACATTTTACCGCCGCTGCCGGGCGAGGTTGACGTTACAAGCCAGGTCGAGCGACTGAGTTCCAGCGAGACGAAAATCGCGGCGAAATCGCTGCCGAGAGCAGTTGATGCTTCGGAATTTTGTACCGTGTCCATAAAGTGCACTCCGTAAAACCGAGGAAATAGTCTGCCTCACTCTGGCTGAGTATCGGCCGTCTTTCATCCCCATGGGATCTGGAGCGAGGACTGGGCGCTGATCGGGGGCGAGCGGATCAAGCTCCAGGTAGCCCATACCAAGCTCTGCTACAGCCGGGCCTTTATGGTGCGGGCCTATCTGCTCCAGACCCATGAGATGCTGTTTTGAGCGGGCTCGTGTCCAGTCGGGCGATGACACCGTGATCGATCCGGCCAAAATCACGGCGTTCTCCGACCTCATGACGGACATTCTCGATTCGGCAGAAAACCCTGCGCGCAAGGCGTGGCTGCGATCTCTCATCTCGAAGGTCGAGGTCGATGCCGACCGTATCCGGATCGTCGGCAGCAAGGATGTGCTCAATGCCGCAGTGGCGGCTTCGGCAAATTCGGGTGAAAACGTTCAGAAATGTGTACCGGAATGGCGCACCCGACAGGATTCGAACCTGTGACCTACGGCTTCGGAGGCCGTCACTCTATCCAGCTGAGCTACGGGTGCATCAATGTTCAGATAGTATCCGCGATTGAGCAGGGTCAATCCCGAAACCATATTCTCGAATCGGCGCTCTTTGTGCAGGTCCGAAGCCTGCCAAATTCCGCCGTTCGCGCTCTACAACCTCCTTCAAGTTTGCTTCCGTGGTGCTTCCGCGACCCAGAGAGCGGTTTTCATGCTTCCGTCGATTTCCGCCAACTACTTGGCTTTCCTCGATTTTTTTAGCACCCCCAACAAGAACTCTTGACTTAGCGTTGCCTTCGGAGGGCAGCGCTCTATCCAGCTGAGCTACGGGTGCAGTGCCAGCGCGGTTAGCAGACGGAAGCGGGGCTTGCCAGCGCCAAATGCGATGACTTGTCAGTTCTCGATATGTTCCTATGATGGCGATCATGGCCGAAGCTGATTCGCTCTCCCTCGCCCCTTCGCATGGGCATACCGCCGTGGACGTGGCTCGCGGGATCGCCCGGCTGTTCGCCCGCAACGGCATCTGGTGCATGCCGGAAATGCCGCTGCGCTGTGGGCGGCGGGCCGATCTCATGGGGATCGACGCCAAGGGGCACGTCATCATCGTCGAGATCAAGGTGGCGCGCGCGGACCTGCTCGGCGACGGCAAGTGGACCGACTATCTCGACTACTGCGACCGGTTCTACTGGGGGCTCTCTCCTTTGCTGGACCGCAGCCCGCTTGAGAGCGAGGCGTTCCTGCCCGACAGTTGCGGGGTGATCGTGGCCGATGGCTACGACGCGGAAATCCTGCGCCCCGCTCCCCTGCGCCAGCTTGCCGCCGCCCGGCGCAAGGTGGAGACGGAGCGTCTGGCGCGCGCCTCGCTGCGGCGGCTGGTGACGCTGGGCGATCCGCATACGCTGCAGTGGGGGAGCGAGGGCTAAGAGAGCCCACCCCCAACCCCTCCCGCATGCGGGAGGGGAGCGAGACTTGGTCCTGACCGCAGGGAAGTGCCTAGCCGCAGCGGGGTGGGCACCACGCCAGGCTATCCGCCACAGCCGGGCACTTCTGCAACTTATCCGCAATTTTCTTGCGCTTTGCCGTAATTCACACTAAGTGACCCGCCAGCAACCGGCGTGCGGGGTCCGCCCCGCCGCAATCCGAGAGCAGCGTGAGGTCGCGGCATCCAGCCAAGACCGGCCCGGACTGGCGGTTGCGACCAACTAGCTTCCTTCCTCACGCAGGGTCGCCGCAACGACACCTCGCTGTGCGCGCGCCTTTTTTCAAAAGCCTTGCGCGCCCCGCACTTTTGAAAGTGACGCATGTCCTATTTCTCCGAACTTGGCCTCGCCGAGCCGATTCTCCGCGCGCTCGCCGTCAAGGGTTACACCGATCCCTCGCCTATCCAGCGCAAGGCGATCCCCTCGCTGCTCGAAGGCCGTGACCTCCTCGGCATCGCGCAGACCGGCACCGGCAAGACCGCCGCGTTCTCGCTGCCTTCGCTCCACCGTCTCGCGCAGGACCCCAAGCCGCGCCAGAACGCCGGCTGCCGCATGCTGGTGCTCTCGCCCACCCGCGAACTCGCCGCGCAGATCGCCGAGAACATGCGCGGCTACGCGAAGTTCCTGAACCTGACGGTCCAGTGCATCTTCGGCGGCGTGCCCGTGGGCAAGCAGGCCCGCGCGCTGGAGCGCGGCGTCGACATCCTCGTCGCCACCCCCGGCCGTCTGCTCGACCTGATCGACCAGCGCGCGCTGACGCTGCGCCACGTCGAGATCTTCGTCCTCGACGAAGCCGACCAGATGATGGACCTGGGCTTCATCGTCCCGCTCAAGCGCGTCGCCGCGCTGCTGCCCAAGACGCGCCAGAGCCTGTTCTTCTCGGCCACCATGCCGCAGGCGATCGCCGACCTCGGCCGCCAGTTCATCAACGACCCGGTCAAGGTCGAAGTGGCGCCGCAGTCGACCACCGCCGAGCGCGTCGAACAGTTCGCCACCCACATCAACCAGGCCGAGAAGCAGGCGCTGCTGACCCTCTCGCTGCGCGCGGGCCTTGCGCCTGATGCCGAGGAGAAGGCATCGCACGGCGCCATCGACCGCGCCCTGGTGTTCACCCGCACCAAGCACGGCGCCGACCGCGTGGTGCGCCACCTCGTCGCCGCCGGTATCCCGGCAGCCGCGATCCACGGCAACAAGAGCCAGGCCCAGCGCACCGCCGCCCTCGGCGGCTTCCGCCAGGGCACCGTGCGCGTCCTCGTCGCCACCGACATCGCCGCGCGCGGCATCGACGTCTCGGGCGTTTCGCACGTCTATAACTTCGAGATCCCGAACGTCGCCGAACAGTACGTCCACCGCATCGGCCGCACCGCGCGCGCCGGCGCCACCGGCGTCGCCATCAGCTACGTCGCGCCGGACGAAAAGCCCTACATCCGCGACATCGAACGCCTGACCCGCGTGAAGCTCGACCCGCTGGCGCTGCCGGAAGACTTCCAGAACCAGGCCGCACGCCTGCCCGCACCCTCGCGCAAGGTGGAGCAGCCGCAGGGCGAGCGCCGCCAGGGCGGCGGCGGACAGCGCGGCGGCAACGGCGGCGGCCGTGGCGGCCAGCCGCGCCGCGATGGCCAGCGCGGCGATCGTCCGCAAGGCGAGCGTCGTGAAGGCGGCGAGGCCGAAGGCGAGCGCAAGCGTCGCTTCCGTCCGCGCGGCCCCAAGGGGCTGGGCGCGCACAAGGGTGCGGTGAAGCGCGCAGGGTAAGAATGAAATAAAGGGAATCTGGGGCCATTGCCCCAGACCCCATTACTGTCGTCGTTGTTCGCGCAGCTACCTAGCGCGCTCCCTGCAATGGGCAGCACCGCGAAGCTGCGCGCGTGACCACGGCAGTATGGGGGTCTGGGGCCTTTGGCCCCGGGCTTTCTCTTTTTATCTTCCCCTTCCCCTCCTGAGGGCATACTCCCCGCGCCCATGGCGCTCGACGCTCCCCTTGTTGCGGTGCTTGTTTCCGCCTTTGCCATGACGGCGATCGTGGGCGTCCGTTATCTCCTCACGTCCGGCCTGTTCGCCTGGATCACTGCGCGAGTGCGGCCCGGCCATTACAAGGGCCTGGACCGCCAGATCCGCAGCGAGATCGCATGGTCGCTCGCCTCGGCCGCGATCTACGGCATTCCCTCAGGCGTCGTCGCATGGGGCTGGCGCGAGCATGGCTGGACGCGCATCTATACCGATGTGCACGACCAACCGCTCTGGTGGCTGCCGGTTTCGGTACTCGTCTACCTTTTGCTCCACGACACGTGGTTCTATTGGACCCATCGCTGGATGCACCGGCCACGGGTATTCCGCATCGCCCATGCCGTCCACCACGCCAGCCGCCCGCCTACGGCGTGGGCGGCGATGAGCTTCCATCCGACCGAAGCGCTGACCGGGGCCGTGGTGATCCCGGCGCTGGTGCTGCTGGTGCCGATCCACGTCGGCGCGCTGGGGATCGTGCTGACAATCATGACGGTGATGGGGATCACCAATCACATGGGCTGGGAGATGTTTCCCCGTGCCCTCGTTCATTCGCCGCTCGGGCGCTGGCTCATTACCGCCAGCCATCACCAGCGGCACCATGAAAGCTATCGATGCAACTACGGCCTCTATTTCCGCCACTGGGACCATCTGTGCGGCACCGATGCCGGGCTGTCACAGGCGTTCTCGCGGCCCTAAGCCTGGTCGTAGTGCTGGCCGGGGCGACGGCGCCGCAGAACACGGACGTGTCGGTTTCGGTGACGGACATGCGCTCGGCGAAGGGGCAGGTGCTGGCCTGCCTGACGACGCGGCCCGATGCCTTTCCCGATTGCGAGAAGGACCCGCAGGCCCGCAAGCTGACGGTCCCGGCGGCAAGCGACCTCCATCTGGACTTCGGCGCGGTGCCGCAGGGCCGCTATGCAGTGTCGCTGATTCACGACGAGAACGGCAACGGCAAGCTCGACACCCGGCTGATGATCCCGCGCGAAGGCTACGGCTTTTCGCGCGACGCGCCAGTGCGGATGGGCCCGCCCAAGTTCGCACAGGCCGCGTTCGATGTCGCGGGGGAACCTGTCCGCCTGGCGATCCGGATGCGATATCTGCTCTGACCGACTTGCCCCCGCCACCGCCGCGCCTTACGCCTGAAATGTGAGACGGGAAGAGGACAGGATCGAGCAGGCCGTCGAAAAGACGGTCGAGGTGGCAACGGCGGACCTTGTACCGCCTCCGCCGACGGGCGCGTTCTCGCCTTTTCGCTATCCGGTGTTCCGCGCGATCTGGACCGCCAACTTGTTCTCGAACCTCGGCGGCACGCTGCAGGGCGTTGCGGCCGCCTGGATGATGACCGAGCTGACCGCCTCGCACCAGCTCGTCGCGCTAGTGCAGGCATCGGCGACGGTTCCGATCATGCTGTTCGGCGTCTTCGCGGGCGCCATCGCCGACAACTATGACCGCCGCCTCGTCATGCTGACCGCGCAAGTGGGGATGCTGGTGGTCTCGGCCGCGCTGGCGGCGATGGCCTACGCGCACATGCTGACGCCGTTCCTGCTGCTGGCTTTCACGCTGAGCGTCGGCATCGGCACTGCGCTGAACTCCCCGGCATGGCAGGCCTCGGTGCGCCAGCAGGTAGAACCGCGCGAGCTGCCGCAGGCGATCGCGCTCAATTCGATCTCCTTCAACATCGCCCGTTCGGTCGGCCCGGCGCTGGGCGGATTGCTGATCTCCATTTGGGACGTATCGTTCGCCTTCGCTTTCAATGCGATAAGCTACATCGGCCTGATCGGCGTGCTGTTGTGGTGGAAGCCGCCGCCGCGCCAGATCGAGCGCCGCCCGATCCTGCCCGCCGTGGGCGTCGGCATCCGTTACTGCGCCACCAACCCGCAGCTACGCCGCATTCTGGCGCGCTGCTTCGCACTCGGGTTCAGCCTTGCCGCCTACCAGTCGCTGCTGCCGACCGTGGTGAACGGGCCGATCCATGGCGATGAGCTGGACTACGGGTTGATGCTCGGCCTGTTCGGCATCGGCTCGATCACCGCCGCCCCGCTGACCGGGCCGATCCGCCGCAGGATCGGGCTCGAGGGCATTCTCGCGATGGGGGCGGTGATGTTCGTGTTCTCGCTGTCGCTGATCGCCGAGGTGGACCGGATCGCCTACGCCCTGCCCGCTGCCTTCGTATCGGGCATGGCCTGGGTGATGATCCTGACGACGCTGAATACGGCCGTGCAGCTGCGTTCCCCGGATGCGATCCTCGGCCGGTGCCTGTCGATCTACCAGGCGGTGACCTTCGGCGGGATGGCCCTGGGCGCGTGGACCTGGGGGGCGCTGGCCGACTGGAGGGACCTGCCCTTCGCGCTGCACGCCGGATCGATCTTCCTGATCGTCTCCTTCGTGGCCTTACGCATCCTTGCCCCGCTGCCCAAGCCGGGCGAGGGAATCATCAAGCAGGCCTGATGATTCCGGCAAGCTCCACGGGCGCAACTTAATCCTTATTACACCATGTTGCGCCAGAACCGGCCCTCTACAGGGGCGAGTCGGGATTCGACATGGACAGTTTGCGCGGCGAGTTTTCGGGTGAAGGCAATTCCGAAGGGGAAGACGTCACCGCCGCCGCCCCGGTCGCCAAGCCGGGCAACGACGAGCGCCGCATGCAGGTGCGCGCCTACAATTTCTGGGCAAGCCTGCTGGGCGAGAAGACCTTCCCCGACATCGCCGACCTCGATCCCGCCAACTTGCCCGATTTCGGCCCGCGCAGCGTCCTGCTCGACTTCACGGACGGGATCGAAGATCCCGCCATCGCCTATGTCGGCGCGATGCTGGTGCAGGAGTGCGACGCGCAAGGGACGATCCGTCGCCTTGCCGATGTGCCCAGCGGCTCGCTGCTCTCCCGCATCACCGACCACTACATGCAGATCCTCGCCAATGAGGCGCCGATCGGGTTCGAGGCCGAGTACGTCAACCCGCAGGGCATGACGGTGCTCTATCGCGGCATCCTGATGCCCTTTTCGCGCGACGGGCAGCGGATCGACTACATCTACGGCGTGATCAACTGGAAGGAGAGCGCCGAGCCGCTGCCTCCCCGTCGCCAGCCGGGCGAGGCCGACGACGGCATGGACGGGCGCCCGGCCATGCTGCGCGCGCCCGAACCGCTGACCGACTGGGCGGACGGGCCTGCGGATTTCGGCAGTGGCGACTTCTCACTTCCCGCGATCGACGCCTATACCCCGATGGAACTGCCGAGCCCCGGCTTCTCCTTCGAGGCCGAGCCGACCTCCTTCGTCGATCACGCAATGGGCCTCGCCGACTGGCTCGCCTCCGCGCGCGAACTGGCGCTGCTGGCCCGGCGCAGCGAGGAGCGCTCGCATCAGGCGCTCTACGACGCGATCGGCCGCGCCCACGACTTCGCGCTGGCGGCGCAGGACGCCCCGGAAGACCTCGCCGAACTGATCGAGGACGCAGGGCTGAAAGCGCAGGAACGCGCGCCGCTGTTGCCGCTGGTCAAGCTCGTGTTCGGCGCCGACTACGACAAGACCCGCCTGACCGAATTCGCCACCGTCATCGCCCATGCCGGACGGATCGGCCTCGCGGTCGGCACGCTCTCCGCGCATCTCGCGGCGACGCCCGGCGGCGTGAAGGCGCTGGTCCGCGAGGAACGCCGCCTGCGCCGCGAGGAAGCCGGCACCGTGCCCGCGAATGCCCGTGAACGCCTCGCCAGCGAACTGCGCGCGATCGAGGCACGCCCGCTGGCAGAACTCGATGCCACAGGCGAGGAATTCACCGTGCTCGTCGCGCGGCGTCTGGCCAATGGCGAGGTCGTGCTGGTCGGGGAAGTGAGCGACGACGAAGCGCTGCTACAGCGGGCGGCAAGGCGGCTGTTGGGCTAAACCTCCCTTCGTCATTGCGAGCATAGCGAAGCAATCCAGGGCGGCGTAGTGTTGCCCTGGATTGCTTCGCTATGCTCGCAATGACGAAAGAGGCGTGGGCCTCGACACCTCCACCCCAACCGTGCATGCATGCGGCTTCATCGCCGGTTAAGCCCCCGGGGTCCCCAAGAGAGCCGATGCCCAAGCTGCGACTACCTGCCCTGCTGTTCGCGATTCCCGCGCTGCTCGGGGCCTGCGCCGCTCCCGCTTCGGCCCAGTCGATCCTGCGCGATGCCGAAACCGAAGCGCTGCTGCGCGACATGGCCGCGCCGCTGGTCAAGGCCTCGGGCCTGAGGCCGGGCGACGTCGACATCGTCCTCGTCAACGATTCCTCGGTCAACGCCTTCGTCGCGGGCGGGCAGGCGGTCTACGTCAATTCCGGGCTCATCGACGAGGCGGACACCGCCGCCGAAGTGCAGGGCGTCGTCGCGCACGAACTCGGCCACGTGACCGGCGGCCATGCGGTGCTCAACATGGGCGGCAAGGGCGCGACCAATATCTCGCTGCTCTCGCTCCTGCTCGGCGCGGCGGCCGCGGCGGCGGGCGGCGGCGAGGCGGCGATGGGCGTCATCATGGCCGGGCAGCAGGCGGCGATGGGCAAGTATCTCGCCTATAACCGCTCGCAGGAAGCCTCGGCCGACGCGGCGGGCGCGCAGTATCTGTCGAAGGCCGGGATCAGCGGGCGCGGCTCCATCGCCTTCTTCGAGAAGCTCCAGAACATGGAGTTCCGCTACGGCTACCGCCCCAAGGACGGGGACGAGTTCTACTCCAGCCACCCCCTGACCGGCGACCGCATCGCCACGCTCAAGGACACCTACGAGAAGGACGCCGCCTGGGAAAAGCCGGACGACGCGGCGATCCAGAAACGCTTCCTGCGCGCCAAGGCCAAGCTCTTCGGCTTCCTTGCCGAGCCTTATCAGGTCCTGCGCAAGTACCCGATGACCGACAACTCGGTCCCCGCCCGTTACGCCCGCGCCTATGCCTTCCATCGCGAATCGAAGTTCGCCGAGGCCCGCGCCGAAACCGAGGCGCTGATCGCCACCGATCCGAACGATCCCTATTTCCTGGAGCTCGACGGCCAGATCCTGCTCGAGGCGGGCAAGCCTGCCGAAGCGCTGCCTATGCTGCGCAAGGCCAACGCGATTTCCGGCAACACGCCGCTGATCGCCACCCTCTTCGGCCACGCGCTGATGGCGACCGAGGACCCGGCAAACTACAAGGAAGCGCAGGAAGTCCTCAAGACTGCCGCCGCGCGCGACCGGGAGAACCCTTTCACCTGGTATCAGCTGGGCATGATCTACGCCGCCAACGGCGACATGCCCCGCGCCTACCTCGCCAGCGCCGAGCAGCAGGTGCTCTCCGGCCGCATGGAGGAAGCCCTGCGCAGCGCCCAGGCGGCAGAGACGGGGCTGGCGCAAGGCTCACCGGACTGGATCCGCGCGCAGGACATCGAGATGCAGGCGCGTGCCGAACTGGAACGCGACAAGAAGCGGCGCTAAAGCGTCCGCAAAACGCCAATCAAGACAGGTATTTATCAACGTCATGAGTACAGCCGGCAAGTTCGCAATGGGGATCGTGGGACTGGCCGTCGTCGGCGGCGCAGGCTGGTACGGCGGCCGCATCGCCGTGCAGCACGTGGTCCACGACTACATCCTCGAAAACCCTGAGATACTGCCGCAGGCGATGGACGAACTGCGCCGCCGCGAAGCCGCCAAGGCGCTCGGCGGAGTCCGTCAGGCGGTCGAGACGCCCTTCCCCGGCGCCGTGCTCGGCAATCCGAACGGCAAGGTCACGCTGGTCGAGTTCTCCGACTATGCCTGCGGTTACTGCCGCCAGAGCCTGCCCGACGTCGCCCAGCTGATCGCGAAGAACCCGGACCTGCGCATCGTCGTGCGCGAACTGCCGATCATCAGCCCGCACAGCCCGGATGCCGCCAAGATGGCCCTCGCCGCCGCCGAACAGGGCAAGTACGCCCAGTTCCACGATGCCATGTACAAGGCCGGACAGGTCGATGCGCCCACCATCGAGGCAGTCGCCAAGGCCATCGGCCTCGACATGGACCGCGCCCGCCGCATCGCCGCCAGCCCGACGGTGGAGGCCGAGCTTGGCCGCAGCATGGAAATGGCCCAGCGCCTCGGCTTCTCCGGCACCCCCAGCTGGATCGCGGGCGACAAGCTCATTCCCGGCGCGGTCGGCTTCGACCAGTTGTCGGAAGCCGTGAAGGCCGCACGTGGCGCATGATTTGAAACCTTTACAAGATCGTCTAGGTTTGCCCGCATGAGCGTCCTGCCTATCCAGCCCATTCCCTTCTTCGCCGACAAGGACCGCGCGTTCTGGCGCCTGCAGTTCATCGGCTGGGGCGGCGCCATGGTGCTGCGCACGATGTCGACGCTGGCGAACAACCAGTCCTCGGCCTCGCTTGTCCTGGTCGTCATCGCCACGATCACGGGCTTCTCCGTCTCGCTGGTGCTCTCAGTGATCTATCGCGCGCTGATCAAGCGCCGGCCGATCGTCACCTGGGGCCTGACCGCGCTGATGCTGCCGGTCGCGGTGGCGCTGCACGCGTTCATAGACGCCTGGGTCATCTCGCTCTGGCGCGGCGAGGGGGACAGCTTCGCGCAGCTGTTCCTCGGCGTCTTCTACTTCGACGCGACGCTGCTGGGTGCGTGGACCGCCCTCTACTACATGGTGAACTTCTACCTGCAGGTGGAGGAGCAGAACGACCAGCTGATCCGGCTGGAGACCCAGGCCACCAGTGCCCAGCTGGCGATGCTGCGCTACCAGCTCAACCCGCACTTCCTGTTCAACACGCTGAACTCGATCTCGACGCTGGTGCTGCTGAAGCAGACAGAGCCCGCCAACGCGATGCTCAGCCGCCTGTCCTCGTTTTTGCGCTATACGCTCATCAACAAGCCCTCCGCACGCGTCACCGTGGAGCAGGAGGTCGAGACCCTTCAGCTCTACCTCGACATCGAGCGCATGCGCTTCGAGGAACGGCTGCGCACCACCTTCACCATCGATCCCGCCACCGAAGCCGGGTTGCTGCCCTCGCTGCTGCTCCAGCCGTTGGTCGAGAACGCCATCAAGTACGCCGTCAGCCAGCAGGAAGCCGGGGCCGAGATCACCGTCGCCACGCAACTCATCGGGCCGATGCTTCGCATCACCGTCTCGGACACCGGGCCGGGCTTGCAAAGTCCCACGACCGACAACAGGCTATCGGGCATGACCTACGATGGAGGGGAGCCGGTTTCCACCGGCGTGGGATTGTCCAACATCCGCGACCGCCTGTCGCAGGCCTATGGCGAGAACCACCGTTTTGAAACGATCGAACCGCTGGAAGGCGGCTTCGCAGTCGTGATAGAACTCCCTTTCGAGCGCCGCGAAACCACCGAGGACATGTCCGAACCCGCGCGTCAGCCCGTTCAGATGGCGCGATGAAACAATCCTGCCCCGTGCGCGTTAGCCGCACCGGAGACACATACCTATGACCATTCGCACGATTCTCGTCGACGATGAGAAACTCGCAATTCAGGGCCTGCAACTGCGGCTCGAAAAGTACCCCGACGTCGAGATCATCGACACTTGCGCGAACGGGCGCGAGGCGATCCGCAAGATCAAGACGGAAAAGCCCGACCTCGTCTTCCTCGACATCCAGATGCCCGGCTTCGACGGCTTTTCCGTCGTCAAGGGCGTGATGGAGATCGAACCGCCGCTGTTCGTCTTCGTCACCGCCTACCAGGAACACGCCGTCCGCGCCTTCGAGGCGAACGCGGTGAACTACCTGATGAAGCCGGTGGACGAGAGCAAGCTGGACGACACCCTCGCCCGCGTGCGCCAGCGCCTGTCCGAGAAGCGCAGTTCCGAAGAAGCGGAGAAGCTCAAGACGGTCCTCGCCGAAGTCGCCCCCGACGCGGTGGATCACATGCCCGAGGAGACGGACCCGAACTCGGACCGCTACGAAAAGCTCATCAATATCAAGGACCGCGGCCAGATTTTCCGGATCGACGTCGACTCGATCGAGCACATCGAGGCTGCCGGCGACTACATGTGCATCCGCACCGCCGACAACTCGCTGATCCTGCGCGAGACGATGAAGGACCTCGAACGCCGCCTCGACCCGCGCGTGTTCCAGCGCGTGCATCGCTCGACGATCGTGAATCTCAATCAGGTGCGTCAGGTGAAGCCGCATACGAACGGCGAATGCTTCCTCGTGCTCGATTCGGGCGCGCAGGTGAAGGTTTCGCGTTCATATCGGGACGTAATCGCGCGGTTCGTTCACTAAGAATTGGGAAGCGTAGAAGCAGGGGAGCATGCCCCCCTGCACCCCAGTACCGTCGTCGTCGTGCGCGCCGCTTCTTGGGGTGCTGACCTCAACCTTCGTCATTGCGAGCGTAGCGAAGCAATCCAGGGCGGCCTTCAACTGCTCTGGATTGCTTCGCTACGCTCGCAATGACGAAATGAGTTGGAGGCGCCGCAGGCTATGTGATCTCCCATCCATCACCCCAGACGCCGCTGCACGCGCGACGACGACAGTTCCGGGGTCTGGGGCAATGGCCCCAGGACTTCCCCTTTCTTCACTCGACAACCCGCAGATAAAGCGCAAATAACCCGGCCATGACCCAGTTCTCGCTTCCGGCTTTCGACCTCACCGCATTCGTCACCGCCACTTTGGCCGAAGACCTTGGCGAAGGTCTTCCCGGCGGCGGCCGTGACGTCACTTCGGAAAGCGTGATCGACGCCGACGCGAGGTTCTCCGGCGTTATGGATTCGCGCGATCCGATCACCGTCGCGGGCCTGCCGATCGCGGCGGCGTTCTTCCGCCAGCTCGACCCGGCGATGGAGATCGAGATACTCATCGAGGAAGGCGCGCAGGTCGCTCCCGGAACGCAGCTGATGCGCCTGACCGGCAATGCCCGCGCCATGCTGACGGGGGAGCGCAGCGCCCTCAACACCGTGCAGCACCTGTCGGGCATCGCCACGATGACCCGCGAGTACGTGGACGCCATGGCCGGGCACGCGACCCTGCTCGACACCCGCAAGACGATCCCCGGCCTGCGCCATTTGGAGAAGTACGCAACCCGCATGGGCGGCGCGCAGAACCACCGCATGGGCCTGTGGGACGCGGCGATGATCAAGGACAATCACGTCCTTGTCGCCGGCGGTGTCGGCCCGGCGGTGGCCCGGGCGAAGGCGGCGGGCGTGGCGCAGATCATCTGCGAGGTCGATCACCTCGACCAGATCGAACCGGCCATCGCGGCGGGCGCCCATCACCTGCTGCTCGACAACATGAAACCGGACGTGCTGCGCGAGGCCGTCGCGGTGGTAGCGGGCCGGGTGCCGACCGAGGCTTCGGGCGGCGTCAACCTGGGGACCATCGGCGCCATCGCCGCCAGCGGCGTCACGTACGTCTCGGTGGGGCGCCTGACGCAGAGCGCCCCGGCCGCCGATATCGGGCTGGACTTCACGCCGCTGTGAGGCTGGCCGCCACTATCACAGCGGCTTTGGCCGTGCTTCCGGCTCCGGCGCTGGCACAGGCCTACCAATGCTCCGTACCGCGCCAGATCGCGCCGGTAAGGCCGCTGACACCCGACGGCCCGGTACGGCGCACGGCGATCGCGGGCTACACGCTGTCCGCCAGTTGGTCCCCCGACTACTGCAAGACCAGCGGCGATACCCGCTCGATGCAGTGCAACCGCGCCAGTGGCCGCTTCGGCTTCATCCTGCATGGCCTGTGGCCCGAAGCGGCGCGTGGCCCCTCGCCGCAGTGGTGCGGCGCGCAGACCGTGCCCTCGCCGCAGGTCCTGCGCGAGAACCTGTGCATGACGCCCTCGCCCGGCCTGCTCGCGCATGAGTGGGCCAAGCACGGCAGTTGCATGGTCGCCAGCCCGCAGAAGTATTTCCGCGTCAGTGCGATCCTGTGGCGCTCGATCCACTGGCCCGACGCCGATCGCCTTTCCCGCAAGCGCGACCTCACGGTGGGCGATCTGCGCGAGGAATTCGTCGCGGCGAATCGGGGCTGGCCGCGCGAGGCCGTGGGCATCCAGATCAGTCGCACCGGATGGCTGCGCGAGGTTCAGCTTTGCTACGGCAAGGACTTCCGCCCTGCGCGGTGCGAGGCGCGCCAGTTTGGCCCGAGCGATTCGACACCGCTGAAGATCTGGCGCGGGTTATAATCGTCGTCCCGGACGACGTTATCGTTTGGCCTGGAAGAACCCGCGCAGCATTTGCGCCGCCTGCGCCTCGCCGATCCCCGCATAGACCTCGGGCCGGTGCAGGCACTGCGGATGTTCGAAGACCCGCGCGCCATGCTCCACCGCGCCGCCCTTGGGATCGGAGGCCGCGTAATAGACCCGCCCGATTCGCGCATGGGCAATGGCGCCTGCGCACATCGCGCAAGGCTCCAGCGTCACCCACAGCTCGCAACCCTCCAGCCGTTCGTTACCGAGAAGCCGGGCAGCCGCGCGAATCGCCTCGATCTCGGCGTGGCTGGTAGGGTCGTGGCGTTCGCGCGGGGCGTTGCGGCCGGTGGCGATTACACGGCCATCCTTGACGATCACCGCGCCGATGGGCACTTCGCCGGAATCGGCGGCGGCCTGCGCCTCCTGCAGGGCAAGCGCCATGGGTTCGGGAAGAGGCCAGCGAGTCATTCGTCCGCGCTAGCCCTTCAAAAACCTGTGTGCAACTTGACCTTGGGTGGGGGAATCGGTAAGGGCGCGCCTTCCCGTACTTAACGGCAAGCAATTTTCGAGCGAGAAAGACTATGTCCCGCATCTGCGAACTGACTGGCAAGGGCCGCCAGGTTGGCTGCAACGTCAGCCACGCGAACAACAAGACCAAGCGCGTCTTCCTGCCCAACCTCCAGAACGTCACCCTGATGTCGGAAGGTCTGGACCGCAGCTTCAAGTTCCGCGTCTCGACGCACGGCCTGCGTTCGGTCGAGCACAACGGCGGCCTCGACAACTGGCTGCTGAAGACCTCGGACGCCAAGCTGTCGCCGCGCGCCGCCAAGGTGAAGCGCGACCTCAAGAAGACCCAGGCCGCCTGATTGCCTGCTCCTCCTGACGGGGGAGCGCATCGGGAATACGGGTTTTGAAAAAAGCGTGCGAAGCTCTGCTTCGCGCGCTTTTTCGCGTATGAACTCGCCCCCTATTTAGGCCAGGGCAACTGCTTCGGATCGACCGAGAGCTTCCACAGCAGGGTACGCTGGAGCACCCGCATCGCGTTGTCGTCCGACATCAGCCATACGGTGATTCGTCCATCCGCCCGCGGCACCGCCGCAATCGCCTCGAAATTATCGACCGGCAGGACAGAGGCGAGCGAGGCCAATGGCGCCGAGTGCCAGACGTTGCCCGGCCTGATCCGCGCGGTATCGGCAATGACGATCCGCCCGACAAATCGCATGGGCATCGGCCAAAGCAGACGCCGCATCAGGATCAACGCGCGCCCGTCAGGCAATACCGCCATGTCCACGACCGAAAAATTGTCCGGGCCGTCGAAGCGGAACCGCTGGGGGTGCGGATGGCTGATGGGGTCGCCCGAGAATATCAGCGCGTCGTGAAGACGCGATTCGCGCCAGGAAGGTGTAACCTCGCGTATCGTCACGAAGCGGCCGTCCTTCAGGCGCGCCAGCGCTTCGGGGCCGGTATTGACGCCCCAGCCGCTCATGGCCGGGGGCGTGACTTCCCCGGTCGCCCTGAACTTGCCGTCTACCTTCACAATCGAGTTCCGGCCCTCAAGACCCAGCCAGTAACCGCCCGAAGCGGGATCGCGCGTCGCCGACTCGACGTCGCGAGCGGCCTTGGTCGCCGCCTTGCGTTCAAAACGGATCCAATTGGGCCGTGGTGGCAGGCCGGGAACGCCGGGAGGCGCAAAGCGCAGGATATCGCCCGAATCATTGAACGCCGTCAGTCTGCCGTCGGGCTCCGGGACCAGCGCAGAATAGCCGAACACCATCGTGTGCCTCGACTTGATCTGCCACGCCCCCTCCAACTTGAACGGTCCAAGATACTCGGCCAGCTTTCGTCGATCGGGCAGGTCTTCCGGCACGACGGCATCGATGACCGGCAGATCCTTGGGCGACTCGTGGCGAGGCGACCGCCCCCACGTGATCCAGAGCAGCGGTGAAACGACGAGGAGAAGAGCAATGCTGCGGCGCACAAGCGCTGAATAGGGAGCCTTGCCCGATTGGCAACCCCGCTTGGCGCAAAGTCAGTTGGCGGGAAGGAAAAGCAGCGGATCGAGCCGCGCGTCATTCCACTTGATCGACCAGTGCAGGTGCGGCCCGGTGGCCCGTCCGGTCATGCCGATCCGGCCGATGACCTGGCCCTGCCGCACGTGCTCGCCTTCTTTCACAAGGATTTGCGAGCAATGCAGGAATGCGCTGTTGAGGCCCATGCCGTGGTCCAGCATCAGCAGGTTGCCTTCCAGCGTGAAGGGCTTGTCCGCCGCGAGGATGACCACGCCATCGGCCGGAGCGACGAAGGTAGCGCCGCTGCCGCCGGGTGCGAGGTCCAGCCCGGAATGGTACGCTCCCGGCTCACCTCGATAGATGCGCTGCGAGCCGAAACGGCCGGAAATGCGCGCCTTGATCGGCCAGACGAAGCGCTGCCGCCAGCCCTGCGCGTCATTGACGAGGGCACGCGCCGCCTCGATGCGCGCAAGTTCGGGGCGACGCAGCGCCATGAACGCCTCGGACGGGCCGCCGGGCTTGCGGGGGATATTGACGTTCTCGATCTGCCACGCGCGCGGCGCGACGGAGAGACGCTGCTCACCGAGCGTGCCGTTGGAATAGGATATGCGCAGCACCGCCTGCGCCCCGGCATCGCGGTCGAAGGCGACGAACCATCCGCCATCAGGCGCCACCTTCACTGGATTGCCATCCAGCGAGAGCGAGCGCACTCCACCGGGCAAAGTCCCGCGCAGCCAGCCGCCTTGCGTTAACTCGCCAACGAAAGGGAGCGTCACGGGTCGCGGCGGTGCGGCCGGGGCCACCGGGGCGACGCGTTGCGCGGCGCGCAGGGCCACAAGCGGCAGCGACACGGCCGCAGCGGCCGCGATCACCGCCAGCGATACGAGCCCCTTCACGCGGCGCGTCATGGTGGCGGGCTCAGACCTGTCCGAGGAGACGTTTCGTCGCGATCTCGGCGGTCGCGTAGGCTTCCTGGCGCTCGACGCTCCAGTAACGGAGGGTTTCGAGCGAAATCTGCTCGCCGGTTACGGCGCACGTGACGTAGTGGCCCGGGCTGAGCACGCGAAAGCCGTTCGGGCCGTAAGCGAGCTTGGCGGGGCGGTCTGCGGAGGACATCAACATGGCCATGATCCTAGCAGAGCCGCCGCCTCAGAACAAATCGCCCTGTCGTGGAGGGCTTGAAGACTGTCGCGCGGGCTTGGCCGGTGCTGGCCGCGGCGTGGCGGCCTCGGTGCCCTCTCCCGTGGTGACCGGCAGTTCGCCGTCACGGAATTCTATCACCAGACTGCCCTCGCGCAGCGCCGCTTCGCGTGTGGTCAGCGCGGCGCCCGAAGAGGACTTCACCAGCGCGTAACCGCGCTGCAGCGGCAGGCGCGGGTCAAGCTGTGGCAGCACCCGGTTGACCGGCGCCAGCGCATCGCGCGCCAGCATCCAGCGCCGTTCGAGCAGGCGCGGGGTCAGGCCGATGCGCGCCAGCCGCTCGTCGCAGACCTGCACGCGGTGGCGCAGCAGCGGCAGCGAGAGACGGCCCGCGACCTGCTGTAGCGAACGCCCCTTGGCGGTGGCGCGGTCCTGCAGGCCCCGGCGCAGACGCTCGGAGAGTTCGTCCAGTTTCTGCGCCTTGGCGGCGAGGATCGCCTCGGGCTTGGGCAGGCGCTGGACGCGCGCGTCCAACCGTTCGCGCCCCAGCGTAACCGGACGCAGCGCGCAGCGGCGCATCCGCAAGCCCATCTCGTCGATCTGGTTCACCAGTTCGGCACGCACCGGCACTGCCATTTCCGCTGCAGCGGTGGGCGTCGGTGCGCGGCGGTCGGCAGCATGGTCGCACAAGGTGGTGTCGGTCTCGTGCCCGACCGCCGAGATCACGGGGATCGTCGAATCGGCGACGGCGCGCACGACGATCTCCTCGTTGAAGCTCCACAAGTCCTCGATCGAACCACCGCCGCGCGCGACGATCACGAGGTCGGGGCGGGGAACCGGACCGCCGGGCTGGATGGCCGAGAAGCCGCGCACCGCGTTCGCCACTTGCGCCGCCGCGCCCTCGCCCTGCACCAGCACCGGCCAGACCAGCACCCGGCTGGGGAAGCGGTCGGCAAGGCGGTGGAGGATGTCGCGGATCACCGCGCCGGTGGGCGAGGTCACCACGCCGATCACTTGCGGCAGGTAGGGCAGCCCGCGCTTGCGCTCGGGCGCGAACAGGCCCTCGGCGGCGAGGCGGGCGCGCAGTTTTTCGAGCAGCGCCAGCAGCGCGCCTTCGCCCGCGATCTCCATCGTCTCTATCACGATCTGGTACTTCGAGCGACCCGGATAGGTCGTCAGCTTGCCGGTGGCGATGACCTCGACGCCGTCCTCGGGGCGGAAGGCAAGGCGCTGGGCGCCGCCTTTCCACATCACCCCGTCGATCACCGCCTTGTCGTCCTTGAGCGCGCAGTAGAAGTGCCCGGAGGCCGCGCGCTTCACGCCCGACAGTTCGCCGCGCAGGCGCACGAAGCCGAAGCGGTCCTCCACCGTGCGCTTGAGGAGATTCGAAATCTCGCTGATCGAGAGCGGCGCGGCGTTGTCCCCGGCCGACTCCTTCGCTACCAGCCCCCCCGAACGACCGTCATTGTAATCATCGTCGTAGAATTGATCGGAAGGCACGGGAAATGAACATCCTGCTACTGGGCTCGGGCGGCCGCGAACATGCGCTGGCCTGGAAGCTGGCGCAATCCCCGCGCTGCGATACCCTGTGGGCCGCCCCCGGCAACCCCGGCATTTCTAGCCTCGCGACGTGCATCGACCTCGACGCGACCGACCACGCCGCCGTGCTGGCCTTCTGCGAGGCGAACGTGATCGGCCTCGTCGTCATTGGCCCCGAGGCGCCGCTGGTGGACGGCCTTGCCGACTCGCTGCGGGGTGAGGGCTTCGCGGTGTTCGGCCCCGGCAAGGCAGCGGCGCAGCTCGAAGGCTCCAAGGGCTTCACCAAGGACTTGTGCGCCCGCGCGAACATCCCGACCGGCGGCTACGAGCGCGTTTCTTCCGAAGCCAGCGCCATGGCCGCACTGGCGAAGTTCGGCGCCCCGGTCGTCATCAAGGCCGATGGCCTTGCAGCGGGCAAGGGCGTCACCGTGGCGATGACCATGGACGAGGCAGAAGCCGCCGTGCGCGACATCTTCGCCGGGCGCTTCGGTGAAGCGGGCGCGGAAGCGGTGATCGAGGAATTCCTCGAAGGCGAGGAGGCCAGCTTCTTCGCGCTGACCGACGGCTCCACCATCGTCCCCTTCGCCTCGGCGCAGGACCACAAGCGCGTCGGCGACGGCGATACCGGCCCCAACACCGGCGGCATGGGCGCCTACAGCCCGGCCAAGGTGCTCACCCCCGAACTGCAGGCCGAGGCGATGACGAAGATCATCGCGCCGACCGTGCGCACCCTCGCCAACGAGGGCATGCCCTATTCCGGCGTGCTGTTCCTCGGCCTGATGCTGACCGCCAAGGGCCCGCAGCTGATCGAGTACAACTGCCGCTTCGGCGACCCGGAATGCCAGGTCATCATGATGCGGCTCGAATCGGACCTCGTCGAACTGCTCCACGCCTGCGCCGAGAACCGCCTTGCCGCGATCGAGCCGCCGCGCTTCTCGGACGACGTCGCGCTGACGGTGGTGATGGCCGCCGACGGCTATCCCGGCACCCCGGCCAAGGGCGGCGCGATCCGCAACGTGGCCGAAGCCGAGGCGGAGGGCGCCAAAGTCTTCCACGCGGGCACCGCGCTGAAGGACGGCGAACTGGTCGCCAGCGGCGGGCGCGTGCTGGCAGTCACCGCCCGTGCGGGCAGCGTGACCGAGGCGCAGGCCAAGGCGTATGCTGCCGTCGATGTCATCGACTTCCCCACCGGCTTCACCCGCCGCGACATCGGCTGGCGCGAAGTGGCGCGCGAAAAGAGCCATGCTTAAGCACGCCGACCCGATCCTGAAGCTGTGCCTCGCGCTCGGCGCCCTGATGGGCGGGGCGGGCGTGGGCTACTACTACGGCATCTACCTGCCCGCGCAGGACATCCACCAGCAGACGCTGGCGATGGCGGAGAAGCAGTCGAAGGCCGCCGAGCAATCGCGCGCACTGGCCGAACGCGCGCGGCGGGAACAAGAGGCCCAGGCGGCCTACAGCCAATGCACGGATCTGGCCGAAAGCGCTTATCGCCAGCGCTGGACGCAGGCCTGCCAGGCGATGCACGACGCCGACCAGGCCGCCTTCGACGACTGCGCCGACAACCTGTTCAGCACCCGCAGCGGCTGCCTTGCCAAGCATCCGATCCGCCCGGCGCAGGACTGCGCGCTGCCTTCGCAGGCGGCGCAGTCGCTGTCAGCGGCGCGGGATCAGAGGAAGGCGCAGTGCGCCGCGCAATTGCAGAGCGCGCAGCGGGGCGGGCAATAAAACGTCGTCCCGGACTTGATCCGGGACCGCTGGCCGTGAACAGCCTTGCCATCGACGGGGCGCCCTGGCGATGGCGCTAGCCTAAAGACAGCCACCTGTCCCGGATCAAGTCCGGGACGACGGTTCCACCTCACCGTCCACCAGCAGCTTGACCACCATCGCCAGCCGCTTGGCGTCCTCGCGCGCCAGATGTTCCTTGGGGAGCAGGCGCTTCGCCTCTTCCAGCGCGGCGACCACCTGCGGACGCGAATAGCCGCCGTCCTTGAGGAATTCGCCGAGGTAGTGCACCGGAAACGGCAACTTCGCGCCCACCGCCTGACACAGCACTTCGAGCCAGAATTCGTCGAGATCGGCATCGGCATAGACCGGGCACCCGGCCACGAACTCGGCCATTTCCGCCAGAACCTGCGCGGGTGGCAGGCCCTCGTCGTCGAGCATCTGCCGGCTGATGCCGTGCAGCGCCTCGGCCTCGTCCGACCAGTCCCAGTAGCGCCAGGCCTCGGCGGGTCGGATGAGCCAGGCCCGGTTCGAACCGTCGATCCGCGCCACCGCGACTTCGATGGGATAGGACTGCCCATATTCGGGCAGGCAGCTCGCTTCGAAGTCGATCAGCGCGGGACAGCTCAAACCGGGTCTCTCCTTACATACGTGCAGCGACGAAGTCCGCGAGGTCACACTCAGGACGCGCGCCGTAGTGCGAGATGATCTCGCTCGCGCAGATTGCGCCCATCTTGAGGCTTTCCTCAAGCCCCTTGCCGCACACGTGGCCGTAGAGGAAGCCCGCCGCGAACAGATCGCCGGCGCCGGTGGTGTCGACCACGCGCTCGATCGGCTGCGCGGCGACTTGTGCCCGCTCGCCGCCCGAGAGCGCCACGGCGCCCTCGGCGCCCTTGGTCACGACCAGCACCGAGACCTTGGCCGCCAGCATCGCGATGCCGTCCTCGAACGAAGACAGGCCGGTCAGTGTCGCCAGTTCGGTCTCGTTGCAGAAGAGGAGGTCGATCAGGCCATCGTCGATCAGCGACAGGAAATCGCCGCGGTGCATGTCGATGATGAACGATTCCGACGGCGTGAAGGCGATCTTGCGGCCGGCGGCGCGGGCCGCCGCGATCGCCTTGCGCATCGCCGCGCGCGGCTCCACCGGATCCCACAGGTAGCCTTCGAGGTAGAGCACGGCCGCCTCGGCGATCGTTTCATCGGCCACCATGTCGGCGGACAGCAGGTGCGAGGCGCCGAGGAAGGTGTTCATCGTGCGCTGGCCATCGGCGGTGACGAAGATCAGGCAACGCGCGGTCGGCGTCTCACCGGCGCGGGCGGGAACCTCGAACTCGATGCCACCGGCGCGGATGTCGTGGGTGAAGACCTCGCCCAGCTGGTCGTCGGCGACCTGACCGATGAAGCCGCACTTGGCGCCCAGCGCGGCGAGGCCCGCCAGCGTGTTGGCGGCCGACCCGCCCGAGACTTCGCGGGCCGGGCCCATCGCGTCGTAGAGGGTGCGGGCCTGATCGCCGTCGATCAGCTGCATGCCGCCGCGCACCAGGCCGAGTTCCTCGATCTGCGCGTCCGAGCAGTTGCCGATGACGTCGATGATGGCGTTGCCGATGGCGATGACGTCCAGACGGGGTTGCGTCATGGGGTGGGTAAGTCCTTCAGTGGAGGCCGGAAACAGGTCCGGGAATTTCGATTGCCCGAGCGACTAGCGCGCGGCCGGATGCGCTGCAAGGTGACGCAGGTTTACACGGTTGACACGGTCCAGAGGAAAAAGGTGTCACCTTGCGGCGTTTCCGGGCGGTTTCGGGCTCGAAAGTGTCACCTTGCGGGCTCCGATGTGTCACCTTGCTCCGCAAAGGTGTCACCTTGTGCGGGCGATGTGTCACCTTGCGGGCCGAAGGTGTAACCTTGCGCCGCTTGCAAGCTGACAGGTCCGGGAAGCGGGCAATCCGAAGCATGGCGCCGGAATACCCCGGCCCTGCACTTGTAGGAAAGCCGCCGTTCCCCGCAGGCGCATGGGCTTCGGGCGATGGCCCGTTGACTCGGCCGCGCCCTCGGGCGATGCCGCCTGCAATCATGAGCACGACGTCTTCCGGGAGAGTTCCCCTGCAGCCCCGCTTCCTTCTTCCGCTTGGTGCGGCTGCGCTGGCGCTTGCCCTGTCGGCCTGTTCATCGACCGGCGGCAACGTGGCGAGCACGCCCGCGCCGCCACCCGGCAAACGGATCAAGGGCGTCCCCGTCACCCGCCAGCCGACCCGCGCCGCACCGCGCGACGCCGCCGTGCAGATGGCGCCGGGCCTCGAAGGCGTGATCGGCGCCAACCAGGGCCAGCTCACCCGCATGTTCGGGGAGCCCCGCCTCGACGTGTGGGAAGGTGACGCGCGCAAGCTGCAGTTCACCGGCACCGCCTGCGTGCTCGACGTGTTCCTCTATCCCAGCACCAGCTCGAAGGAGCCGCACGCCACGTACGTGGAAACGCGGCGTTCCTCGGACGGGCAGAACGTGGACCGGGCCGCCTGCGTCGCGGCGCTGAGGCAGAAGTAAGGGCCGGCGGGCAGGAAACGCTCACCGGCCCATGCCCGCTCAGAACAGCTTGTAGGCGGTCAGCTTGGCACGCTGCGCCGTCAGCAGCAGATTGCCTGGCGTGATCGCCAGACGGCCGCCGGTCGGCGCCGTCCAGACGATCTTGTGCCCGGCATCCTTGAGGTCGATCGCCCAGGTCTCATTCTCGGTCGAGACGAAGACATGGCTTGCGGTGGCCACGACATTGCCCGCGAACGTGTCCGAGGTGGGAATCGAGGTCGACCACTTGACCTCGCCCGTTGCCGCATTGATCGCGCTCAGCACGTGGGCATCGTCCCGCACGGCGTAGATCGTATCGCCGGCATAGGCGAAGGCCGTCGTGTACCGCACGATCGAGCGCCACGATGTCGTCTCGGTATTCAGGTCCAGCGCGATCAGCTGGCTTGCGGTGTAGAACGTCCGATTGGCCGAATAGAGAAAGACCTTGCCGCCCGATCCCAGGACCGGCGCGCTGAACCAGTCGTAGCTCTGCTGCTGGTATCCGGAATCGGCGACGCTGCGCACGAGTACGCCGGTGCCCCGGTCGATGACGTCCAGCGCCCGGCCCGAATAGTAATAGACATAGTTGTCATCGACCGCCGGGCTTTCTCCCGCCCAGACGCCGTAGCTCCCGAACGTCTCCCAGCGCTTGGCGCCGGACAAGGCATCGAAGCCGTAGACCACGTTGCCGTAGTACCCCGCCGACATGTAGACGGAGCCCGCCGAAGCGACCGGCTGGTTGAATGTCGACCATTGCGACGCGAAGTGCATCTGCTGCTTGAACGCGCCGGTAGCGAGGTCGAACACCCATTGCGGGTTCGTGCCGCTCGAACTCTCCATCGAGGTCACGTGCACCAGTCCGTCGGAGATCGCGGGACCGCTGAGATAGCCGGAGGCATAGACCTGCGAGCCCAGATCGTAGTTCCACTTCTCGACGCCGTCCGCAGCATTGAGGCCGCGCACCGTGCCCCGATACTGCCAGGTCCCGCCGGTCGACGGCTCGACGGTCGTGATAGCCACCATGTCGGCCGTCGCGGCCGGGGCCTGGATCGACTGCCCAGCGTATTCCCAGGCCTTCACGAAGTCCGCGACCTTGTAATTCACCGGCACGTAGCCGGTATGGGCACCGTTGCGCTGGAAGGTGCCCCACGCCTGCAGCGGCACGTCGAGGTTGACGGTGAAGGTCTGGGTAGAACCCGGATAGACGGTGCCGCATGCCGCATCGGTGCAGAGGCGGAAGGTCACCTCGGTAGAGGTCTTGCCGCCCGCCGGAAGATCGACGGTGGCGAACTTCACGGTGTAGCCCTGCCCTGCCGCAACCGGCGTACCATCGAGGACGAAGCGCCGGTCGGAGAACTTCACGTCGGCCACGACATTGCCCGAAGACGATCCGGTGTAGCTGGCGCCGATCTCGAAATGGCCGGTCTGGCCTTCGGCGGAGCTGACGTTCAGCGTCGGGGCTGACATCGTGACGTTCAACGTCGCCAGGGGCGGAGGGCCTCCGTTGCCATTGCCATCGTCACCGCCGCACGCACCCACCATGGCGGCCGCAGCAATCGCCGCGCCCCAGTACACGATCTTCATGAAATCCCCCGTTCGCCTGCGGGCTGCAGGCGGTCATCGGGTGCATCAGAAAGTCCGAAAATACAAGGTAATGAACGAGTTGTAATAACAGGCGGGACAGACGCAAAAACCTCCCGTTCCTGTGCTCCTCACCCCACCCGGATCGGCGGCAGCACGTCCAGACCCGCATCGCCGGCCTCGTCAACCAGTCCTTCGGGGTCCGGGTGGATCAGGATCTCGGTGCCGGGAAATTCCGCCTTCAGCCGCGCTTCCAGAGCATCCATCACCTTGTGCGCCTCGCGCACGGTCATGTTCGCATCGACCCAGACGTGGAACTGCACGAAGTCGCGGTTACCCGACGTGCGCGTGCGCAGGTCATGCACTCCGGTGATGTCCGGGTTGCGGGCGAGCACTTCGAGGAAGCGCTGCTTCTTTTCCGCCGGCCACTCGTGGTCCATCAGCTGGTCGAGCACCTCCTCGGACGCCTTCCAGGCGCCCCAGGCCAGCCACAGCGCGATGCCGAGGCCGAACAGCGGGTCCGCGCCCGAAACGCCGAGGTACTGGTCGATCACCAGCGCCGCGATCACCGCGACGTTGAGCAGCAGGTCCGACTGATAATGCACGCTGTCGGTCGCGATCGCGAGGCTGCCGGTCCGGCGGATCACATGGCGCTGCCAGGCGATCAGCGCGAACGTCACCACGATCGCCGCTAGCGAGACGCCGATGCCGGTGCCCGCCGCCTCGACCCTTGCGCCCGCGAAGAAATCCTCCACCGCGCGCGCGGCGATGCCCAGCGCCGAGATCGAGATCAGCACGATCTGGAACAGCGCCGCGATCGCTTCTGCCTTGCCGTGGCCGAAGCGGTGCTTGTCGTCGGGCGGGTGCGCGGCGATCCACACGCCCAGCAAGGTCGCCACGCTGGCGACGAGGTCAAGCGCGGTGTCGGCCAGGCTCCCCAGCATCGCGGTGGAGCCGGTGGACCATGCCGCCCAGCCCTTGATCGCGATCAGCAGGCTCGCCGCGCCGATGCTGGCGAAGGCCGCGCTGCGGTTGAGAGCGCCCCAAGAGGCCGAGGCGTCGCTCACGGATAGAGCAGCGAACTGGCCCAGCCTTCCGGGCCGTGCGCGAAGCGGCGGCGCTCGTGGAGGCGATAGGGGCGGTCGTGCCAGAACTCCATCGCCTGCGGGCGCACGCGCCAGCCGCCCCAGTGCGCGGGACGCTCGACCTCGCCGCCCTCGAAGCGGGCACGCACGTCCTCATAGCGGGCGAGGAAGGTTTCACGCGAATCGAGCGGGGCGGACTGGTCGGACGCCACTGCGCCGAGCTGCGAATCGCGGGCGCGCGAATGGAAATAGGCCTCGGCCTCGGCCTCGCTGACGGACGAGAGCGTGCCTTCGATGCGGATCTGGCGGCGCAGGCTCTTCCAGTGGAACAGCAGCGCGACCTGCGGGTTGGCGGCAATCTCCTGCCCCTTGCGGCTGTGGCCATTGGTGTAGAACACGAAGCCTGAGGTGTCGTAGCCCTTCAGCAGCACCATACGCACCGAGGGCTGGCCGTCCGGCGTCGCGGTGGCGAGTGCCATTGCGTTGGAATCGTTGGGTTCCGTTTCGCGCGCTTCATCGTACCACTGCGTGAACAGCGCGAAGGGATCGCCATGCGGGATAACCTCGCGGGCGTCGGTTTCGGAAGGATGCGCTATGGTCACTGTGCGAATTCCTGCGTTTCGAGATGGGAACCCTTGCGCGGATGCCCGGTTGCACGGGAGATGGCCTTGATCGCGGACAAGTCTCCTGTGCGAACTAGGGAACGCAAACGTTCCGCGCAACCTGCGAGAGCGCTTGTCCAAACCCGCCACGCAACCTAGCTAGGGGCATCATGGCAGCAGATCCCTATACCACCCTTGGCGTGCCCCGCGGTGCGAGCGAAAAGGACATCAAGTCCGCCTACCGCAAGCTGGCGAAGGAACTCCACCCCGACACCAACAAGGACAACCCGGCGGCGGCCGCGCGCTTCAACGACGTGACGCGCGCCTATGACCTGCTGTCCGACAAGACCAAGCGCGCCCAGTTCGACCGGGGCGAGATCGACGCCGAGGGCAACCCGGCCAGCCCCTTCGGCGGCGGCTTCGGCGGAGGCGGCTATGGCGGCGGTCCCGGCGGCCAGCGCGGCTTCGGCGGCGGTTTCGGCGCCGAGGAAGGGATCGACCTCGAAGACATCTTCGGCGGCATCTTCGGTGGCGGCGGCCGCGCCGGGATGGGCGGCATGGGAGGCGGCCGGGGCCGCGCCGCGCCCAAGGGCGCCAACGTGAACTACCGCCTTGCCGTGCCGCTGACCGACGCGGCGGAACTGAAGCCCCAGCGCATCACCCTGTCCGACGGCAAGACCATCGACCTCAAGCTGCCCGCAGGCGTCGAGGACGGCACCCAGATGCGCCTTGCGGGCAAGGGCGAGCCCGGCCCCGGCGGCAATGGCGATGCCACCGTCACCGTCCACATCCAGCCGCACGCCTTCTTCCGGCGCGACGGTGACGACTTGCGCCTCGACCTGCCGATCACGCTGGACGAAGCGCTGCTCGGCGCCAAGGTCAAGGCGCCGACGCCTTCGGGAGCGGTGATGCTCTCGGTTCCGGCGGGCTCCAGCTCCGGCAAGGCGCTGCGGCTCAAGGGACGCGGGATGACGCGCAAGGACGGCACGCGCGGCGACCAGTTGATCACCCTGCAGATCACGCTACCCGAGGGCGATGCAGACCTCGCCGCCCGCCTCGAAGGCTGGAGCGACAGCCGCGACGTGCGCGGGAAGTTTGGCGTCTGATCCTGACCATGAGGCGCTGAGCAGGAAGCTGCGGCGTAAGGCGGGACCGGGCACCCGGACATTCCGCGTAATCGGCCGCGTCGTGTCGGGCACCTGGGACGACGGGTTCATCCATGCGGGCAACCTTGCCTACATGAGCCTGCTGTCGCTGTTCCCCTTCTTCATCGCGCTGGCCGCGATCCTCTCGGCGCTGGGCGAGCAAGACCAGATGGGCGCCTCGATCGACACCATCCTGCGCGCCCTGCCTCCGCGCGTGGGCGACGTGCTGCGCCCGGTGGCCCACGACGTCGCCGCCGCGCGCCATGGCTGGCTGCTGTGGATCGGCGGGTTCCTGGGCATGTGGACCTCTGGCAGCCTGATCGAGACCATCCGCGACATCCTCCACCGCGCCTACGACGCGAAGAAGCGCCACCGCTTCTGGCGATCCCGGCTGGTGTCGAGCGCGGTGATCTTCGGCTCGGTGCTGCTGCTGCTGATCTCGCTGTCCTCGCAAGTGCTGCTCTCGACCGCCGAGACGGTGCTGGCGACGCTGTTCCCCCGGCTCGATACGCTTTCCGAGCAAATGGCGCTCACTACGGCGATGAGCGGAGGCGGCATTTTCGTCTCGATCTATCTGCTGTTCTATCTGCTCACCCCTTCGGCATACCAGAAGCGGCGCTACCGCAAATGGCCCGGAGCGGCGTTCGTCACGCTATGGTGGCTGCTGGTCGCCTGGGCGCTGCCGAAAGTGTTGCAGAGTTTCCTCATGTACGATTTGACGTACGGAAGCCTCGCCGGAGTGATGATCGCGCTTTTCTTTTTCTGGCTTGTCGGCTTAGGGATGGTCATAGGCGCGGAGTTGAACGCGGCGCTCGCGCAGGCGAACGAGGGTACAGGTGTCCCCGTGGAATTCGGCGCGGGTTCCGGCCCGGCGAACGGGCCCAACGATTAAAGTGGTTACAGGAAGAAACGAATGACCGGTCTGATGCACGGCAAGAGGGGGCTCATCATGGGCCTCGCCAACGACAAGTCGCTGGCCTGGGGTATCGCGAAGAAGCTGCACGAACAGGGGGCCGAACTGGCCTTCGCCTATCAGGGCGAGGCGCTGGCCAAGCGGGTGAGGCCGCTGGCGGAAAGCCTCGGCTCCGATTTCCTCATCGACTGCGACGTGTCGAACATGGACGCGATCGACACCGCCTTCGCCACTCTGGCGGAGCGCTGGGAGACGATCGACTTCGTGGTCCACGCCATCGGCTTCTCGGACAAGAACGAGCTGCGCGGCAAGTATGTCGACACCAGCCTCGACAACTTCCTGATGACGATGAACATCTCGGCCTACTCGCTGGTCGCCGTGACCAAGCGCGCGATGGCGATGATGCCGAATGGCGGCTCGATCCTGACGCTGACGTACTACGGCGCCGAGAAGGTCGTGCCGCACTACAACGTCATGGGCGTGGCCAAGGCGGCGCTCGAGGCCTCGGTGAAGTACCTCGCCAACGACCTCGGCCCGCAAGGCATCCGCGTCAATGCGATCTCGGCCGGCCCGATCAAGACGCTGGCCGCCAGCGGCATCGGCGACTTCCGCTACATCCTCAAGTGGAACGAGCTGAACTCGCCGCTGCGCCGCAACACCACGATCGAGGACGTGGGCGGCTCGGGCCTGTACTTCCTGTCGGACTTGTCCTCGGGCGTGACCGGCGAGACGCATCATGTGGACTCGGGTTACCACCTCGTCGGCATGAAGCAGGAAGACGCGCCGGATATCGCGCTGGCCTGAGGGCCTTCTCGAACTGCCGAAGTACAAAAGGCCGGAGCTGATGCTCCGGCCTTTTCCATTTTCGTCGTCCCGGACTTGATCCGGGACCGGTGGCTGTCTTTAGAAGTAAGCGATAGGCAAGGCACCCTGCCGTGGGCCGGGTCGGTCTCGGCCAGCGGTCCCGGATCAAGTCCGGGACGACGAAGTCTCAGCGAACCTCCGCCGCCTTGGCCGGAGCAATGACGTCCACCTTCACCTTCTCCGGCGCGTTGGCTTTCACGAACAGTTGCCATGACGAGACCGCCAGCACCGCCGCCAGCAGCGGCTGCAGCACTTTGTCCGGCGCGCGGGAGGACAGGTAGCTGCCCACCACCACGCCCGGAATCGAGCCGATCAGCAGGTTGGTCAGCAGCGTTCCGTTGACGTCACCCATGATCCAGTGCCCGGTGCCCGCGATCAGCGTCAGCGGCACGGCATGGGCAATGTCCGACCCGACGATGCGCGCCACCGGCAGACGAGGATAGAGCACGAAGAGCACGGTGACCCCGATCGCTCCCGCCCCCACCGAGGACACCGAAACGGCCACACCGATCAGCGCACCCAGCGCGATCGTGCCGCCGAGTTCCACTATCGGCGAACGCTGCGCGGCACCGTCATGGGCATGGCGGAACAGCCACTTGCGCCCGATGACCGCGAGCGAAGTCAGCGCCAGAAGGCAGGCCAGCGAGAGGAGAATGACGTGCTCCGTGGACTTGCCGACCGAACCCATCCGGGCCATCACCAGCAATGTCACCACGGCGGCGGGCACGCTGCCCATGGCCATGCGGCGCACGATCTTCCACTCCACGCTCTCGCGCGAGCCATGGACCGCCGATCCGGCGATCTTGGTCACGGCGGCGAACAGCAGGTCGGTGCCCACCGCCGTCTTGGCGCTGACGCCGAACAGCAGCACCAGCAGCGGCGTCATCAGCGAGCCGCCGCCCACCCCGGTCAGTCCGACCAGCAGACCGACGAGCAGCCCCGCGATGGCATGGAAAAAATCGATCGAACCCGTCACGCCCATCGCGAACCCGTATCCTTGCCTGGCTTATGTTGTCGGGCGCCGTTCCAGCCGGTTTGCCCGCCCAAGACAAGCGGAATTCGGGTTTCAGGGGGTGAAGAGGGGCTTGTGAGGCGTCTGCCCCAGCAAAACCGTAACCCTCCTCAACTCGTCATTGCGAACGTAGCGAAGCAATCCAGGGGAGTATGAAACCGCTCTGGATTGCTTCGCTACGCTCGCAATGACGAAGGTGTGGCGCTTTACTTGACGCTTGGCGGCGGCGGGGTAGCGCCGGCAGCCGCATCCTGCTGCGCCTCCTGGCGCTGGCGCTGCTCGAAGTAGGCCTTCTCCGCTTCCTCGACCCGCGCCTGGTCGGCGGCTGCATCGGCATCAATCGTGGAGAGGCGCTTTTCACGTTCGGCCTGGATCAGTTCGCTGAAGCGGACTTCCGAGCCGTTAGCCTTTTCCGCATAGGCACTGTTGATGAGCTGCTGCGTGCAGCCCAGCCAGCCGCCCGAACCCGCCGGCGAACAGCTCTGCGTGCCGAAGCGACCCACGGTTTCGTATGCCTGGACCTTGTTCGCCCATGCCTCGGACTGGGGCTGGTCGATGCCGCGCAGCGGCTCGGGGATGCGGTAGCGTTCTTCCTCGGGCTTGCGCGCGCAGACGGTGATGTCGCCCGAGGCCGATTGCGGGCACGGATCGTCGCCGTAGATGATCAGCTGGTTGACCTTCTCCCCGCCCGGATCGGTAAGCCCGGCGTCCTGTGCGAATGCGGCGGGCGCGACGGCCAGCGAAAGAGCGGCAGCTGCAGCAGTGAGGAGAAGGCGGGTCATCGGTGGCTCCAGCAGGTATCGGCCCGGAGGCGTCATGATCGGGTCGCACCCGATATAGGCAGGCTACGGGTTGAATGACAGCTTAAGAGCGTTTTCTAATCGGGTGGAAACGCCCGATGACTCGGAAAACGCGGCAAATACAACCAGACAACCCGCGAGAGGTCAGATCCGTTCCGACAGCTTGATGGCCACGCGGCAGCCCATGCGGATCGCGTGGAACAGCAGCGGATAGGCCGGGGCCTTCTCCGCGCCCGCCGCCAGCGCGGCATCACGGTGCTCGCGCTCCTCGTCGCGGAACTTCAGGATCGCGGCGCCAAGTTCGGGGTCTTCGTCGCCCAGTTCCTCGAGCTGCTCGGTATAGTGGCGGTCGATCTCGGTCTCGATCGCGGCGGTGCAGGCCATCGCCGCCTCCGGCCCGATCAGTGCCGTCGCCGCGCCCAGCGCAAAGCCCGCGGCCGACCACACCGGCTGCAGCAGCGTCGGACGCACGCCGCGCTGCGCGATCATCGCGTCGAACTTCGCCTGATGCTCGGCCTCCTGCGCGGCCATGCCGGCGATCTCGGTCGAGTGCGGACCGCGCGTGCCCATCACCGCCAGTTGGCCCGCGTAAATTCGGTTGGCGCCGAATTCGCCCGCCTGATCGACCCGCAACATCCGTTCGCTGCGCTTACTCATCGCGTTCATCTCAAGCCTTTCGGTCGCTGCGGGCGATGAGGGCGAAGACCGCCAGCGCGCCCAGCGTCGAGAACAGGAAGTTGAAGCCCGCCAGCGAAATGCCGAAGAGGCTCCACGGCGCCACGTCGCAGCGGATCACCGGCGCCTTCATGATCGCGTCGAGCGGATCGCCGCCTGCCGCGAAGGGGCTGGCGGTGCAGGCGGTCACGCCTTCCCACCACTTATATTCGACCCCGGCGTGGAAGCCGCCGATCAGCCCGGACACCAGCACCGCCAGCGCCGCGACGGCCACCAGCGGGCGCACCGGCCGCCAGAAGAACGCCAGCAGCGCGAAGACGATGGCCAGCATGTGCGGATAGCGCTGCCACCAGCACATCTCGCAAGGGTTGAGCCCGAACACGTACTGGCTCACCAGCGCCCCGCCCAAGGCGATGACGGGAATGCCAAGCGCCAGCATACGCGCGGCGCGCACAGACGGTGCGGCGGAAACGGCCATGCCCTTCGTGCCCCTGCCGTCAGTTCTTGGAAACGGCGGCAAGCGCGGGCTTGCCCGCCGTACGCTGCAGCGTGGAGATCGCGTAGTGCAGCTGGAAGTCCTTGATGCCCTGCTTTTCCAGTTCGGCGGCGGTCACCTTGAAGCGCGGATCATCCTGCTTGTCGGTTTCCAGATCCTTGTCCTTGAGCGCCGCCTCGTTGATGAGGTGGCCGCGCAAGTCGGACTCGCGCACCGCACGTTCGGCGCGGGCACGGGCGTCGGGATCGGACAGCTGCGGAACCTTGATGTCGGGGGCGATGCCGCCCTCCTGCACCGAGTGGCCGGAAGGCGTGTAGTAGCGCGCCGTCGTGATCTTGATCGCGCTGTTCTGGTCGAGCGGCAGGAACGACTGGACAGAGCCCTTGCCGAACGTGCGCTCGCCCATGATCACCGCGCGGTGCTGGTCCTGCAGTGCGCCAGCGACGATCTCCGAGGCCGAGGCCGAACCCGCGTCCACCAGCACGACGACCGGCAGGCCCTTGGCGACGTCGCCCTTGAACACCGATTCGGCGCGGTAGAACTGGTTCTCGTTCGCGTTGCGCCCGCGCTGCGAGACGATGTCGCCATGGTCGAGGAACAGGTCGGACAGCGCCACCGCTTCGTCCAGCGAACCGCCGGGGTTGGAGCGCAGATCGAGCACGAGGCCGGTCAGCTTGCCGCCCTTCACCGCCGCCTGCTTCTTGAGGTCGGAAATGGCGTTGTTCACGTCGTTACCGACATCGCGCGAGAACTCGTTGACCGAGATCACGCCGACGTTGTCCTTGAATTCCCAGGTCACCGGCTCAAGCTCGATCACGCCGCGCGTCACGGTGACGTCGAACGGCGCGTCGCGGCCCGGGCGGAAGATCGTCAGGCGGATCGAGGAGCCCGCCTCGCCGCGCATCTTCGATACCGCCTCGTCCAGATCGCGCTCGTAATAGAGCACGCCATCGAGGTGGGTGATGTAGTCGCCCGCTTTCAGCCCCGCCTTCTCCGCCGGGCTGCCCTTGAACGGCGAGACGATCTTCACCGCGCCGTCATCCTCGACCACCGAGAGGCCGAGGCCGGTGTACTTGCCGTCGATCATCGTCTCCAGCCGCTGCAGCGACTGGCCGTCGAGGTAGTTCGAATGCGGGTCGAGGCTGGCCAGCATGCCGTCGATGGCGCCCTTGAGCAGCTTGTCGTCGCTCACCTGGTCGACATAGTTGTCCTTCACGATCTGGTAGATCGTGAAGAGCTTGTCGAACTCGTGACTGGTGCGCGTGTCCACCGCCGACAGGCCAGAGGTCGCCACAGGCAGCACGGCCACGGCGGAAACCAGCAGGGTAGCCCTGAACAGCTGGGGGATTAGCGGGGCAATCTTCATCGGGCGTGATGCCTCTTCAATGCGTCGGTCCGGCGCGGTGGCCGGCGGGGGTTCATGACCGTCATCCTATCGTCCGATGACCGTGAACGCCAGCGGAACGGCAGGATTTGCGTTCATATAGGAGGCATCAGGTTAATTGCCCGAAAAACCATGTCGTCGTCCCGGACCTGATCCGGGACCGCTGGCCGTGAACAGCATTGCAAGCGGTGAGGCGCCTTGACGACGGCGCGTGCCTAAAGACCGCCACCGGTCCCGGATCAAGTCCGGGACGACGCCTTACAATGCCCGGATATACTGAAGCGGATTGACCGGCGCCCCGCCCTGCCGCAGCTCGACCATCACGCGCGGATCGCCCGGCCCGGTCACGCCGATGGGAGACCCGGCGACCACTTGCGCGCCCACTGCCACGTCCAGCCGCGCCAGGCCCGTGACAAGCGAGGTCCAGCCGCCGTCGTGCTCGATGATGACGATGCTCTGGAAGCCGCGATACGGCCCCGCGAAAGCCACTCGCCCCGGCGCCGGAGAGACCGCCTGCGCATGCGCGCGCGGGGCCATGACCAGCCCGTTGGAGCGCGCCTGCCCCGGCGCATCCTCGCCGAATCCGGTCACCAGTCGCCCGGTCACCGGCAGCATGTAGCTGGACAATCCCTCGGGCAGCGGCGTGAACTGCCCGGCGCCGATGACTTGCGCATCCTCCGGCCGGGCGGGCCGCATGATCGGCCCCGGCAGCGCCGCGAGGCTCGCCCGCAGTTCCCCTTGCCGGCCGACCTGCACCACCAGATCGCCCAGATCGCGCGCCTTCTCCGCCAGCGCCAATGCCCGGTCGCTTTCCCGCGCGGCGATACCGCTGGCTTCGCGCCCGGCCAGCCGCTGGCGCGATTCGATGGCGGCGAGTTGCCCGCGTCGCTCGCGCATCTGCGCCTGTGCCTGCGAGAGCCCGGCCGCGGCGGCCTTGGCCTGCTGCTCCAGCGCCCGCCCACGCTCGATCGCTACCCGCAGGCCCGCCGTGCGCGCCTCCACCTCGGGCAGCATCGTGTCGAGCAATGCCCGCATGTAAACCGCATCGCGTACCGAACCCGGCCGCAGCAAGGCCAGCAACGGAGGCCGCCGCGACAGCCGCTGCAATGACCCGGTGAGTCGCGCCAGAGGCCCCTGCTTCTGCGCCAACTGTGCCCTCAGGCCCTGCCGCTGCGAAGCGATCAGCCGGATCTGCGCGCACTGCACGGCGATCTGCGCATCGGTTTCCTGAATCCGCGCGGCGATAGCGGCGGCCTCACGCGCAGTGGTTTCGGCCTGCTCGGTGACTTCGCGGGCACGTGCCTCCAGCTTTTCCGCCCGCTTGCGAGCCGCTGCACCTTCGCGCCGGGCGGCGATCATGTCCGCCTGCGCCTGCCGCGCATCGACCGCCGGGTCGAGCACCGCAAGCCCGCCCTGCTGCGTCAGCGCCTGCGTGGCAAACGCGACGGAGCCGAGCGCGGCGACGGTCAGGAGAATGCGGTGGGCGGGCTTCACGGCGTCGTGTTAGGACAGCCGGAGTCAGGCGGGAAGAGACGAAATGCGCCTTTATCCTCCCTGTTCCGCAGGAATGGGGAGGGGGACCGCCGACGAAGTCGGTGGTGGAGGGGGAGAAGACCCCTCCGTCAGCGCTTCGCGCTGCCACCTCCCCATTCCTGCGGAACAGGGAGGATAAAATGCCTTCACCTTGGATGGCGCGCGGCCAGCGCAATTCCGGCAAGGTTCTGCTGACGCTTGATCCACCGTATGCGCGCAGGACGAACCTGAGCCGCCAGCGCAAGGAAGCGCGCCGCGTGCCGCCCCACGCCATGCCCGTCGCGCAAGGCCCGGTTGGCCTGACGCACAACCTCCACCGCATCGCCGATCAGCTCGACATGCTCCAAACCCTGCGCCCGGCAGACCTCCAGCGCATGGATCAGGGCCAGCCACTCGGCATCGCTGTTGGTGCCGCAGCCGCAATCCTCGAAGACATGCGCCACCCCGCGTATCACCACTGCGACTTCGATGGGGCCGGGATTCGGACGGCAGCCGCCGTCGAAGAAGACCTTCAGGCGCTTCATCAGCCCGAGCGGTGGTAGGGATGCCCGGCCAGGATCGCGGTGGCGCGCCACAGCTGTTCGGCGAGCATCGCGCGGACCATCAGATGAGGCCAGGTCATGCGGCCGAAGCACAGAAGGTGGTCGGCCTGCGCCCGCGCCTCGTCGCCGTGGCCGTCGGCGGCGCCGATCAGGAAGCGGCATTCGCGCACGCCCTCGTCGCGCCAGCGGCCGAGCAGCGCGGCGAACTCTTCCGAGCTCATCAGCTTGCCCCGCTCGTCGAGCAGGACTTCACGGACCGGGGTATGGGCGGGAGGAGGCACTTTGCCGCCGACATCGGGCAGCTCGCTGTGCCTGAACGGCCAGGTGATGCGCTTCGCGTAGCGATCCAGCATCTCACCCTCGGGCGAGCGGGCGATCTTTCCGCGAGCGATGATGTGCAGCAGCATGGGTTCAGGGTGCAATCAGGCCGGAACGCGGGGACGGAGCAGGACCCCCGCGTGATTTCCTTGCGATTTTCCGGTCACCGTCGCGACCGGAGGATCATCCTCTAGACAGCGGTCAGGCTGCCCCGGACGGGCCGTCGAAGCCCCACATCCGCTCGAGGTTGTAGAACGTGCGCACTTCGGGACGGAACAGGTGGACGACCACGCTGCCCGCATCGACGAGCACCCAGTCGGCCGCCGGAAGGCCCTCGATACGCGGATGGCCGAAGCCGTTCTGCTTCAGTCGCTCGCCGAGTTTCTGCGCCATGGACGCAACCTGGCGGGTCGAACGGCCCGAGGCGATCACCATGAAGTCGGCGATGCTCGATTTGCCGTCGAGGTCGATCGTCACCAGCTCCTGCGCCTGATCGTCGTCCAGCGACGAGAGCACGAGGTTCAGCAACGGATCATCGCTTTCGATCGTGACCGGAAGCGGGGTGGCGCCGGTTGATTCCGGCTGTAGTTCTGCCTGTGGCATCTTGGTTGGGTTCTGCTCCTTTCAAAACCGACCGGGCAGGATGAAGGCCATCCTGCCGCGTTCGATCGTTTGCCGTGTAAGCCGGGTATGCGGGAAGATGGCCTGAAAGCCGATCATTCCGCCGTTCCGGGGATCAAGTGGTACGTGACCGCGTCACGCGAAGGTCGATCTGAGAACCTTCGTGCCCAGTCCGGATCGGCCTGGCGTATCGCCGTTGCCGACCGCGTATCGGGGTCGAATCGCAATGTCACCAGCGCGGGTGCGCTCCACTCTTCCGGACCGCGAAGACTGGTCAGGGGTCTCCGGAATTTCCCCAGCCAGGCCATCGCGGGGCTCGCGAGGGCAGCGCCATCATACCCCGGACGCGCGATTACCGCAATCGGCATGAGTCGGCACAGCGTCCGCCAGTCCTTCCAGCGGTGCAACTGGGCGAGGTTGTCCGCCCCCATCAGCCATACGAAGCGCCGTTTCGGGTAGCGGTGAAGGAGCGCGCGGAGGGTGTCGACGGTGTATCGGGTGCCCAGTTCGCGCTCGATCGCGGTCGGCCTGATTCTCGCCCCCCGTGCCTGCCTCAGCGCCGACTTCATCCGCGCGGCCAGCGGCGCCATCCCGGCCTTGGGTTTGAGCGGATTGCCCGGCGAGACCAGCCACCACACTTCGTCGAGCGCAAGCGCCTCGACGGTGAACAGGGTGACGCGGCGGTGTCCACCGTGGGCCGGGTTGAAACTGCCGCCGAGCAGGCCCGTGACGGGGCCGGGGCGGGTTCGGGTCCGCCTCAGAACCAGATTCAGGGCCGGGCCTGCCCGGTTCCGCGCACCTGCCACTTGTAGGTGGTCAGACCCTCCAGAGCCACGGGACCGCGCGCGTGCAGGCGGCCGGTGGCGATACCGATCTCGGCGCCGAGGCCGAACTCGCCACCGTCGGCGAACTGGCTGGAGGCATTGACCATCACGATCGCGCTGTCGACTTCGGCAAGGAAGCGCTCGGCCGATTCCGCGTCTTCGGTAACGATCGCATCGGTGTGGTGCGAGGAATGCGCGGCGATGTGCTCAAGCGCCGGTTCGATGCCGTCGACCACGGCCACCGCCAGAACGGCGTCGAGGTATTCGGTGTCCCAGTCCTCCTCGCTGGCAGGCAGCACGCGCGGGTCGAGCGCCTGCGCACGGGCATCGCCGCGCAGTTCGCAGCCCGCGTCGAGCAGGCCGGCAACGACCGATTCGCTCTCGGGGAACTGGGTGTCGAGCAGCAGCGTCTCCATCGCCCCGCAGATGCCGGTGCGGCGCATCTTGGCGTTGAGCGTCAGGTCGCGCGCCATCCCGGCATCGGCCGAGGCATGGACATACGTGTGGCAGATGCCGTCGAGGTGGGCGAGCACGGGCACCCGCGCATCGGCCTGCACCCGCGCGACGAGGCTCTTGCCCCCGCGCGGCACGATCATGTCGATGAGGCCCGCCGCCGTCAGCATCGCGCCGACCACCGCGCGGTCCTGCGTCGGGACCAGCTGGATCGCCGCCTCGGGCAGACCCACGGTGGCGAGACCCTTCGCGAAGGCGGCACGGATCGCGTGGTTGGAATGGATCGCCTCGCTGCCGCCGCGCAGCAGCACCGCGTTGCCCGAGCGCAGGCACAGCGCGGCAGCGTCGGCGGTGACGTTCGGGCGGCTTTCGTAGATGATGCCGATCAGGCCGATGGGAATGCGCACGCGCGACAGCTTGAGGCCGTTGGGGCGTTCGCTGGAAGCGATCACCTCGCCCACCGGGTCGGGCAGGCCCGCGACCTGATCGACCGCATCGGCGATCCCTGCCAGCCGCGCCGCATCGAGCCGCAGGCGGTCGAGCATCGCACCTGACAGTCCCTTAGCCTCGCCAGCCGCGATGTCCTTCGCGTTGGCTTCGAGAATTTCCCCTTCCGCCTCGCGCAGCGCCGTGGCGGCGGCGCGCAGGGCGGCGGCCTTATCGGCGTCCGTCAGCTTCGCCAGCACGCGCTGCGCGGCCCGGCCGTCGCGGGCCAGTTGCTCGACAAGCGCCTCGGGCGAAAGCGCTGCAGGTTCGGCGATCAGAGTGCTCTGCAAAGTCATGGGCGCGGCCTATCATTCCAGCGTGCAGTTGTCACCGGAATGCAGCCGCCAAAATGCACGCATGCAATCGATTCGTATGTCGTCTCACGGTCGCGCCAAGGTAAGGTTCCTCGGCTCACCGCTATCTGTTTTCGACTCGCCCCGATTCCGCAGAGGTTCGGGCCAAGCCGATTCGCTTTGGTAACTACCGCCTGCTACCGGCGCGATCCGGGACTGAGACATAGATTTCAAGCGGGGTCGTTTTGCTTTCCAAGTCAACCGGGGCGTTCATCCAGCGCCTCAGGACGGCGTTCCCCGACCGCGAGTTCATCATGCGGTCGCAGGGACAGGTCCGTTTCATCCGCGTTTCCGCGCGGGCACAGAAGATCGCCGCAGGTGCGGCCGTCGGCGTGCTCGGCATGTGGGCCGCATCGGTCGGCGCTCTGGCGCTCTCGCAGGCATCCGTCGGCAGCGAAAGCGCTGCCCTCGCCGAGCGCGCGGCCAATGTCGCCAAGGCCGAGAAGAGCGTCGCGCAGTACCGCCGCAACGTCGATTCGGTCGCGTCCGACCTCGCCCGCCGACAGCAGTTCATCGAACAGATGGTCGATGCGCATATCCAGGAACTTCCCGAGGAGTCCGGAGATACCCGACCTACCGCGCAGACCGAAGCGACCGCGAAGAAAGTCAGCGCCGCCGTTCCCGGCGTCGGCAACCTTGCCGACATCGAGGCGAAGCAGCTGGCGCTGGTCGATCGTCTCACCCGCTACGCCGACCAGCGTTCGGACGCCGCGATGGCCTCGATCCGCAAGCTGGGGCTCAATCCCAATGCGATGATTTCGCGCGCGCGCATGGCCGAGGGTGGTCCGCTGGTGAAGCTGGCGACCGGGGCCGACGGCAGCGTCGATCCGCGCTTCCTGACGATGGGCAAGAGCCTTGCCCGCATGGACGCGCTGGAGAACGGACTCGCCTCGATCCCGCAGGTGAGCCCGGCGCACGTCGCCTACGTCTCGTCCAGCTACGGCTATCGTTCGGACCCCTTCACCGGCGGCGCCGCGTTCCACGCGGGCCTCGACTTCCCGGGGCCGATGGGCTCGCCGATCTACGCCGCCGCCAAGGGGCGCGTCACGTTCGTCGGGCAGAAGTCCGGTTACGGCAACTGCATCGAGGTGACGCACGGCAACGGGCTGATGACCCGCTACGGGCACCTTTCCGGCTTCCGCACCCGCGTGGGTCAGGACGTCGATGCCGGGGCGCTGATCGGTGCAATGGGCAGCACCGGGCGCTCGACCGGCCCGCATCTCCACTTCGAGGTTCGCGTGAACGACCATCCGGTCAACCCGCGTCCGTTCCTCGAAGCGGCACGTCTTCAGGGGGCGAACAACAGCAGCAACAGGGGCCAGGAGGAGAACCACTGACATGGCCAAGGCCTTCATAAGCTCGCGTGCGAGCATCAACAGTTCGAGCTTCTCGATGCTGGGCGGCGACACCGTCATCAGCGGAGACATTTCGGCAAGCGCCGACCTGCACGTCGACGGCAGCGTCAACGGCGACATTTCCTGCAAGGCCCTGATCCAGGGCGAAGGCAGCGAGATCAACGGCGCGGTGCGGGCCGAATCGGTACGCGTCGCAGGACTCGTGCGCGGATCGGTTTCGGCGCGCGAAGTCGTGATCCTCAAGACCGCGCGGATCGAGGGCGACGTGTCCTACGACACGCTGACCATCGAGCAGGGCGCGCGCCTCGAAGGGCGCCTGTCGCCCAATGGCGGACAGATGCCGCCGTCGATCGCTCGCCTGCCCGCTTCGGCGCCGATCGAGGTCATCGCCGAGGAAGACGAAGAGGAGCTTTCGGCGGCGGCGGAGTGAGGGCTCAGCCGTGACCCTTCGACAAGCTCAGGGTGGGCGGAAGTAGTGTAAACCTCAAACCCCGCTCAGGCTGAGCTTGTCGAAGCCCCCCGAGAGCGGACACGAAAAAGGGGACATGGGATCAGCTCCCATGTCCCCTTTTCGATTCAGCCGTCAGGCCAAAGCGAAGTTACTCGCCACGAGCCTCGGCGGCTTCGGCAGCGCGCTTGGCTTCAAGCCAGGCGGCGACTTCGGCTTCCTGCGCGGCTTCCGACGCGGCCTGGACCTGCGCCTGACGCTCTGCGCGCAGTTCGTCGATCAGCGCCTGACGGTCATCGACCAGGCGCTCATCGCCCTCGCCGGTGTCCTGGATGCCCGCCTTCTTCGCGGCCTTGGCGACGAGGGCGTCCAGCTCGCGCTGCGAGCACAGGCCCAGCGTGACCGGGTCCTTGGGCGTGATGTTGGCGATGTTCCAGTGCGAACGGTCGCGGATCGCCGCGATCGTGTTGCGCGTGGTGCCGATCAGCTTGCCGATCTGCGCGTCCGAAACCTCGGGGTGGTTGCGCAGGATCCAGGCGATGCCGTCCGGCTTGTCCTGACGCTTCGACACCGGGGTGTAGCGCGGGCCCTTGGTACGGTTCTGCGCGAGCGGCACCTTGTGCATGCGCAGCTTGTAGTCAGGGTTGGCCTGCCCCTTCTCGATCTCTTCCATCGTCAGCTCGCCCGAGCGAACGGGGTCGCGGCCGGTATACTTGCTGGATGCCAGATCGTCGGCCATCGCCTGCACTTCGAGCATGTGCAGGCCACAGAATTCTGCGATCTGCTCGAAAGTCAGCGAGGTAACGTCGACCAGCCACGAGGCGGTCGCGTGCGGCATCAGCGGAGTGGGCTGGCTCATTCTCTATCTCCGGCGGAAACAATAAGGGCCGCCCCTTCGCGGAGCGGCCTCACGGTTTCGATTTAGGGAATTTTTGCCGAAGGAGCAAGCAAAAGGGGCCGAAAATTGCGTCATTCCGTCGATGCGTTTCACGTGAAACGCGCATTTCGTCATGATTTGACGGCACTCAAAGGCACCCAAGGGTACCATAAGTGCACCTTTCACACCTCCAGCACGATCTTCCCGACGTGGTCTCCGGCCTCCATCCGCGCATGCGCGGCGGGGGCTTCGGCGAACGGAAAGCGCGTGTCCATCACCGGGCGCAGCAGGCCTTCCTCGACCAGCGGCCAGGCGCATTCGAGGATCTCCTGCGCAACCGCTTCCTTGAACGCGTCCGTGCGCGGGCGCAGCGTCGAACCGGTCAGCGTGTAGCGCCGGGTCATGACCACCGCCATGTTCACCTCCGCTTTCGCACCGCCCTGCACCGCGATGGTGACGTGGCGGCCATCGGGCGCGAGGCACTTGAGGTTGCGCGCGACGTAGCTGCCCGCGACCATGTCGAGCACCACGTCGACGCCGCGCCCTCCGGTGATCCGCGCGACTTCCTCGACGAAGTCGGTGGCCTTGTAGTCGATCGCGTGATGCGCGCCGATCTTCAGTGCCGCCGCGCACTTGTCGGGCGAGCCGCAGGTGACGATCACCGTCAGCCCGAAGTGCCGCCCCAGCATCGCCGCCATCGTGCCGATGCCGCTGGTGCCGCCGTGGACGAGTAGCCACTCGCCCTCACGCGCCAGGCCGCGCTCGAAGACGTTGTGCCAAACGGTGAAAAGAGTTTCCGGCAGCGCCGCGGCTTCCGCAAGGGACAAGCCCTCGGGCACCGGCAGGCAGTGCCCGGCCTTGGCGATGCAGTACTGCGCATAGCCGCCACCCGAAACGAGCGCGCAGACTTCCTGGCCGGGAAGGAACTGGCTCACACCTTCGCCCAATGCCGCGATGGTGCCGGAAACCTCCAGCCCCGGGATCGGCGAGGCGCCCGGCGGCGGCGGATAATTGCCAAGCCGCTGCACCACGTCGGGGCGATTGACGCCCGCGAAGGCGACCTTGACCAGCACCTCGCCGGGGCCGGGCCGGGGCACCGTGACGGTTTCAGGGCGCAGGACTTCGGGGCCGCCGGGTGCATCGTAGCCAACGGCGGTCATGGTGACAGGAAGGTCAGCTAACATGAACCTCCCTGTGCCACAGGATGCGGGGGGTGGGGAACTCCCTTTCTTGGCCCTGCCTCCCGAAGCGGGACGGTGCCTGCGGCCGCACTGACAAAGTCTCTCGATTTTATGATGATAGTGGTGTTCACTCCACTTCGGGTCGCAGCCGTACCGTGCGGATGGGTTCATCAGAGGAAGTACGGAAGTGGGCGTGTCGACTATAGCTCTATCCGTTCTGTTGGCGGGCGGCGGAGCCAACCTTCAGGATCACCCGGCGATCGGGACGCCGGGCGCGGTGACGACTCCCGTGCCGGAAGTGGCTGCACAGCCGCTGGCCGACCACGCGCCGACCATTCACGCTCCGGCCCCGCCTGCGGGAACGCCCCCGCCCGGCAGCGTGCCTGCGGCGGAGGACGAGAACGTCATCATCGTCAGTTCCAGCCCCCGCCAGATAGAGGCCGACCCGTTCTCGGGCGTCAATGCGGCCAGCTTCGCGGTGGTTGAGGCGGTGGACAAGGTGGTCGTCGCCCCGGTCGCGGGAACGTACGAGCGGGTCGTGCCCAAGCCGATCCGCAACGGCCTGCGCAACTTCCTTATCAACCTCGCGGAGCCGATCGTCTTCGTGAACTACCTGCTGCAGTTCAAGCCGGGCAAGGCGATGGAGACGGCAGGCCGCTTCGTCATCAACAGTACGGTCGGCGTCGCCGGGCTGTTCGACATGGCCAAGCGCAAGCCGTTCCGCCTGCCCTACCGCGAGAACGGATTCGCCAACACTTTCGCCTATCACGGCATCGGCAACGGGCCGTACCTGTTCGTGCCCGTGCTGGGTCCGACGACGGCGCGCGATCTGGTCGGACGCGTCCTCGATCTGGCGGTGTTGCCCACGCTGATCGGCAAGCCGTTCAACAAGCCGGTCTACGGGCTTTCCACCGGCATCGTGAAGTCGATGAACGACCGAGTCGCCTTCGACGAGCAGATCAAGGCCAACCGCGCCGCCGCCGACCCTTACGTAGCCACGCGCGATTTCTACCTCAAGCGTCGCCAGGCCGAAGTGGACGCGCTGCACAGCCCGGAATACCGCGCGCGCAAGGGCATTGCGGAGCCGGGGGTGGACGGCAAGTAGTGGGTGGAGAGCGGGGCGCAAACACGGGGCGCCCGCTCAAACACGCCCGTCATCCCAGCGAAGGCTGGGACCGCTGGCCGCCGTGCTGAACGCTGCGGGCTGGGCGTATGCGGCAAGCACGCAACGTCCGCTCAAAAACGCTCGTCATCCCAGCGAAGGCTGGGACCGCTGGCCGTCATGCTGAACGCTGGCGTGCGGGGCTTTTGTGGCAAGTGGTTTGCGAACGACAGTGCGCAACAGGGTCATAGCGGTCCCAGCCTTCGCTGGGATGACGGGCGTTTTCACCATGGCGGGCGCTTTGAACGGCGCCCCCGCTCACAACAAACGCTCGAACAGATCCGCCCATTCCGGATTGGCTTCCTCGATAAGCCGGATCTTCCATTCCCGCTTCCACGCCTTCATCGCCTTTTCGCGCCGAATCGCATCCTCGATCCGGCCGTGCGGCTCGATCAGCACCAGCCGCTTGAGTCCGTATTTCCGACAGAACGCCGACCCCGCACCGCCGCGATGCTGCATCATGCGCGCGGGCAGGTCAGCCGTGACGCCGATGTACAGCACGCCATGGGGCTTGTTGGTGAGGATGTATGTCCAGCCAGGCATCACGGCAGCGTAGAGCAGACGGCCAGCGGTCCCAGCCTTCGCTGGGATGACGACAGAGTTTTAACCCGGCCTCGCGCCGGAACACATATCCTCCGGCCAGTCGAAGGACCCATTGACAGCCTCGCATTCCAGTCCGATGCTGCACCGCAATGGACGAAGAAGACCGACCTCTGCGGCGGTCATCCGAGGGCGACTTCGGAGCCGCCAGCCACCTCGCCGGTGAAAGCCTCGATCGCTATTCGCTGGACGAACTCGACGCGCGGGTTGCGCTTCTCGAAATCGAGATCGCCCGCATCCGCGCGCACCGGAACGCATCATCGGCCCACCGCCTCGCGGCGGACGCCCTGTTCAGGCCGCGATCATCTTGAGAATCGCAGCCTCCTCTGGCAGCCTTCGGGCGACCTCGGGCGCTTACCCCCATGGCCACCCTCGCAACCATCCTGAACGTCCCTATATCAACCTCGTAACCCTGACCCGCCAATCTCCCCTGCGGGCCGGGAACCTCCCGGGAGAGCCGTCCCTCACGATGAAGGTCGCCTAAATGCCAAGTTTCGCCCAAAGCCTTGAAAAGACCCTGCACTCGGCTCTGTCTCACGCGTCTGAGCGGAGCCACGAGTACGCGACGCTCGAGCACCTGCTGCTCGCGCTGATCGACGACACCGACGCGGCGCAGGTCATGCAGGCCTGCGGCGTGGACCTCGGCGATCTGGGCGACGTGGTGCGCCAGTATCTCGACCAGGAATACCAGTCGCTCAAGACCGAGGAAAAGGGCGATCCCGCCCCGACCGCCGGTTTCCAGCGCGTGATCCAGCGCGCGATCCTGCACGTGCAGTCGTCCGGCAAGGACACCGTGACCGGCGCCAACGTGCTCGTCGCGCTGTTCTCCGAGCGGGATTCCTACGCGGTCTACTTCCTGCAGCAGCAGGACATGAGCCGCCTCGACGCCGTCAGCTATATCAGCCACGGCATCGGCAAGGGCGGCAAGCGGATCGAGGATCGCACCGCCAAGGGCTCGTCCGACGAAACCCCGCCCACGCCCGAGGACAAGGCCGAGGCCAAGGCGTCCGCCAACAAGAAGGACTCCGCGCTCGACCAGTTCACCGTCAACCTCAACGAGAAGGCGCTGGCGGGCAAGGTCGATCCGCTGATCGGCCGCGGCCCCGAAGTGGACCGCACGATCCAGATCCTGTGCCGCCGCTCCAAGAACAACCCGCTCTACGTGGGCGATCCGGGCGTGGGCAAGACCGCCATCGCCGAAGGCCTGGCGCGCAAGATCGTCGAGGGCGAAGTGCCTGAAGTGCTGACCGAGGCGGTGATCTACTCGCTCGACATGGGCAGCCTGCTGGCGGGCACCCGCTATCGCGGCGACTTTGAAGAGCGTCTGAAGCAGGTCGTCTCCGAACTGGAGAAGATGCCGCACGCGGTCCTCTTCATCGACGAGATTCATACGGTGATCGGCGCGGGCGCGACCAGCGGCGGGGCGATGGACGCCTCTAACCTGCTGAAGCCGGCACTGTCGGGCGGGACGATCCGCTGCATCGGCTCGACCACCTACAAGGAGTTCCGCAACCACTTCGAGAAGGACCGCGCCCTGCTGCGCCGGTTCCAGAAGATCGACGTGAACGAGCCCACGGTCGAGGATACCATCAAGATCCTCAAGGGCCTGCGCACCGCGTTCGAGGATCACCATCGCGTCAAGTACACGCCGGATGCGATCAAGACCGCGGTTGAGCTTTCGGCCCGCTACATCAACGACCGCAAGCTGCCCGACAAGGCGATCGACGTGATCGACGAAGTGGGCGCGATGCAGATGCTGCTGCCACCCAGCCGCCGCAAGAAGACCATCACCGCGCGCGAGATCGAGCAGGTCATCGCAACGATGGCCCGCATCCCGCCCAAGTCGGTCTCGTCCGACGACAAGAAGGCGCTGGAGAACCTCGAACGTGACCTGAAGCGCGTGGTGTTCGGCCAGGACAAGGCGATCGGCCTCCTCGCCACCGCGATGAAGCTGAGCCGCGCTGGCCTGCGCGATCCGGACAAGCCGATCGGCTCGTTCCTGTTCAGCGGGCCTACGGGTGTCGGCAAGACCGAAGTGGCCCGTCAGCTCGCCAGCATCATGGGCATCGAGCTGAAGCGCTTCGACATGTCCGAATACATGGAGCGTCATTCGGTCAGCCGCCTGATCGGTGCGCCTCCGGGCTATGTCGGCTTCGATCAGGGCGGCCTTCTGACCGACGCGATCGACCAGAACCCGCACTGCGTCCTCCTGCTCGACGAGATCGAGAAGGCGCACCCCGACCTGTTCAACATCCTGCTGCAGGTGATGGACAACGGCCGCCTGACCGATCACCACGGCAAGACCGTCGATTTCCGCAACGTGGTGCTCATCATGACCACCAACGCGGGCGCTTCGGACATGGCCAAGCAGGGCATCGGCTTCGGCGACACCTCGAAGGAGGATGCCGGCGAGGAAGCGGTGAAGCAGATGTTCACCCCCGAATTCCGCAACCGCCTCGATGCGATCGTGCCCTTCGCGTACCTCGCCAAGGACACCATCAGCCGGGTCGTGGACAAGTTCATCCTCCAGCTGGAACTGCAGCTGGCCGACCAGAACGTCCATATCCAGTTCGACTCGGACGCACGCAGCTGGCTGGGCGACAAGGGCTATGACAAGCTCTACGGCGCGCGCCCGATGGGCCGCGTGATCCAGGAGAAGGTCAAGCAGCCGCTGGCGGAAGAACTGCTGTTCGGCAAGCTGGCCCACGGCGGCGAAGTGCACGTCTCGGTCAAGGAGAACGCGCTGAACTTCGAACTGACCCCCTCGGCGCCCAAGGTGTCCAAGACGAAGAAGAAGGTGCCGGTGAAGCGGGCGAAGAAGCCCGGTCCGCAGGCGGATACCAACGCCGACGATTGATCCGGGAATTGCCCACCCCTGCCCCCTCCCGCAAGCGGGAGGGGAATGAGAGACCGGTGTTTTGCCTTCCCGCCTGCGGGGAGGGCCGGGAGACTTACGAGCGAAGCGAGTTAGTCGCACCGGGGTGGGCGCGTGACCACACAACATGGAGAGGCCGGGAACCACACGGGTTCCCGGCCTCTTCTGCTATCCATGCCCCGCGATTTCTCCTGGATCAGACCCGAGCCCTGGGGCATCCACGTCGTCCCCGCCGACTGCTGGATCGATCCCGCCCGCCCCGTCGATCGCGCGCTGGTGACTCACGGCCATGCCGACCACGCCCGCGGCGGCCATGGCGCGACGTTCGCCACCCCCGAAACCCTCGCCATCATGAAACTGCGCTACGCCACCGAGGAAGGCGCGGTGCCCGTCCCCTACGGAACCCGCATCGCCCTGCCGGGCAAAGTCCACGCCACCTGGATTCCCGCCGGACACGTCCTCGGCTCCGCGCAGATACTGCTCGAACACGCGGGCGAGCGGATCATCGTCACCGGCGACTTCAAGCGCCGCGCCGATCCCACCTGCCCGCCCTTTGAGGTCACCCCTTGCGACGTGCTCGTCACCGAGGCGACCTTCGGCCTGCCCGTCTTCCGCCACCCACCGGTGGAGGAGGAGATCGCCAAGCTGCTCTCCGCCCTCGCCGCCAATCCGGAGCGCTGCGTGCTCGTCGGCGCCTATGCGCTGGGCAAGGCCCAACGCCTGATCGCCGAACTGCGCCGCGCCGGGCACCAGGACACGATCTGGCTCCACGGCGCGATGGAGCGGATGTGCCGACTGTATGAAGAATGGGGCGTCGATCTGGGCGACCTGCGGCTGGTGTCGGATGCTAGCAAGGAGCAACTCACCGGCGCGGTGATCGTCGCCCCGCCCTCGGCGCTCAACGACCGGTGGAGCCGCCGCCTGCCCGATCCGATCACGGCGATGGCCTCCGGCTGGATGCGGGTGCGCCAGCGCGCGCGGCAGCGGATGGTGGAACTGCCGCTGGTGATCTCCGACCACGCCGACTGGGACGAACTGACGCAGACCGTGGTGGACGTGAACCCCGCCGAGACATGGATCACGCACGGGCGCGAGGAAGCCATGCTGCGCTGGTGCGAGCTGAACCAGAGGAAGGCGCGGGCGCTGGCTCTGGTGGGGTATGAGGATGAAGATGATTGAAGAGAAGTCCTGGGGCCCCAGAGCTTATCGGCGCCCCAGCCCCCTTTACTGTCGTCGTCGTGCGCGCAGCCGCCTCAGCCCCACTTGGCGCCGCAGGCCATTTGTCTCCCGGCTCGAAGTGAGCGCGAAACGAGGCTGCGCGCGCGACCTCGACGCTATGGGGGTCTGGGGCGATGGCCCCAGAACTTCTCTTTCCTGATGGAACACTTCGCCGCCCTTCTCGACGCGCTGGTCTACACCCGCAGCCGCAACGCCAAGCTCAAGCTGCTGGCCGACTACCTGCGCGACACGCCCGATCCGGATCGCGGCTGGGCGCTTGCCGCGCTGACCGATGGGCTCGATTTCCCGGCGGTGAAGAGTTCGACCATCCGCAATCTCCTGACCGAGCGGATCGACCCGGTGCTCTGGACGCTCAGCCGCGAATACGTGGGCGATTCCGCAGAGACCGCCAGCCTGCTCTGGCCCGAACCGGCGGAGGCACCCTCTCCGCCTACGGTGTCGGAGGCGGTGGATGCGCTTTCCCGCATGACGCGCGCCAACGTCATGGTGGAATTGCCGAAGCTGCTCGACCGGCTGGATGCCAACGGCCGCTATGCCCTGCTCAAGCTGGCGACTGGGGCGATGCGCATTGGCATTTCGGCGCGTCTCGCCAAGACGGCTTTCGCGCAGGCTTTCGACGTCGCGGTGGAGGATGTGGAGGAGCACTGGCACGGCCAGACGCCGCCTTATGCCCCGCTGTTCGACTGGGCCGCGCACGGTGCCGAGCCTCCCAATTCCGAAGATCTGCCGCTGTTCCGGCCCTTCATGCTGGCGCACGGGCTGGAGGACACGGAGGTCGATCTGGCCGACTATGCCGCCGAATGGAAGTGGGACGGCATCCGCGTGCAGGTGGTTCGGGCGGGCGGAGAAACGCGCGTCTATTCCCGCTCCGGCGACGACATTTCCGCCACTTTCCCCGAGGTCGCCGAGGCGCTGCATATCGACGGCGTGCTGGACGGCGAACTGCTGGTACGCGGTGCCCATCAGGGCGGCGAAGAGGGCGGCGCGGCCAGCTTCAACGCGCTGCAACAACGCCTCGGTCGCAAGACCGTCTCGAAGAAGATGCGCGAGGAATATCCCGCCTTCGTGCGCCTCTACGACGTGCTGATCCTGGAGGGGCAGGACTTGCGCCCCCTCCCCTGGAATCAGCGCCGCGCCGCGCTGGAGGCGCTGTTGCCGCGCCTGCCCGCCGACCAGTTCGACATCTCCACCGTGATCCCCGCCGCCGACTTCGCCGACCTGTCCGCCATCCGCGAACGCGCGCGAGACGATGCGATCGAGGGGGTAATGCTCAAGCGGCGGGACAGCCCCTATGTCGCGGGGCGCAAGACCGGGCTGTGGTACAAGTGGAAGCGCGATCCGCTGCTGATCGACTGCGTGCTGATGTATGCCCAGCGCGGATCGGGCAAGCGCTCCTCGTTCTATTCGGACTACACCTTCGGCTGCTGGGACGGCGATCCCGATGCCGGAGCGGAGCTGCTGCCGGTGGGCAAGGCCTACTTCGGTTTCACCGACGAGGAACTGAAGTGGCTCGACCGCCACGTGCGCAACCACACCGTGGGCCGCTTCGGCCCGGTGCGTGAGACGGACAAGTCGCTGGTGTTCGAGGTGGCTTTCGATTCGGTCCACGCCAGCAAGCGCCACAAGTCCGGAGTCGCCATGCGTTTCCCCCGCATCAGCCGCATCCGCGCCGACAAGCCCGCGCACGAAGCCGACCGCATCGAAACCCTGCGCGCCCTGATCCGCGATTGACCGCGATCAATGCGTGCGTGCGGACGATGCGCTAGAGGGGCAGCATGGAACAGCCCTCCCCCGTACCGGACACCCCCTACCACCGCCTCGGCGGCGCTCCGGTGTTCGAGGCGATCGCCAACCGCTTCTACGACCTGATGGACAGCGATCCGGCCTATGCCGAGCTGCGCGCGATGCATGCGGCGGACCTGACGCCGATGCGGGCCTCGCTGCCGAAGTTCCTCGCCGGGTGGGCGGGCGGCCCGCGCGACTGGTTCGAGGCAAACCCCGGCCGCTGCATGATGAGCCTGCACGCGCCCTTCACCATCGAGGCGCTGACGGCGAACCAGTGGGCCGATGCGATGGAGCGCGCCATCACCGACGTCGCGCCTGAGCCTGCGGAAATCGCGACGTCGATGCGCGAAGTGCTCGGCAGGCTGGCGCGCGGGATGGGGCGGTAGGTCCGTGTTCCTCCCTGAGCTTGCTCGGGGAGGTGGCGCCGACGAAGTCGGTGACGGAGGGGGAATTTCCCGCCTCCTGCCCCTCCACCACCGCCTGCGGCGGCGGTCCCCCTCCCCTAGACAAGCTCGGGGAGGAACCCGCATCAGTTCACCCGGAACTGCTTCTCACGCGATGTTGCGCCTCGCAGCAGTTCCAGCCGCGAAGGCGCCACGCCCAGCGCGCGGGCGAGCAGGTCGCGCACGGCGGCGTTGGCCTTGCCGTCCTCCGGCTTTGCGCGGACTTTGGCGGTGAGGCGGTTCCCGGCGATTTCCAACGCTTCGACTTTGGCGCCCGGGGTTACGCGCAGGGCCAGGGCTCCTTCCGCATCGACCAGCGCTCGCAGCGCCTCGGCATCAGGCAGCATCGCCCTGGGCCGCGCCATCAGCCCTTCAGCCCGAGCGCCTCGGCATGCAGGCGGCCATTGAGGACATAGCCCTTCACGCCCGCCTGGTTGGCGACAACGGCCTCGTCGGTCAGATCGCGCAGGTACTTTGCCGGGCGGCCCATCCAGAGCTGGCGAGCACCGATGCGCTTGCCGGTGAGCTGCGAGCCCGCCGCCAGCATGCCGTCGCTCTCGACATAGGAGCCGTCCATCACGATCGCGCCGAGGCCGATGAAGGCGCGGTCTTCCAGCTTGCAGCCGTGCAGCATGACCATGTGGCCGATCAGCACGTCCTCGCCGATGATGGTGGCGTAGCCTTCGGGGCGATGCGGCTTGGGGCTGTCGCAATGGACGACGGTGCCGTCCTGGATGTTGGTGCGCGCACCGATGACCACGCGGTTGATGTCGGCGCGGATCACGCAGTTGTACCAGATGCTGGCGTCGGCGCCGATCTCGACATCGCCGATGATGCGGCAGCCGGGCGCGATGAAGGCGCTGGAATGGATGCGCGGCGCCTTGCCGTTGAAAGGCGCGATTGTGATGTCGTTACGGTCGGTCATGGATTCCCCGTCAGCCTGCTCCAGCGGACATACGGCAGGATGGAAGCGTGATCGTCCGTCCAGGGTTCCGGCGCCCGTTCTTCAAGCTTGCTCCATGGGGCATCGGGGTGCTGCCTTGCAAGCCTGTCGAGCACGGCCCGATCCGCCGAAAGCGCGATCCAACGCGAGGGGGTGTAGCGCACTTCGTCCTCGGGAAAGTCCAGCCGCGAAAGCGCCATGAGCGCGCTCGCTCGCGCATTGGCGCCGACCACCGGCGCAAGGTCGATGTAGCGGTTGGAGATGTGCAGGATCAGCAGCCCCCCCGGCGTCAGCGCGCGGCGGTAGACCGCCAGCGCCTCGGTCGTCAGCAGGTGCATGGGGATGGCATCGGAGGAGAAGGCGTCGATCACCAGCACGTCGAAGCTGCGCGGCGCGACGTGTGCCAGTTCCAGCCGGGCATCGCCGATCACCACGCGGGCCTTGGGGGTGCAGTCCTTGAGGAAGGTGAACTGCCGCGTCGTGGAGAAGCGCAGCACCACCGGGTCGATCTCGAAGAAGGTCCAGTCCTGCCCCCGCTGCGAGCGGCAGGCGAGCGAGCCGGTGCCGAGCCCGACGACGCCCACGCGCGCCTGCGGCCCCTCGATGGCGGGTACTGCCGCCAGCGCGAGGGCGACGCCGGAGCCGGGACCGTAGTAGGTCAGCGCATCGTGCGTGTGCGCGGGATCGAGCGCCTGCATGCCGTGTAGCGTGGTGCCGTGGGCGAGCGTGCGGAACCGCCCTTCCGCATCATCGCGCAGGGTATAAATGCCGAAATAGCTGCGGGTGCGCTCATGCTCCAGCGTCGCGCGCACGGTCCAGAATCCGCCCTGCCCGACCATCGCGATCAGCAGCACCGCCGCGAAGCCCCAGCGCCAGGCCATGACCATGATCCCGAGGCCAACGAGGAACACCGTCAGCATCAGACTGAACAGCACCTCTTCCGGGTCGAGCATCGTCTCCAGCAGCTCCCAGCCGAGGAAGCCTGCGAAGGCCAGCACCACGCCGAGCGCGATGCGCGCCATGCCGGGCTCCATGTCGGCGTTGTCGCGCCAGTTCAGCAGCGGGCGCAGCGGCATGAGCAACGCGGCGGCGAGGACCAGCAGGGGGTGCTCCCAGGCCCAGTCGAACACCAGCGGCGCGATCAGCGCGGTGAACACGCCGCCCAGCGCTCCGCCCGCCGACATGACGAGGTAGAAGCGGGTAAGCTGCGCCTCTCCCGGCCTCAGGTCATAGAGCCGCGCGTGCAGCGTCGTCGCCACGCAGAGCAGCAGCAGGCAGGTGCCCGCCACCGCCCACAAGGTGCCCGACCCGTTCGACAGCATCGCGTAGCTGCCCATGAACAGCACCACCACCGGCGCCACGCGGCTGACGACGGTGGCAGGGCCGCGCCGGTCGGAGAACGCGATCACGAAGCTCAGCAGGTAGAGCCCGAGCGGGATCACCCAGAGCAGCGGCATCGCGAAGATGTCGGTGGTGAGATGCGTGGTGGTCGAGAGCATCAGCCCCGAGGGTACTGCCGACAGCAGCAGCCACAGGCCGATGGTGCGGCCGGGGATGCGCTCGGCTGCGTGGGCCTGCGTAACCGGCGCGGGAGCAGTCCGGCGGCTGAACCCCGCGAGCGCCACCAGCACCACCAGCACCGCAAAGCCGCCCGACCACGCGAGGCTCTGCAAGCGCACGCTCAGCAACGGCTCGGCCAGCAGCGGATAGGCGATCAGCCCTGCGAAGCTGCCCAAGTTTGAGGCGGCGTAGAGCGCCCAAGGTGCACCCGCTTCGGGCGCAGCGGCGAACCAGCGCTGCATCAGCGGCGCCTGCGCGGAGACTACGAAGAATACCGGGCCGATGCTCGCGCCCAGCAGCAATGGCACCCATGCGGCCTCGGGCAGCCCGGCGATGCGCGGCATGTCGATCAGGCCGACCGGAAGCGTCAGCGCGGCGACCAGCAGCAGCGCGAGGTGAATCATCGCCTGCCGCTTCAGCGCGAACCGGCCGAGCCAGTGCGCATAGGCGTACCCCGCCAGCAACAGCGCCTGATAGACCAGCATCGCGCTGTTCCACACGTTCGGCGCGCCTCCGAGCCGGGGCAGCGCCATGCGCGCCACCATCGGCTGGACGAGGAACAGCAGGAAACTGCCGACGAGGATGGTGGCGACGAACAGGCCGCGGCGTGGCGGGGTTGTCCGGGCGGTTTGCAGCATGTGCTCGGCGGTGTCGGTCATTGCGGCAAGACAGGTACGTGGTGCCGGCAGGGAAGGATAGACCTTCACTCGTCATTGCGAGCGCAGCGAAGCAATCCAGGGCAGTTTGGCGCCGCCCTGGATTGCTTCGCTGCGCTCGCAATGACGAAGTGTGTGGTGATGACCTACGGCTAGCGCCCCGCGCGCCCAATGCTCCGCCACACCCCGGCGGTGATCGAATGGACGATCGTATCGCCCACCGGCGGCTCGAACCGCGCATCGACGAAGTCCAGTTCCGCGCGCCGCACCATGCCGAGGCGCAGCATCAGGCCCCAGCTGGCGGTGTTCTCGATATTGGTGATGGCGAAGATCTCCGCCGCCCCGAACCGCTCGAACCCGGCATCGAGCGAGGCGATGGCGGCTTCCTTCGCATATCCCTGCCCCCAGGAGTCCTCACGGAACCGCCAGCCGATCTCCATCTCGCCGGGGAACGTCGCCCCCGGCGCGTCGATAACCTTGAGGCCGCAGAAGCCGAGCACCGCGCCGTCGTCCTTGCGCTGGGCGATCCAGAAGGTGTGGCCGAGACGGTGCTGGAAGCCCAGCACGCGCTCCTCGAACAGCGCCACCTTGGCATCGTCCATCACCCCGCCGAGGTGGCGCATGACGGCGGGCGTATTGGTGCCCTCGGCAAAGCGCGCGATGTCGCCCTCACCCCAGTCGCGCAGGATCAGGCGGTCGGTCTCGATCCTAACCACGCAGCAGCCGCGCCGCATGGGCAGCGTGATATGTCAGCACGCCCGAGGCGCCGGCGCGCTTGAAGGCGGTCAGCGTCTCCAGCACCATGGCGTCGCGATCCGCCGCGCCCGCCGCGACGGCGTGCTCGATCATCGCGTACTCGCCGGACACCTGATAGGCGAAGACGGGCACCTCGAACGTGTCCTTCACCCGGCGGATGATGTCGAGGTAAGGCAGGCCCGGCTTCACCATCACCGTGTCGGCGCCTTCGGCGAGGTCCATCTCGACCTCGCGCAGCGCTTCCTCGGTGTTGCCGGGGTCCATCTGGTAGGTCTTCTTGTCGCCCTTGAGCAGCCCGCGCGATCCGACCGCGTCGCGGAACGGGCCGTAGAACGCCGAGGCGTACTTGGCGGCGTAGCTCATAATCTGGACGTTGATGTGACCCGCGTCCTCCAGCGCGTCACGGATGGCGGCGATGCGGCCATCCATCATGTCCGACGGGGCGATGATGTCAGCACCCGCGTTGGCCTGGTTGAGCGACTGGCCGACCAGTGCCTCGACCGTCTCGTCGTTGAGGACGTAGCCCGCATCGTCGATCAGCCCGTCCTGTCCGTGGCTGGTGTAGGGATCGAGCGCCACGTCGGTGAGCAGGCCGATTTTATCGCCCAGTTCCGCCCGGATCGCGCGGATCGCGCGGCACATCAGGTTGTCCGGGTTGAGCGCCTCGGCCCCGTCCTCGCTACGGCGATCGGGCTGGGTGTGCGGGAACAGCGCGAGCACCGGGATGCCGAGGTCCACCGCTTCCTTCGCCCGTTCGACGATGAGGTCCACCGACCAGCGCGACACGCCCGGCAGCGCGGCGATGGGCTGCTCCACGCCTTCGCCCTCGGTGATGAAGAGGGGCCAGATGAGGTCCGCCGGGGTCAGCACCGTCTCGCGGTGAAGCGCGCGGCTCCAGGCGGTGGCGCGGGTACGGCGGAGGCGGGTGTGGGGATACGTGCCGGTCATGGCGGGGTGCTTGCCGGAAAACGAAGGCGGGGGCAATCGGGGGAGGGTTGCGATTTGCGCGGGTTGGAGTGCGCGGGACTGCCTTGATCCTCCCTGTCGCGAAGCGATGCGGAGGTGGCAGTCGCGCAGCGACTGACGGAGGGGGCCGGCTCCCCTCCACCACCGACTTCGTCGGCGGTCCCCCTCCCCATCGCTGCGCAACGGGGAGGATAAGGCATCACCGCCCCAACTTGTCGATCTCGCGCGTGGTCTCGACCGGATCGCTCGCCACCGGCTCGATCGATCCCAGCGCCGCACCCGGAGTCACGCCCAGCAGTGCATTGAGCCGCGCCTTGAAGGCATCGCGCTCGCGCCCGTCGATCTCGGGCCGCTGGATCACCGCGATTCCCGCCGGGTTGATGGTGCGCCCGCCGCGATAGGCCTCGAAGTGCAGATGCGGTCCCGTCGAAAGCCCGGTGGAGCCCACATAGCCGATCACCTGCCCGGCTCGCACATGCGTACCATTGCTGACGGCGATGCGGCTCATGTGGCCGTAGCCGGTGCCGAGACCGCCGCCGTGCTGCAGCCGCACGTAGTTGCCGTGCCCGCCATGCCGCCCGGCGAACGTCACCACGCCGTCCGCCACCGCATAGATCGGCGCTCCGTAAGGCGCGCCGAAGTCGATACCGGCATGCATCCGCACATAGCCGAGGATCGGATGGCGCCGCCCGCCATAAGGCGAAGTGATCCGCGTGCTCGCCACCGGCTGGCCGATCGGCACCGCGCGCGGCTGGCCGATGGAGCTGGCGGCGAACATCTGCCCATCATTGCCCCAGCGCATCAGCTGCAGCTGCGGCTTCCCGCCCCGCGCGACGCCTGCATAGAGCAGGTCGCCCACCTCGCGCTCGCCCTTGGCCGAGCGTTTGTAGGACAGGATCATGTCGAATTCGTCGCCCGAGCGCAGGTCGCTGTCGAGGCTGAGATACTTGTCCACCGCGCGCAAGTACGACTGGATCGCCCCCACCGGCGCCCCGGCATTGCGCGCCGAGCGGTAGAGGCTGGAGCCTACGGTGCCGCGAATGCGCAGCGGGGTCTCGTCGACCCGGATCGGATGGCGCACCGCCATCAGACCACCGGCACCGCGCTCGATGGAAAGATCGAGGTCGAAGCGCGCCCGGAACGACAGCGAATCGAGCGCCCGCGCCGCGCCCTCGGCGGGACGGCGGCCCAGCGTGATGTCGAACTGCGTGCCCGAACCGATTTCTCCGGCCGGCACGACCTGGCTGACCAGCTGCGTCACTTGCGCCACCTCGGCCGATCCCAGTCCCGCGCGCTGGAGCAGGCCGGGGAGGGTGTCGCCCTGTCCCAGCGTCGAGGTCAGTTGCACGGTCGGCCGCTCGGGCACGCCGGTCAGCGGGCTGACCAGCGGCGTCGCGCCCATGTGGCGGCCGGTGTCGGCCCCCAGCGCGAGCGGGGCGATCGACTGGCTGCGGAATTCGCCCTGCTGGCTGGCGCCCAGCGGCATCGTCGCCGCAGCCTCGACCGCGCTGAAACCGGGGAGCAGCGCCAGCGCCGCGCCGCTCAGGCCCAGCATCGTGGCGAGCCCGCGCAGCCACTTGCGACTGCCGATGTCGGCGGCAAGGTCGGGGGCCAGTTCGATACGGTCGCACCAGCTCTCGACCCGGGCGCTCAGGGAAGGGCGGGGTGAAGCTTCGTCGTCCCGGACCTGATCCGGGACCGCTGGCCGAGAACGGCCTTGCTCTGCGGGAAACACCAGAAGCACGGCATCGTCGCGCCGCGTGGCCGCAGGCGTCAGCCCGTCCGGGTTCTGAGTTTCAGCGCGATCATCGCGATCGCGCTGCTGCGGCTTGAACACCTTCGCGCGGTTCCCTCGTTGCAACCCTTTGGTCCGCAGCGGCGGACCTCGCGCAATTTCCCTGCCCGAACAAGGTTACGAACATCCTAAGACTGTGGATTCAGGGGGGTCTGCGGGATACCCCGAGTCTTGCGAGCGGCGGGCTGCGGTGCCACATTCACCGGCATAATGGTTCAGCACCGGAACGGCTCGGCATTAAAGGACGCTCCCGGCGCGGTGAAGGCGGTGCTTGGCCCGACCAACACCGGCAAGACACACCTCGCGATAGAGCGGATGTGCGCCCACTCCAGCGGCATGATCGGCTTCCCGCTGCGACTGCTGGCGCGCGAGGTCTACGACCGCGTAGTCAAGATCAAGGGCGAGGCCAGCGTCGCGCTCATCACTGGCGAGGAGCGGATCGAGCCGAAGAACGCCCGCTACCTGCTCTGCACGGCCGAGGCGATGCCCGTGTCCGAACGCTCGATGGCCTTCGTCGCCATCGACGAGGCGCAACTGGCGGCGGACCGCGAGCGCGGCCACGTCTTCACCGACCGCCTGCTGCACGCACGGGGTCGCGAGGAGACGATGATCCTCGGCTCCTCCACCGCCGAGCCGCTGGTGAAGGCGCTGGTGCCCGGGGTGGAGGTCGTCACCCGCCCGCGCTTCTCCACCCTGACTCACGCGGGCGCGAAGAAGCTCAGCCGCGTGCCGCCCCGCAGCGCCATCGTCGCCTTCTCGACCGAGCAGGTCTACGCCATCGCCGAGATGCTGCGCCGGTTCCGGGGCGGCGCGGCGGTGGTGATGGGCGCGCTCAGCCCGCAGACGCGCAACGCCCAGGTGGCGCTCTACCAGTCGGGGGAGGTGGACTACCTCGTCGCCACCGACGCGATCGGCATGGGCCTCAACCTCGATGTCGAGCATGTCGCCTTCGCGGGCCTCTCCAAGTACGACGGCCGCCGCCACCGCCGCCTGACGCCGCCCGAGATGGCGCAGATCGCCGGGCGGGCAGGGCGCCACCAGAAGGACGGCAGCTTCGGCACGCTGACGGGAACGGGCGGCCACGATTCCGAATTCGATCCGGAAGAAATCTACGCGATCGAGGAACACCGTTTCGCGCCGCTGACCAAGCTGTTCTGGCGCGAGCCCGAGCCCCGCTTCGACAGCCTCGCCACCCTGATCGCCGACCTCGAGACGCCGCCGCTGCGCCCCGAACTCGCGCCTGCGCCCGAGGCCATCGACCTTGCCGTGCTCAAGCGCCTCGCGGACGAGGGACCAGTGGCCGACACCGTTCGCGGATTCGGTCAGGTCCGCCGCTTCTGGGACGTGTGCCGCCTTCCCGACTTCCGCCAGCAGGGCGTGGAGACGCATTCGCGCTTCGTCGCGCGGCTGTGGCAGGACCTCCGCAGCGGCGAACTCGGGGCCGATTTCGTCGCCGGGCAGATCGCGCAACTGGACCGCACCGGCGGCGACATCGACACGCTGCAGGGCCGCATCGCCGCGATCCGTTCGTGGGCCTACATCGCCCAGCGTCCCGATTGGGTACTCGCCCGCGACGAAATGGCCGCCCGCGCCCGTGCGGTTGAGGCTCGACTTTCGGACGCACTTCACGGAAAGCTGACGGAACGATTCATCAACCGCAGGACGGCCGTTCTGATGAAGAAGCTGGGACCGGATACCGGACTGCTCTCGGTCCGGCTGGAAGACGAGGAAGTGCTGGTCGAGGGCGAGCACATCGGCTCGCTGCGCGGCTTCACCTTCCAGGTCGATCCCGGCGCGCGCCTGTCTGATCGCAAGCTGCTGCTGGCGGCGGCGGAAAAGCACTTGTCCACGCTGCTCGGCACGCGTGCGGATGCGCTGGTCACGGGCATTCACGAAGGCACCGCCGCGATTACCCTGGCCGACGGCGCGCTTGTCTGGGACGGGCAGAAGCTGGCGAGCCTCGCGCCCGGCCGCGCGCTGCTGACGCCGGTGATGGTGCCCGACCGCGCGCTCGATGCCGTGCCCGACGTGTCGCGCAAGGCGCTCGTCGCCGCGCTGGAAGTGTGGCTGGAGGCGGCGCTGAAGCCGCTCGCCCCGCTCGCCAAGCTGGACGAGGCGAGCCGCGCGACCGACGCCGGGTCGGACTTGCGCGCGCTGCTCATCACCCTGGTCGAGCGCGGCGGCATGACCGCGCGCGAGGATTCGGGGCTGGGCCGACTCGACAAGCAGCGCCGCACGATGCTGGCGCGGCTGGGCGTGCGGGTAGGGGCGCTCGACCTTTTCGTGCCCGCCATGCTGCGCACGCCGGTCATCGCGCTGTGGCGGCAGCTGGCGAAAGTTTCGGGCAAGAAGGAGGGCGGAGCGCCCGCTCCCGACATGCCGCCGGTGCTCCCTGCCGGAAACCACCGCCCGCCGCCCGGCTACCGCGCGCTGGGCAAGCAATTGCTGCGCCTCGACATGGCCGAGAAGCTGCTGCGCGAAGCGCATGAACTTCGTGCGGCGGAAAAGCGCGGCAGCTTCGCGCTCGATCCGGCGCGGGCGGTCTCGATGGGACTGACGACGTCCAGCTATGCGCGGCTGCTCCGGCTCGGCGGATTCCAGCCGCTGATGCCGCGCGCGCTGGCGGAAGGACAGCACGGGCCGCCCGCCCCGGTGCGCTGGCGCTGGCGTCCGCCCCGCCGCCAGGCCGAGCCCGAGCGCGCGGCCCCGGTGCGGCGCGACGGCGCCTTCGCGGCGCTTGCGGACATGGTGCGGTAGCCGGGTGCGGTAGGGAGGACCGATGGCGACAGGGATGCGCGTCGACAAGCTGCTGTGGTTCCTGCGCCTCGCCAGGACCCGGCCGGTCGCGCAGACGCTGGCCGAAGAGGGCCACATGCGGCTCAACGGCCGCCGCATCGACCGCGCCCACCAGAAGATCGCGGCGGGCGACGTGCTGACGCTTCCGATAGCTGGAGGCGTGCGGGTGATAGAAGTCCTATCCTTGCCCGAACGGCGCGGACCCTATAGCGAAGCTGTCAGCTGCTACAGAGTGCTTGACGGCAGGCCCGTCGATCCCATAGCTGCGCCCGAATCGAATGACGCCTGAAGGAAGGATACCGCACTCATGACGTATGTCGTCACCGACGCCTGCATCAGGTGCAAGTACACGGACTGCGTGGAAGTCTGCCCCGTGGACTGCTTCTACGAAGGCGAGAACATGCTGGTCATCAACCCCAGCGAATGCATCGACTGCGGCGTGTGCGAGCCCGAATGCCCGGCGGAAGCGATCCTGCCCGACACCGAGAGCGGCCTTGAGCAGTGGATGGAGATCAACGCCAAGTATTCGGCGGAATGGCCCAACCTCACCACCCGCAAGGACGCGCCGGACGATGCCGACGCGATGAAGGGCGAGGAAGGCAAGTTCGAAAAGTATTTCTCGCCCGAACCCGGCGAAGGCGACTGATCCTGCTGCGGCGGGCCTGAGGCTCGCCGATCAAAACCCGCAGATTCCCGTGGTTTGCGCTTTGTGCAACAGAGCCACGGAAGACCCATGAGGCGCGAAACGGAAACGTTTACGCGCCTCTGGATTTTTTGGCATATTGCTGCTATATAATCGTTCAACTGCCCGAGCCTTCTGCTCGTTCGGCAGGCATTTTCATTGCGAGGCAGGGTTCGAAAGCAGACGGTTGGGAGAGTGATCTGACCGGGCGCGGAGACGATTCGTCTCCCTGTCGCACCCCCGGTTATCTCCCGATTTGAACAAACTGGAACCCTGCAGGTGAAAGGACGATACATGGCAACCAGGATCGATGCATTCGATGTTGGAGATTACGTCGTTTACCCGAAGCACGGTGTTGGTCGGGTTATTGAGCTGCAGAAGCAGGAAATCGCCGGGATGCAGCTCGAGCTTTACGTGTTGCGGTTCGAGAAAGAGCGCATGACCCTGCGCGTTCCCGTCAACAAGGTCGAATCGATCGGCATGCGCAAGTTGTCTTCGGACAAGACCCTGCGCGAAGCGCTCGATACCCTCAAGGGCAAGCCCAAGGTGAAGCGCACCATGTGGTCGCGCCGTGCCCAGGAATACGAAGCGAAGATCAACTCGGGCGACCTCGTGTCGATCGCAGAAGTGACCCGCGACCTGTTCCGCGCCGACGACCAGCCCGAACAGAGCTATTCGGAGCGTCAGATCTTCGAAGCCGCTTCGTCGCGCCTGGCCCGCGAACTCGCGGCAATGGAAAAGACCGACGAGCAGGCCGCGCTCAAGAAGATCCTCGCGATCCTCAACGAGCACGCGCCCAAGTACTACGACACCGCCGAGACCGCCTGATCCTTTCAGGCGTTCCACGTGAAACCATGGGGCCGCTTCCGCAAGGGAGCGGCCCCTGTCGTTTGTAGTCCGGCGTTTTAGAGGCGATTGTTCATTGCGCTATCATCCGGCGCGTGTGAAATTGGCGTGGTGAAACGAATTGTCCTCCCTGTCGCCGTGCTGATGGCCCTGCCGATGCTCTCGGGCTGCGTGCGCACCGCCGCCAGCATCGTCACCGCCCCGGTACGCGTGGCGGGCAAGGCGGTGGACTGGACCACCACCAGCCAGTCCGAATCCGACGAAAAGCGCGGTCGCGCCCTGCGCAAGCGGGATGAGGAACTGGGCAAGCTCAACCGCAGCTACGAGAAGAACACCCGCGACTGCCAGCGTGGTTCCGAAGCCGCCTGCGACCGTGCGCGCAACGATTACGGCGCGATGCAGGACTTGCGCGAAAAGGCGATCTGATCGCGCGCGGGGAGGGCGATGGTGACTCCTCCCATCCTTCGACAAGCTCAGGATGAGCGGGTGGGAGGTTTATAACACCCTTCGCCGAGAGGTTTAAACTACCTCCGCTCACCCTGAGCTTGTCGAAGGGTCACCGCTGAGCTTGAGGAAAGCTCCAGCTATCAATGCACCGGCGGATCGACCGGCGGCACCTTGCCGACCGGCGACACCGGCTCGCCGGGTTCGCGCGGGGGGAGGGCGTTTTCCGGCACTTCGTCGATCTGCATCGCCGGAGTCGGCACCTTCTCGAGATTGCGCGCGGTCACCCGGATCTGGTCGCCGTCGATCACGATCTCGTTGAAGCTCGGCGGGGTGGAGCGGATGCGCTTCGACAGCGTGCCCGCACCGATCATCCGCAGCGGCCCGGCGGGCGTCTGCTCGGTCAGGTCGAACGGGTCGTGGATATGGCCCGAGAGCACCGCCATGACCTTGCGCCCGGCCAGCACTTCCATCGTGCGGGTGCCGTTGATGGTCAGCAGCTTACCGTCCGCGCGGCGCTCGGGCAGCGGGTGGTGGCAGGTGACGAGGACGCGCGTGCCTTCGGGCAGGGCGTCGATCTGCGCCAGCGTCTGCTTCAGGGCATGATCGGTCACCCAGCCGTTCGACCAGGGAAAGCGCTGATACTGCGCGCGCGTGGTCGTGCGCAGCGGCACGATGGCGAGGTTGGGGAGGTCCAGCTGGGTCTCGACCATCCGCTCGATCGCCTTGAACCGGCGGTAGGGGTCGAAGAAACGCTGGTAGAGGTTGAAGTAGGGGATGTCGTGGTTGCCCACCTCGACCGTCACCGGCACGTCGAGGCCCTGAATCCACTCGCACGCGGCCTGGAATTCGGGGTGGCGGGCACGCATGGTCAGGTCGCCGGTGATCGCGACGGCATGCGGCATCTCACGATCGATGCAGGCCTTGGCCCAGTCGATGGCCTGCTGATCGACCAACCCGAAATGGATGTCGCTCAGGTGGAACAACCGCAACGGACCGTTGTACATCGAGGCCGTCTTGCCGTGCATTATCCGTCGAACTCCTTCGTCGTCACCAGGTCGACCTCGCAGGTGCCCAGTTCGAAAATTTCCTCGGCGGCGCCGTCGAACGGCTCGCCGTCTATCAGCAGGCCCATCGGCTCGCCCGTGGGGCAGACCAGCCGTAGCCTGGGGTGACGGCCCAGTTCGTCGTGCGGGCCGTCGCGAAAATTCCGGTTGAGCAGGGCGATGCCTTGCCCGGCGTAGTCCCCCAGCGACTCGGCATAATAGCCGTTCGCTCGCAGGCCGTCGTCCTTGGGAACAACCGTGATCGCGGCATAGCCTTCCTCTCGTCCCCCGTCGACCTCCGTACTACCGACCTCGGCGCACATGACTTTCGGGCCGTTCGCGGACTGGGCGATCGCCTCGCGCGTCGAGGCGACGAAATCGATCACGTTCATCGCGCGCATCGCCTCGCGCACTTCGTTCCACACCGTCCCCGGCCCGGCGAGCGCGCCGGTGAGGCCGATGCCGTGGCGGGAGACGATCACCGGCGGACGCAACGTGCTCAGCGCCGCGCCGGAAAGTCGCGCGACGATCTCGGGCGCAGGTACGTCGCCGTGCATGCGCTTGGCCAGCAGGTTCATCGTCCCGCCCGGCAGCACCAGCACGGCACCGCCCCAGCCATAGGCCTCCATGACCACCGAGTGTGTGGTGCCGTCACCGCCGAATACCGCCAGCATATCCACGCCCGCCGCATCGAGATCGGCGGGCTGAGGGGCGGGATCGTCGGGAAAGCGCAGCACCCGGTCAGGGCCGAGGCCAGCCGCCTCGAAGGCTGCGAGCAGTTCCTCCACCGCCGCGTCGTTGTTGCTGCCGCTGGCCGCGTTGCAGACGAGCCAGACCTTTGCCGAAGATGTGCCGTTTGAAGTCATGCCCGCACAAGCGCCCGAGCCGGGGCAGGGTTCCCCGGCGAAGTTCCCTTCAAACGCGCCCGCTGAAGACCAGCCAGGCGGACACGCCATTGAGGGCGGTATAGAGCGCGTAGAGCAGCGCCCAGCCGGTCGATCCCGACGCCGCGACGATCATCACGCCGACCAGCATTACGAACTCGACGATGAGGCTCAGCCGCCCGCCAAGCGCCTGGAAGAACCACGGCACATGCATCAGCATCGGGTGGTTGCTTTCGAGCAGCGCCTTGTGCGCGGCGAAATTGACGATTCCGAGGCAGAATACGAGGATCAGGGGGGTCATGTGCGGCCAGTCTATCGACTGCGCGGCGACAGCGCCACCGCCTTGCGCACGATTCGATCGCCCGTGGCGCACGACGCGTCATCATCTTGCATGTCGTTCGTCGACTACAAATGTCGTTGGTCCGTCTGCCTGCGCCTTCGTCGGATCACTTCTGCCCGCAATCGACCTTCGCGTGATCGTCCGCCGGGTGTGAGGCACATCACACTCATCGAGCCGGACGGAACACAGTTCTTCCCCACGGCTCACACCGTGAGGAGGAAAATACCATGTTCAAGACCGCACCCAAGACCGCCATCTTCGCCGCCGCAGCCCTCTGCACCGTCGGCCTGTTCTCGGCCCCGGCCGCCTTCGCCAAGAGCGTCGAAGTCCGCTACGCCGACCTCGACCTCGGCACCGTCGAAGGGCAGGGCATGCTGCAGAAGCGTATCAACAAGGCCGCCCGCAGCGTCTGCCGCGTCAGCCGTCCGACGACGGGCACCCACATCGACAGCAACGTCGACACCGAGTGCTACCGTCAGGCCCGCCTGAACGTGCAGCAGCAGGTCGCCGCCGCGATCGACAAGGCCGACGACACCCGCCTCGGCGGCTAAGGCTTAAACCCCATCAATCCAGGTCCCAAAAGAAGAAAAGACCCGGAAAAATCCTGATGGCGGGCTTAGCGGCCCGCCATTTTCTTTACGCCGGGAAGATACGTTCGACCGATCCGCAAGGCCTCTCCGTCCGCCGTTTCCGCCGACCAGACGCCAAGCCCTTCGTGGCGCAAGCCCGAAACGTGGATGCGTTGCAGGATGCAGCTGCGATGGATACGGATGAACCGCTCGGGGTCGAGGCGCTCCTCCAGACTGGTGATGGTCTGGAGCAGCAGGTAGCTCTGCGCCCCCACATGCAGCCGCACGTAATCGCGCTCGGCATCGATGCGCTGGACTTCGGCGGCGGGCACACGCACCAGTTCGGATCGGTGCGGCACCCAGAATTCGTCGAGCCACTGGCTGAGCGCCGGAACCTGCGCCCGCTCGCCCCGGCGCGACACCACGCGGGTCACGGCGCGCTGCAGGCGATCAGGCGCCACCGGCTTGAGGACATAGTCCACCGCATCGAGATCGAACGCCTCGACCGCGAACTCATCGTGCGCGGTCACGAAGATCACCGCCGGAGCGTCCGGCCGACCACCCAGCGTGCGCGCCACGGTGAGCCCGTCGGTCTCCGGCATCGTCAGGTCGAGCAGCACCAGATCAGGCGTCAGCGCATCGATCAGCCGCAGCGCGGCCTGGCCGTCGCTCGCCGTGCCGATCACGGAAATTCCTTCGATCCGGGAGCAGATCACCTGCATGCGCTCGACCGCCAGCGGCTCGTCGTCGACGATCAGGGTGCGCAGGGGAGCGGCAGGCGCCGCGCCTTCGGGCTCAGACATTACCCGCCTCCAGCGGCATGCGCAGGATCGTCGCGAAACCGCCGTTCGGGCGCTTGCCGTAGGAGATCGTCGCAGCCTCGCCGTAACGCGCCCGCAGGCGGTCGCGCACGTTGTTGAGGCCGATGCCGCAACCCTCGGTCTTGCTCTTCAACTCGCCGCTCATCTCTCCGGGTCCATCGTCATGGACGGCGACGACGAGCTGGCCACCCTCGCGCCGCGCCTCGATGGCAATGGTCACCGGCCGCTGCGTCGCGGCGACGGCATACTTCACGGAATTCTCGACGAGTGGTTGCAATATCATGCCCGGAACTTTCGCATCGAGAACGGCCTCGTCAATATCGATATGCGTTAGCAATCGATTGGGGAAGCGGACTGCCTCGATCGCGAAGTAAAGGCGCTGCAGCTCTATCTCGTCAACCAGCGAAAGATCGTTGGTGGGATCACCTGACAAAGTGCGGCGGTAGAACGTCGACAGCGTCTGGATCATCTCTTCGGCATCGTCCTGCCGTCCGACCATGACCAGCGCCGACAGCGAATTGAGCGTGTTGAACAGGAAGTGCGGATTCACCTGATAGCGCAGCGAACGCAGTTCGGCCTGTTCGGCGGCGCGGCGGTATTCGCCCTCGCGCCGTTCTGCCGCGCGGGCCTCCTCGGCCTTGGCGAGCGCGAAGTAGAGCGCCACCCACGCGAGCACGAGGAAATAGCGGCCGAACGCCGTGTCGGCGATGTTCGCCCAGCGCCCGAAATTGGCGCCGAGGGCAGAGTTGGTCTTGATCGTGATCGCCGAGGAGTGCTGCGGCTGGGCTGCGCCGCTTTCCTCGCTCGGCGCATCCGTCGGCTCGTCCGGAACCTCGCTGGATCCAGGTGCTGGCGGGGCGGGGGGAGCGGGCGGCGGCAGGATCTTGGGCAGGTCCACCAGGATGTTGCCGGCCTCGTCCTGCGTGATGCGCACGTTGCCCGCAGCCACTGCTGCCGCATCTTCCTCGCTGCCGTAGGCTGCCGGGCGTTCTATGTCGGAGAAGATCACATCGTTGACGATGCTGAGCACCAGCGACAGCGGGAAAGCGCCGATCAGCACGATGGCGAAGCGGACCCGGCCCGATTTGCGATCCAGCAGTTGCAGCAGCGGCCAGACGGCGGCCATCACCAGCATCGAGACGATGCAGATCGTCAGGCGCCGCGACAGGAACGACCAGTCGAGGTCGAACCCCATGACCAGACCGCGCAAGCTGGCCACGATGAAGTAGCAGGCCCACAAGGCCGCCAGCGACAGGAGGACGAGCCGCGCCGGAACGCGGGGAGGGGGTGCTGCTTCGGACATTACCGCCCGGTCTAGCGCGAAAACGGTTCGTCGCACCACACCTTCCATCGGACGGAGATTGTCGTTGGTCGAAGGGGGGGTCTAGCCGAAGGGGCTTCGACAAGCTCAGCCTGAGCGGACTCTATATTCCGCTCGGGCTGAGCTTGTCGAAGCCCCCTCCTCATCAGGAGGAGGGGGCAATCGGTTACGCCAGCAGGTGTTCCTCGGCGATCTTGGTCTTCCACACCGGCGGGGCCAGCGTGTGGACGTTCTTGCCTTCGGAATCGACGGCCACGGTCACCGGCATGTCCTGCACGGTGAATTCGTAGATTGCCTCCATGCCGAGGTCCGCGAAGCCGACGACCTTGGCTTCCTTGATCGCGCGGGCGACGAGGTAGGCGGCGCCGCCGACCGCCATCAGATAGGCCGACTTGTGCTTGGCGATGGACTCGGTCGCCGCCGGGCCGCGCTCGGACTTGCCGATGCTGGCGAGCAGGCCGAGGTCGAGCATGGTGTCGGAGAACTTGTCCATGCGGGTGGCGGTGGTCGGGCCGGCCGGGCCGACGACTTCCTCGCGCACCGGATCGACCGGGCCGACGTAGTAGATCACGCGGCCCTTGAAATCGACCGGCAGTTCCTCGCCCTTGGCCAGCATGTCGGCGATGCGCTTGTGCGCGGCGTCGCGCCCGGTCAGCATCTTGCCGTTGAGCAGCAGGCGGTCGCCCTGTTTCCAGCTCTGGACTTCCTCAGCGGTCAGCGTGTCGAGGTTGACCTTGATCGCTTCCTTGCTGGGCTTCCACTCGACCTTGGGCCATTCGTCGAGGTTCGGCGTCTCGAGGAAGCTCGGGCCGGAACCGTCCAGCGTGAAGTGCGCGTGGCGGGTGGCGGCGCAGTTCGGGATCATCGCGACGGGCTTGCCCGCAGCATGGCACGGCCAGTCGAGGATCTTGACATCGAGGATCGTGGCAAGGCCGCCCAGGCCCTGCGCGCCGATGCCGAGCGCGTTGACCTTGTCGAAGATCTCGATGCGCAGCGCCTCGATGTCGTTCTGCGGGCCGCGCTGCTTGAGCTGGGCCATGTCGATCGGCTCCATCAGGCTCTGCTTGGCGAGCTTGACGCAGTGCTCGGCGGTGCCGCCAATGCCGATGCCCAGCATGCCCGGCGGGCACCAGCCGGCACCCATCTGGGGCAGCATCTCGATGACCCAGTCGACGATGGAATCGCTGGGATTCATCATCTTGAACTTGGACTTGTTCTCAGACCCGCCGCCCTTGGCCGCGACGTCGACCGAGATCTTCGAGCCCGGGACCATCTCCACCGACAGCACGCAAGGGGTGTTGTCCTTGGTGTTGCGGCGGGTGAAGGCGGGATCGGCCAGCACCGATGCGCGCAGCTTGTTCTCGGGGTGGTTGTAGGCGCGGCGCACGCCGTCATCGACCACGTCCTGAAGCGAGCGGTCGGATTCGAGGCGGCAGTTCTGGCCCCACTCGATGAAGACGTTGACGATGCCGGTGTCCTGGCAGATCGGGCGGTGACCCTCGGCGCACATGCGGCTGTTGGTCAGGATCTGGGCGATGGCGTCCTTGGCCGCCGGGCCCTGCTCCGCTTCGTAGGCGTCGCCCAGCGCGCGGATGTAATCCATCGGGTGGTAGTAGCTGATATACTGCAATGCGTCGGCGACGGACTCGATGAGGTCCTCTTCGCGGATGGTCACCATTTCTGTCATGGAATTCTCCGGTCTTCTTGGCCCGATCTGGCGGATAACGTCGGATTTTTGCCGCTCCATAAGCCGCATGGGCGTGATCGTCAAAGTGCTTGATCGGATCGACGGGCGTTGTTTCATGGGGCTTGGCCTGAGAGGCCGGTTCGCATAGAAGCGGCCGCATAGTGTCGTCTTCGCGATTGCAGCGATCTGCCGCAAGCCCCGCGAGCGAGTGAGGGAATACACGAATGACCTTGACCGAGGACCGGTCGGCTCCTGCCACCGACTTTTCTGCCGCCCGTCGCGCCATGATCGTCAGCCAGCTGCGGACCAGCGGCGTGAACGAGCCCTGGGTGCTGGAAGCGATGGCCGGTGTTCCACGTGAAAACTTCGTGCCCGCCGAACTGCGCGACGCCGCCTATATCGACCGCGCCGTGCCGCTGGGCGATGGCAAGTTCCTCGGCGCCCCGCTGGTGCAGGGCAAGATGCTGCAGGAAGCCGTTCCGGCGAAGACCGACAAGGCGCTGATCGTCGGCGACGGCGAAGGCTACCTCGCCACGCTGCTGCGTCCGCTGGTCGGCTCGCTCGACGCGGTAGCACCTGCCGCTGCCGATGAAGCCGCTTCGGGCGCATACGACCTCATCGTCATCGACGGCGCCATCGAAGTGCTCCCCGATGCCCTCTCCGCACGTCTCGCCGAGGGTGGCCGCGTGGTCACCGGCGTGACCGAGCGCGGCGTGACCCGCCTTGCGGCCGGCACCAAGGCAGGCGGCGTGACCTCGCTGCTGCCGCTGGCGGAGCTGGGGATTCCCGTGCTTCCCGAATTCGCCGCTCCCAAACGCTGGAGCTTCTGAGCATGGCCCGGATCGCGTGGCGTTCCGGGCTGCTCGCGGGGGGATGTCTGATACTGACGGCCGGCGCGCCTGCGCGGGCCGACACCCTGCGCGATGCGCTCGTTTCCGCCTATCAGACCAATCCCACGCTGGAATCGGCGCGCGCCCAGCAGCGCGCCACCGACGAAGGCGTGCCGATCGCCAGGGCTGCAGGGCTACCCAGCCTCAGCACGACCGAAACTTACACCAAGAACCTGAAGCAAAGCGAAAACTCGCTCACGGCTCCCTCGAAGATATTCACGGCGGACGCCCAGCTGGGCGTGCCGATCTATTCGGGCGGCGCGGTCAGGAACCGGGTCAAGGCTGCCAAGCTGCGCGTCGGCGCCGGTCAGGCCGATCTGCGCGGCACGGAGGCTTCCGTCTTCTCGCAGGTCGTCGCGGCGTACATGGACGTGATCCGCACGGAAGCGATCGCCGGGCTTAACCGCAAGAACGTGGCGGTCCTGCAGACCAATCTCGATGCGACCAACGACCGGTTCCAGATCGGCAACCTCACGCGCACCGACGTCGCCCAATCGCAGTCGCGCCTAGCGACTGCGAAGAGCGACCTGCTGACGGCGGAAGCCAACCTTGCCGCCGCGCGCGAAACCTACATCCGGTTCGTCGGTCATGCACCCGAAGCGCTCGACGCGCCGCCGCCGCTGCCGAACCTGCCCGCCAACGCCAGCGAAGCGGCGACGATCGCGCTCGATGCGAACCCGGACATCATCGCCGCACGCGAACGCAGCAAGGCCGCGGACAAGGACATCGACGTCGCGGGCGCCAGCCGCCTGCCGACGCTACGGCTCTTCGGCCAGGGCACGTACAACAACTACTTCAACACGCTGGCGCGCGGCGCGGTGAACGCGAGCGTGGCGCAAAGCGATTCGTCTGCGCAGGCCGGGGCGCAGCTGTCGATCCCGATCTTCCAGGGTGGCCTTCCCGCCGCGCAGCGTCGCCAGGCACAGGCGACGGCTTCGGCCACGCTGGAGCAGGAAATCGCCACCGAACGCGACGTGATCGCGCAAGTCCGCTCGGCCTTCACCTCCTACGTCGCGTCGAACGACCTGATCCGCTCCTCGCAAGTCGCAGTGGATGCGGCGACGCTGAGCCTCGAAGGCGTGAAGGCGGAGAATTCGGTGGGTCGGCGCACGATCCTCGACATCCTCAATGCCGAGCAGGAATTGCTGAACGCGCAGGTCACGCTGGTGACCGCGCGGCGCAATGCCTACGTCGCCGGGTTCTCCCTGCTCGCGGCGATGGGCAAGGCCGAGGCGCGCGATCTGGGCCTCGACGGCGGCACCCTCTACGATCCCGACGTCAATTACGAACGCGTGCGCGGCAAGTTCTTCGACTGGGACGACGACGATGCGCCAGTGGCCCGGTCCACGCGCACCGTTGACACGCCGGTGCAGGACGGCAACATTCCCGCTTCGCAGGAGCCCTGATCCCGTTTGCGGATAAGGACTTGGATGCGCGGGACTACAGGGATTTAGGCAGATGCGTCAGAACGGTGAACCTTCGGTCGAGGAGATCCTCCAGTCGATCAAGCAGGTCATCGCGCGCGATTCCCGCCTCGAAACCCGTACCAGCCGCACCGAACGCCTGATGCGCGAGCCGGAACCGCTCTACGCCGACGAGGATGAGGACGATGTGCTCGAACTCCAGGAAGCCTCGCAGATTACCGCAGCGGGCGAGACCGACGAAGGCCCGTTGCTGCACGATCAGGCGCGCGATTCGATGCGCGAATCGCTCGCCGCGCTCGCCATGCTGTCCGAGCCCGGCGCGCAGCCGCAGATCGTCCGTTCGGGAGAAACCTCGCTGGAGGCGCTCGCCAAGGAGCTTCTCCGCCCGGCACTGACCGAATGGCTTGACCGCAACCTGCCGGCTATGGTCGAACGCCTCGTCGCTGCCGAAATCGCGCGGATCGTCGGCAAGAAGGGCTGATGGGGCTTCGACAAGCTCAGCCTGAGCGGCGTTGAGAGGTTTACAACTACACCCGCTCACACTGAGCTTGTCGAAGGGTCACGGCTGAGCTTGTCGAAGCCCCATCGTGCGGACGGGCTGGACCTGAGGCCCCGCACTTCCTACCTTCACCGGGTATGCCGAAACCCGATCCCGCGCTGCTCGATCCCGCGCGTTACCCGTTTTCCTGTCGCATCGAGCCGCGCTTCGGCGATCTCGACGTCAACATGCACATCAACAACGTGGCGATGGCCGGATTCCTCGAGGATGGCCGCGTGCGCTTTCACCGTGCCAGTCGCTATCGCGAGGGACTTGTCGGTCTGTCCTCGATGATCGTCAGCATCGGCATCGAATATCTCGGCGAGGCGCACTATCCCGATGCCCTGACCGTCCATACCGCCATCGAGCAGGTCGGGCGTTCCAGCCACGGCCTCGTCCAGTTGGTGACGCAGGACGACCGGATCGTCGCGTTCTCCCGCTCCACGATGGTAACGGTCGGCGAGGACGGCCCTGCGCTGATGCCCGCCACTTTCGCCAGCCAGACCGAGGAATGGAAACTGCGGCCATGAGCCACCACGCCATCGCCAAGGCCGAGGAAGCCTTCGCCAAGACCGGCAGCGACATGATCCGCCGCCACATCTTCATATGCGCCGAACCGCAAAAGGGCGAATGCTGCTCGCCCGAGAAGGGGCAGGCCGCGTGGAAGTTCCTCAAGAAGCGGCTCAAGCAGCTCGGGCTGGACGGAAAGGGCGGCGTGGCCCGTACCAAGGCGGACTGCCTGCGCATCTGCCACGCCGGGCCGGTCGCGGTCGTGTGGCCGGACGGAGTCTGGTATCACTCGTGCGACGAGGACGTGCTGGAGCGGATCATCCAGCAGCACCTCATCGGAGGGGAGCCGGTCGAGGAGTTTCGACTGCACGCGCCGGGAGATTGAGGCTCACCCCGTCCGGCTAGATCGCTACGCTCTCAAGCCTCCCAGCCCTCCCGCAAGCGGGAGGGCTGACGCACATCTCCCCTCCCGCTTGCGGGAGGGGCAGCGAGACTTGGGAGCTTGCTCCCTAGTCGCAGCGGGGTGTGGCTGACGGCGGGCCCTTACTTGTAAGGATCATCATCCTCGAGCGGATCGACGATCGCCTCGTCATGCCCGGTCCCGCTCGACAGGAAAGCAAGCCCCATCAGCGCCGAGGCCAGCAGCATGGTGAAACCGATGCCCAGCGCGGTCGCGATGTAGAAGTGGATCGAGACCATCCCGTTGGAGCGGTACAGCAGGATTATCGACCCGATCACCAGCCCGACCGTGATCGTCATCATCCAGCGCATGATGCGCAGGTAGCGCGCCCAGGCATGGGCAGCCTTGCCGGGATCGTCGAGGGGCGAAGACGGTATCATCGCGCCCTATCTGGGCCTGACGGCGTCTCATCGCAAGCATGACGTGACGAGTCCGACGCGGCTGTGATACGCTCCGCCCCGGGGGCAAGCTGCGGGAACAGAGGCTCCTTTCAGGAACAGGGAGAGCTGACGATGACCATCGGTCGAATTATCGAAGGCCGCGATGCCGTAGTCACCTGCGACGTTGCCATGACCGTGCGCGAGGCCGCCGGAATCCTCGCCGAAAAGAGAATCGGCGCAGTGCCGGTGATGGAAAACGGCGAAATCGCCGGAATCTTCTCCGAACGCGACGTAATCTACAAACTGCGCGAACTGGGCGCCGACATGCTCGACATGCCGCTCGGCCACATCATGACCGCGCTGCCCGTGACCATCGAGCCCGAAACCTCGGTCATGGCGGCGCTGTCGCTGATGACCCGCCGCCGCATTCGCCACCTGCCCGTGGTGAAGAACGGGCGCATGATCGGGTTCGTATCGATCGGCGATCTGGTGAAATACCGGATCGACAAGATCGAGAACGAGGCTGCCGCGATGCGGGATTACATCCAGACGGCGTAAGGGCTTCGACAGGCTCAACCTGAGCGGAGTTGAAGGTGTGGCACCACGTCCGCTCACCCTGAGCCTGTCGAAGGGTCACCCCGAGCTTGTCGAAGGGTCAGGCCGCGCCTACATCGGACGCATGGAACAGCAGACCGTGACTCTCAGCCCCTCGGCCGCCGCGCGCGTCGCCGCGATCGCGAGCAAGCAGGGCAAGCCCGCAATCCTGCGGCTTGCCGTCGAAGGCGGGGGCTGCTCGGGCTTCCAGTACAAGTTCGGCCTCGCCGACGCCCCCGACGCGGACGACAGCGTGGCCGAGACCGACGGGGTGAAGCTCCTCGTCGACTCGGTCAGCCTCGACCTCGTCCAGGGCTGCGTCGTCGATTTCGTGGAGTCGCTGGGCGGCGCGGCGTTCCGGGTGGAAAACCCGAATGCCGCCGCAGGCTGCGGCTGCGGGTCCAGCTTCTCGGTATGAGGATCTCCACCTTCAACATCAACGGCGTCAAGGCACGCCTGCCCCGTCTGCTCGAATGGCTCGAGGAAACCCGTCCCGCCGTCGCCTGCCTGCAGGAGATCAAGACGCAGGACGAAGGCTTCCCGATCGCCGAGTTCGAAAAGCTGGGCTACAAGGGCATCTGGCACGGCCAGAAGGGCTTCAACGGCGTCGCCATCCTCGCCGACGGGGAAATGCCCGTCGAAGTCCAGCGCGGCCTCGATGGCGAGCCCGAGGACGAACATTCGCGCTATCTCGAAGCGCAGGTCTTCGGCGTGCGGGTCGTGTGCATCTACCTGCCCAACGGCAATCCGCTGCCCGGCCCCAAGTTCGACTACAAGCTGCGCTGGATGGAACGCCTGCGCCGCCGCATGGACGTGATCAAGGCCGAGGAAGTGCCGGCCATCATCACCGGCGACTACAACGTCATCCCGACCGACCGCGACGTCTGGACGTCCTCTGCAATGGCCTCCGACGCGCTGATGCAGCCGGAATCGCGGGACGCCTACTTCCGCCTCCTCGGAGACGGCTGGACCGACGCGCTCGCCACGCACAACCCGCGCGGCGGCGTGTGGACCTACTGGGACTATCAGGCAGGCGCCTGGCAACGCGACCACGGCTTCCGCATCGACCACTCGCTGCTCTCGCCCGAACTGGCGGACCGGCTGGCGGCGTGCGGTGTCGACAAGGTTCATCGCGGGCGGGAAAAGGCCAGCGACCATGCGCCTGTGTGGGTCGAACTGAAGGCCGCCTGAAACAAAAAATCCTCCCCGTCGCGAAGTGATGGGGAGGGGGACCGCCGACGAAGTCGGTGGTGGAGGGGAAAACCCCTCCGTCAGCCCTGCGGGCTGCCACCTCCCCATTCCTACGGAACAGGGAGGGTCAGCGATCAGCGATAGAAGATGTGGTTATCCACCTGAGCCAGCTTCGTCAGCTTGCTCCAGCGCGGCGACACGCGCTTGGCGTGGAAGAACAGCGCACCCTTGGCCTTGCTCTTCCAGGCGCCGTCCTCGGCGATCTGGGCGATCGCGACGGCTTCCTGCCAGCTGGGCGAATTCTCGCGCACGGCAGGCATCGAGCGGCCGCGAATGAACGAGAACTGCGAGGGCTGGTAGACCACGCCGCAATAGCTCGTCGGGAAGCGGCCCGACTTGGTGCGGTTGACGATCACACGGCCAACGGCGAGCTGGCCTTCCAGCGATTCACCGCGTGCTTCGAAGTAGATCGCGCCGGCCAGGCAGCGCATGTCGCGCGACATGTCATCCGGCGTCTCCTGCTGAGACACCAGTTCCTGAAGGGAATCCGCATCGGGGGCGTCTGCTTCCTCGGTCTCGGTCTCGGCGGCGGGAAGCGCCTGCACGACCGGTTCGGAAACGAACTGCGGGGCGGGCTTCGTTTCTACCAGCGTCGGAATGAAATCCGATGCGGCGGCGCCCGAGCCCGTGGCGCCTAGAAGAGCGGTGAGAACCGTCGCGGCCAGCGCAATCGCGCTCGCCCACTCAACTTTCTTTCGCATTCAAACTTGATCAAAGGCGGTGAACCGGTCCGACACAGGCTGGAACGGAATGCCACGAAGTGACGTTCTGTTTCCGTCGAGCCTGCCGACGATTCCCCGTCTGCGTGCTAGCCGGACAAGCCGAAGTGCTGTCCGAGCCGCTTTCGCGTCAGTGAAGGGGGCCTTTAGGCTGTGGGCCGGGCAAGTCAACCCGCACCGGGTCAGGCCCCGATGAAGCGTTCGGCGTCTGCGCCATCGAGTTCGACGATCCACACGTCGGGGTCCTGACGCTTGCGCCGGTCTAGGTACTCCTGAAATTCGAACGGGTTTTCAGGATCCTGAGTCTTGGAGCAGCGCCAGCGCCGGGTGCCGTCGAGTTCGGGCATCCGTTCATGAAGGCGCACATTCGATCCATTGTGCGAAAGAACGACAAGAATCGTCCCGGCGTCCTGTTCGCCTTTAGCCAGCACCGTCGCGAATCCGCCCTCGCCATTGACGCGGCGAATCAGCGCGGAAACCTCGAGGTGAGCGGGGAGGCGGGAATCCATCAGGCTTGCGGAATCGAATAGCCGGGCAGGCTGGAGAGCGCGATGCGCGATCGCATGAACGTTCCGGTGCCGCGCCCGCATTCCTCGCCGTCCTCGTCGATCAGCCAGGACTCGGCCACCAGCACGCGGCGGCGACCGCTCACCCAGCGGCCCTCGCACACGATACGGCCGCCCTTGATGGGCTTGGACAAGTGCAGGTTGAACGAGGTCGTCAGCAGGAAGCGATCGGTGACGTGAGTGTTGGCGGCGTAAAAAGCCGCATCGTCGAGCATCTTGAAATAGATGGTCCCGTGCGCCGCCCCGGCCGCATGGAAACAGTCGGGCTCGACCAGGAACGTGATGCGCGCATGCCCATCGCCGACGATTTCCAGCTTTGAGCGGAACATCTGGTTGATGGGGGCGGAGGCATAGAGCCCCTCCAGCGCGCGCCAGTGAAGCCCGGCGCCGCCCTGAATCTGGCCTTCGGCAGTGTCTTCAGGCTGCATCGCGGTCGATGACGTTGCTCAGCAGGCTGTAGAGCGCTTCGGTGCCCGGAGCGGCCAGCAGAGCTTCGTGCATGCGCTCGTCACGCATCATGCGCGAGATCGCCGCCAGAGCATGAAGGTGGGTCGCGCCCGCTCCTTCGGGGGAGAGCAGGCCGAACACGAGGTCGATCGGCACGCCGTCCGCGGCTTCGAATTCGACCGGGGAAGCGAGGCGCATGAACACGGCAACGGGACGCGTCAGCCCGGCCATGCGCGCATGGGGGATGGCGATGCGTCGCCCGAACCCGGTGCTGCCAAGCTGCTCACGCTCGGTGATGCGCGCCAGCACAGCCTGATGGTCGAGACCATAGACCGAAGCGAACCGAGCCGCGAGGCGGTCCAGGATGATGTCCTTGCTGTCCGCGTCGAGGGTGATGACAGCCTCGGGCGCCAGCGAAAAAAGCCCACTCATTGCGTTTCTGATACTTGACCGGTTGCCAACATTGCATGCTCCGAAACCCCCGGCGGAAAACCGGGGGTTCGTTTCTTCCTCTCGTTGCGATCAGAAGCTGTGCGCGAAAAGCGTCAGTGCGGTTCGACCCAGCCGATCGACCCATCACCGCGGCGGTAGACCATATTATGCCGCCCGGTGCCAGCATTTTTGAAGAAGAGAGCCGTAGTATTGCGCAAGTCGAGCATCATTACCGCGTCCGAAACGGTGGCTTCGGGAACGTCCACCCGGGTTTCGGCAATGACCACCGGGGCGTCGGCTTCGAGGTCGTCCGTGTCGTTGTCTGCGACGTTCTCCTCGAAGATCGTGTAGGCGGCGTCCTCGGCCGCATTGGCATGGGCCGTCTGTTCGGAGCGGTCCTTCAGGCGGCGCTTGTAGCGGCGCAGCTGCTTGTCGATCTTCTCGGCGGCCTGATCGCAGGCGACATGCGCGTCCTGCGCCATGCCGCTGCCCTTGAGCACGAGGTTCTGCATCACGTGCATGATGATGTCGCACTTGAACGCCCCGGCCGGCGCTCGGCCGAAAGTGACGTGAGACGACAGCGCCCGGTTGAAATACTTCTCGATGATCGCCGTGAGCTTGTCGTTGGCGTGGACCTGCAGGGCCTCGCCGGTTTCGACCTGGTGACCAGAGACGCGGATATCCATGGGCGTTTCTCCTTAGACTTAGAGTTCAGGCACCCCAGAGCGGGGTATCGACCGACTTGAGAAACTCTGCGTGCGCAGAGAGTTCCGCCTCGGTAGCCGCGTGGGGACGCGGCTGACGGAAAATACGGTTCTTCGTGTTGAGAACCTTGATTTCCGTCACGATCTCAGTGGTTTCTGCAGAAAGTTCGAGGCCGATCTGACGGCCTCCCCGCAGTTCCACGTAAACTTGGGCAAGCAGTTCGGAGTCGAGCAGCGCGCCGTGCTTGGTGCGGTGGCTGCGGTCGATCCCGTAGCGACTGCAAAGCGCGTCGAGCGAGAGCTTGGCGCCGGGATGGCGCACTTTGGCGAGCGCCACGGTATCGACCATGCGCTCACGCGAAACCTCGGGAAGCCCGCATAGCTTCAGCTCGGCGTTGATGAAGTTGAAGTCGAAGTTGGCGTTGTGCGCCACCATCGCGCTGTCCTCGATGAAGTCGAGGAATTCCTGCGCGCAGGCCGAGAACAGGGGCTTGTCGGCGAGGAAGGCGTCGGACAGGCCGTGCACCGCCTCTGCCTCCGCGGGCATGCCGCGTTCTGGGTTGAAATAGGCGTGGTAGGTGCGCCCGGTCACCACCCGGTTGACCATCTCGATGCAGCCGATTTCCACCATGCGGTCCCCGTTTTTCGGGTCGAAGCCGGTCGTTTCGGTGTCGAAGATGATCTCTCTCATCCCTCTCCATATCTGCCTGTGCGCCCCCATGTGCAAGGGGCTGGAGCGGATTATTCGGCTCGCCTCAGCGCCTGCACGATACCGGCCACCTGTTCGCGGGTCGCATCGAGCGTAGTGCCGGTGTCGATCACGTAGTCGGCAAGCGCGCGCTTCTCGGCATCGGGCACCTGAAGTGCCAGAATCTGCTCGAATTTTTCTGCAGTCATGCCCGGCCGCGCGAGCACCCGGCGGCGCTGTTCCCCGCCCGGGGCGGACACTACCGCGACCGCATCGAGGCCCTTTTCGCTGCCCTTTTCGTAGAGCAGCGGAATGTCGAAGACGACCAGCGGCGCCTCGGCATTGTCCCGCAGGAAGTCCCCCCGCATCGCCGCGACGGCGGGGTGGACGATTCGCTCCAGAGTCGCGAGCTTGTCCTTGTCCTGGAACACGACGGCACCCAGCAGGGGTCTAACGACACCTGACGCATCCGTAGTGCCGGGAAAGGCCGCCTCGATCAGCGGCACCAGCGCGCCGTTCGGACCCTGCAGTTCGTGCACCGCCGCATCGGCATCGAACACCGGCACGTCGAGGTCGCGCAGCATCTGCGCGACGGTCGACTTGCCCATGCCGATCGATCCGGTCAGACCCATAATTTTCATGACAGAATCAGCTCGCGCAGAGCGGCATCGCGGTCGCGGGGAGGGCGGGCGCCGAAGAAATGCATGAATGCCGAGTCCGCCTGCCCGATCAGCATGGAAAGGCCGTCCACCGTCTCGAATCCGGCGCCGCGTGCATCCTGCAGGAACTGCGTGTCGAGCGGACTGGTGACGATATCGTAGACCACGCTGCGCGGCGGCGCGTGGCTGAAGTCGAAGGCCAGCGGCGGCTGCCCGGTCATGCCGAGCGGGCTGGCGTTGACGACGAGGTCGAAGCACTGCTCGCGGTCGTCGAAGGCGAAGTCGGTGGCGTCGGCGAAGTGGTCGAGGCCGATGGCGTGGTGCTCGCCGCCCGGCGCGAGTTCGTCGAGCATGGCGCGCGCCTTGGCCGGATCGCGGCCCGCGAGGACGATGACGAAGTGCTCGTTGGCCAGCGCCGCGATGATCGCCCGCGCCGCGCCGCCGGTCCCGAGGATGCGCGCCATGCGGAACAGGTGCGTCTTCGCCAGTTCATCGCGCACCGGCTCCAGGAATCCCGGCGCGTCGGTGTTGTAGCCGGTAAGGGTGCCGTCGGACTCGCGCACGACGGTGTTGACCGCGCCGATCTGCGCGGCGAGCGGGTCGAGCCGGTCCATGAGCGGCAGGATCGACAGCTTGTGCGGCATCGTCACGTTGCAACCGCGCCAGTCGGGATCGGCGCGGCGCTTCGCGAGATAGTCGCCGAGGTCCTCCAGCTTGACGAGGCAGTGGTCGTAGCGGCCTTCGATCCCCAGCTCGGCAAGCCAGAAATTGTGGATCGCGGGCGACTTGGACTGCGCGATCGGATCGCCGATCACTTCGGCATAGCGTGTCATCGCGTCAGGACTCCCAATCCGCGCAGCGCCGCCTGCACCTTGAGCAGCGGCATGCCGAGGATCGTGAAATAGTCGCCGTCGATCTTCTCGAACAGCTGCACGCCGCGTCCCTCGATCCGGAAGACGCCGACGCAGGCACCGACTTCGGGCCATTCCGCGTCGAGGTAGCTCTCGATGAAGGCATCGGACAAATCCGCGACATGCAACTGCGCCACCGCGTTCTCCGCCCAGAGCACTTCGCCATCGCGCACGAGGGCAGCCGCGCTGTGCAGCTCCATCACCTTACCCGAGAAGAAGCGCAGATGCTCGGCCGCGTTCTCCCGGCTGGCGGGCTTGTCGAACCGCCGCTCACCGCAGGACACGAGGGAATCGCTACCGAGCACGACCGCACCCGATGTTTCACGTGAAACATTCAGGGCCTTTGCCTTCGCGAGTTCCAACGCGACTTCGGGCGCGGAGGCATCGCCGAGCGCCGCCTCGATCCCGCGTTCGTCGACATGGGCGGGCTGGGCGCGGTAGGCGATGCCCGCCGCTTCGAGCATGGCGCGGCGCGAGCCGCTCTGGGATGCAAGAACGATCATGGAAAACTCTGTCAGATGGGCTTCGGGCCGACCTGGCCGGTCTGGCCCGCCGCCTTGCGTTCGTTATAGAGGTTGATCACCGCCGCGGCGGTCTCCTCGATCGAGCGGCGGGTGACGTCGATCACCGGCCAGGAATTGTCCGCGAACATGCGCCGCGCATATTTCAGCTCGCTCTCCACCGCATCGGTCGCGACATAGTCGGTGTCGGGCGACTGGCTGAGCGAGAGCAGGCGGTTGCGGCGGATCTGGATCAGCCGATCGGGCGCGGTCGTCAGGCCGACCACCAGCGGATGGCGCAGCCCGAACAGCATCTGCGGCGGCGGGCTTTCGACGACGATCGGAATGTTCGCCACCTTGTACCCGCGATTGGCGAGGTAGATCGAGGTCGGCGTCTTGCTGGTGCGCGACACCCCGGCGAGCAGGATGTCGGCTTCCTCCCACTCTTCCCACAAAACGCCATCGTCGTGGGCAATGGTGAACTGGATCGCATCGACGCGCGCGAAATAGGCGTCGTCGAGCCGGTGCTGGCGGCCCGGACGTCCCTTCGCCTCCTGCCCCAGCAGCGCCTCGAGCGCGTCGGTCACCCCGTCGAGCACCGCGATCGCTGGCAGGCCGAGTTGCTGGCACCTCTCTTCGAGGCGCCCGCGCGTCTCCTCGTTGACCAGGGTGAAGAAGACGAGGCCCGGGTTCGCGGAAATCTCGCCCATGATCCGATCGAGGTGCTGCTGCGAGCGGACCATCGGCCAGAAATGCCGCAGGACTTCACCGTCGTCGTCGAACTGCGCGAGGGCCGCCTTGGCGATCATCTCCAGCGTTTCGCCGGTGGAATCTGACAGGAGGTGCAGGTGGAAACGCGCCATGCCGGCTCAGGGCCTCCGAAGGGCAAGGGGTGTGGATATGTGGCGGCATAAACCATGGGAGGAGCCCGGTGACAACTCGGTGAAAACTCCTCAGCGGCATTTCCTGCCCGCTATGGGGATTCACCGAGTCAGTTTCTGGACAGGCGGGCCGACTCTTCCCACACCCTGTGGACAAGGCGAACAACCTTTCGTTGACTCACTCTCGTCCAAGAGTCGCATCTGACTCTTCAATCTGTTCATCCGGGGGTAAATCGGGCAAGGCGAGCCAATCCCCGATATCCACAGGGCCAACAGACTCCATCATCCTTATATAAAATTTCTATTTTTTTTGTTGGGACGTGACGCGATGCCCGGAATCCTCCTCGAAACTCTGCGCGGAAACAACGCGCGCAGGCGGCCGCTGTGGCTCATGCGCCAGGCTGGCCGCTACTTGCCCGAATACCGCGAGTTGCGCGCCGAAAAGGGCGGTTTTCTCGCGCTCGTCTACGATACGGACGCCGCCGCCGAGATCACCCTGCAACCGATCCGCCGTTTCGGCTTCGATGGCGCCATTCTGTTCTCCGACATCCTCATCGTGCCTTACGCGATGGGGCAGGACCTCCAGTTCCTCGCCGGAGAGGGGCCGAAACTGACTCCCCGGCTTGTGGACAATGCGCTGGAGGGGCTGACTCAGGTGCCCGAGCGTCTTTCGCCGATCTACGAGACCGTGCGGAAGGTTCGCGTGGCGCTCGATAGCGACAAGACGATGCTCGGTTTCGCCGGTTCGCCCTGGACCGTCGCGACCTACATGGTGGCAGGCGAGGGGAGTCGCGACCAGCACGACACCCGCGCCATGGCCTATCGCGATCCGGGCGCCTTCGGAGCAATCATCGATGCGGTGATTCAGGTGACCGTGGAATACCTGTGCGGCCAGATCGAGGCCGGCGCCGAAGCGGTGCAGCTGTTCGATTCATGGGCAGGCAGTCTCTCGCCCGCGCAGTTCGAGCGCTGGGTGATCGCCCCCAATGCCGCGATCACCGCTGCCGTGAAGGCGCGTCACCCCGAGACTCCGATCATCGGCTTCCCGAAGGGCTCGGGCGAGAAACTTCCCGCCTATGCCCGCGAAACCGGAGTCGACGCGGTCGGAATCGACGAGACCATCGACCCGATCTGGGCCGCGCGCGAACTTCCCCAAGGGCTGCCGGTGCAGGGCAATCTCGATCCGCTGCTCCTGCTGGCGGGCGGCGAGGACCTCGACCGGCAGGCCCGCGCGGTGCTTGACGCATTCGCGGACCGTCCCCACGTGTTCAACCTCGGCCACGGCATCGGCCAGTTCACCCCGATCGCGAATGTCGAGCAGTTGCTGGCGATCGTTCGCAGCTGGGAGCGTTGAGTCTCGGTTGAGACTGGCATGACGACGCGCTAAAGGGCTTCCACCATGGCAATTCTCGCAAGTCTCTATCCCTGGCTCAAGGCCGGGCACGTCATCTTCGTGATCTTCTGGATGGCGGGGCTGTTCATGCTGCCGCGCTATTTCGTCTATCACCAGGAGAGCGATCCCGGCTCGGCGGAGGAAGCGCGCTGGGTCGATCGCGAGGCGAAGCTGCGGTCGATCATCCTGACGCCCTCGATGGTGCTCACGTGGGTTCTGGGGGTGCTTACAGCGCTTTCGATCGGTGCGTTCGATCAAGGGTGGCTTCATGCCAAGTTGCTCTTCGTGGTGGCTCTCTCGGGCTATCACGGCTGGCTGGTCGGTTATGCGAAGAAGCTGGCGCGCGGCGAGCGGCCGCTGACCGGCAAGAAGCTGCGCCTCCTGAATGAGGTTCCGGGCCTGGCGGCGGTGGTGATCGTCATTCTGGTGGTCGTGAAGCCGTTCTGAACGGAGTGAAGTGATGATCGTTTCCCTGCTTGCCGCCGCGTTGTCTCTCTCCGCGCTGCCGCAGGCAGATCAGGACGATCTTCACTGTCTGGCCTATCTCTCGGTTGCGGCCGGGAAGGTGCAGGGGGACTTGCGGACGAAAGTGGACGGCGGCGCGCTGTACTACTTCGGCCGGATTCAGGCGCGTTCCCCGCAACTGGACATCACTGCCGCGCTGGACGCGATCCTCGAGGCGCCGGGGTACGGGGCACAGACCTATCAGGCCGACAAGGCGCGCTGTCATGCCCAGCTGGACCCGCTCGCAGGGCAGTTCGAGACTTGGAAGGACAAGTACGAGGGCGCTCGCTAGGCCCACCCCGCTGCGACTAGCTTCGCCTTCGGCTCGGCAAGTCTCGCTCCCATCCTGCTTGCGGGAGGGGTTGGGGGTGGGCTTTCGCGCCTCGATTTCGATTCACCCCACCGGCCTGCCGCCCTGCGGATTGACTCGTTGACCGAGCCGCCGCGAATGCGTATCTGAGCGGCGTTCCGGCAACAGGGCGCGAGCCTTTGTCTCCTGCCTGGATCTGCTTTCCCCAAGCCCATCGATCCCGCCGGCCGACACTACAAATCCATCTGGAATTCACGAAAATGCATCTCAAAGAACTCAAGAAGAAGTCATCGGCCGAGCTGGTCGAAATGGCAGAGGAACTGGGCGTCGAAAGCGCCTCCACGCTGCGCCGCCAGGACCTGATCTTCGCCATCCTCAAGGAAGTGGCCGAAGACGGTGAGGAAATCATCGGACAGGGCACCATCGAAGTGCTGACCGACGGTTTCGGCTTCCTGCGCAATGCCGAGGCGAACTACCTCGCCGGCCCCGACGACATCTACGTCTCGCCGAACCAGGTCCGTAAATGGGGCCTGCGCACCGGTGATACCGTCGAAGGCGAAATCCGCGCCCCCAAGGAGGGCGAGCGCTACTTCGCCATCACCAAGCTGATGAGCGTCAACTTCGACGATCCCGACGCGGTGCGCCACCGCGTCAACTTCGACAACCTGACGCCGCTCTATCCGAACGAGCGCCTCCGCCTCGACTCCCTCGACCCCACGGTCAAGGACAAGTCGGCCCGCGTGATCGATCTCGTCTCGCCGCAGGGCAAGGGCCAGCGCGCGCTGATCGTGGCGCCGCCGCGCACGGGCAAGACCGTGCTGCTGCAGAACATGGCCAAGGCCATCACCGACAACCACCCCGAGGTGTTCCTCCTCGTCCTGCTCGTCGACGAGCGCCCCGAGGAAGTCACCGACATGCAGCGCAGCGTGAAGGGCGAGGTCATCTCCTCCACCTTCGACGAACCCGCGCAGCGCCACGTCCAGGTCGCCGAAATGGTGATCGAGAAGGCCAAGCGCCTCGTCGAGCACAAGCGCGACGTGGTCATCCTGCTGGACTCGATCACTCGTCTCGGCCGCGCCTACAACACCGTGGTGCCCAGCTCGGGCAAGGTGTTGACCGGCGGTGTCGACGCGAACGCCCTGCAACGCCCCAAGCGCTTCTTCGGCGCCGCGCGCAACATCGAGGAAGGCGGCTCGCTTTCCATCATCGCCACCGCCCTGATCGACACCGGCAGCCGCATGGACGAAGTCATCTTCGAAGAGTTCAAGGGCACCGGTAACTCGGAAATCGTCCTCGACCGCAAGGTGGCCGACAAGCGCATCTTCCCGGCGCTCGACGTCGGCAAGTCCGGCACCCGCAAGGAAGAACTGCTCGTGGCGAAGGATCAGCTCACCAAGATGTGGGTCCTGCGCCGCATTCTCATGCAGATGGGCACCATCGACGCGATGGAGTTCCTGCTGGACAAGATGAAGGACTCCAAGACCAACGAGGACTTCTTCGCCACGATGAACCAGTAGGCGCCCGGGGAGACGATGTTGGATATCCTGACGATCCTTGCCGCAGCACCCCAAGCGGCAGGGGGTATCCAGAGCCCGGCGGAGATCTGGCACCACATCGTCACCGACTTTGCGAACATCGGCACCCCGGCGGCGCTTTCCGCGTTCCTCCAGGTGCTGATGATCGACGTCGTCCTTGCGGGCGACAACGCGATCGTCGTCGGCGCACTGGCGGCGGGGCTCCCGGCAGACCAGCGCAAGAAGGTCATCGCCATCGGTGTCCTCGCCGCGCTGGTCCTGCGCATCGGCTTCGCGCTGGTGGTGACCTGGCTGCTGGGCATAGTCGGCCTCGTCTTCGCCGGCGGCCTGTTGCTGCTGTGGGTCGCGTGGAAGATGTACCGCGAACTGCACCATAGCCCGGTGGGCGAGCATTCCGTCGGCTCGCCCGAGATCGAGGGCGACGAACGCTCCGGTCTCGCGCCTTCCAAAAGCTTCGCTTCAGCCGCCATTTCGGTGGCGGTGGCGGACGTGTCGATGTCGATCGATAACGTGCTCGGCGTGGCCGGTGCCGCGCGGGAGCATCCCGGTATCCTCATCGTCGGCCTGATCGTTGCGGTGGCGATGATGGGCCTCGCCGCGAATTTCATTGCGCGGTACATCGAGCGGTATCGCTGGATCGGATGGGTCGGGCTTGCCGTGATCCTCTATGTCGCGGTCAAGATGATCTATGAGGGGTGGACTGATCCAACCCTTGGAATTATCACGCTTTTTTGAGATTGAGAGATAAATCTGGGGCAGTGGCCCCAGATTTATCCTGCCTGCTTCTACGGAACCAGGATCGTAGATCCCGTCGTCGACCGACTCTCCAGAGCCCGATGCGCATCCGCTGCGTCCTTCAGAGCGAAGGTCTGCCCGATCTTCGGCTTCAGCACTCCCGAAGCAATCCGATCGAACAGCTTCTTCGCGCTCGCCGCCAGCAGTTCGGGCGTCGCTACATGGTCCGCCAGCGTCGGCCGGGTGACGTAGAGCGATCCCCCTCGCATCAAATCGAGCAATGCGATCGGCGGCACCGTGCCAGACGCATTGCCATAGCTGACCATCATCCCACGCTTGCGCAGCGAGGCGAGCGACGCCTCCCAGGTTGCGGCGCCGACGCCGTCGTAGACGACGTTGCACATGGCCCCGCCGGAGATGTCCCGTACCGCCTCGGGCAGTTCGGCAAAGGGGCAGTGCAGCGAGTGTTCTCCCGGCACTTGCGCGGCTTTCTCGGCGCTGCCCGAGTGTGCAATCACCGTCACGCCCTTGTCGAGCAGCCAGGGCACCAGCAGAGAGCCCACGCCCCCTGCCGCGGAATGCACGAGCGCGACGTCACCCGCCTTCGCGGGGAAGGTGTCTTCGGCCAGATAGCAGGAAGTCAGCCCCTTGAGCATCACGGCGGCGGCGATTTCGGGTGCGACGCCTTCAGGGATGCGCATGGCCTTGGCGGCGGGGATCGCGCGATGCGTGGCATAGGCCCCGCCGTTCTGCGTCGTGCCGACGCGGTCACCCACCGCGAGGTCGGCGACGCCTTCGCCCACTGCGACAATCCGCCCGACGCTCTCGGAGCCGAGGCTGATCGGCAGGGCATCGGGGTAGAGGCCCTTGCGATAATAGGTATCGATGAAATTGAGCCCGACCGCTTCGGTCTCGATTACCACTTCGCCGGGAGCAGGCGACGGGATCGCGAAGTCCTCCCGCTCGATGACTTCCGGGCCACCGTGGGCGCGCACGATCATGCGATAGCTGCTGGTCATGTCCCGTCCTCTCAGCCGATGTGCGCGGCGAAGAAGGCTTCGGTGCGACCGTCGGCAAGTTCGGCGCCGGCCTCGTCGCGGCGCGCACCTATCTCAGCCGCGAAGCCATGGTCGAGCCCTTCGTAGTCATGCAGCGTGACCTTCGGGTGATCGTCCAGTCCTTCGTGCATCGCCTTCTGCGCTTCGGGGCTGACGAAGTGGTCGGCGGTGGGGATATGCAGCATGAGGGGGCGGGCGATCGCGTGCTTCTCGTTCAGCATCTGGTCGATCATCACGCCGTAGTAGCCGACCGAGGCGTCGATGTCGGTCCGCGCGGCGGCCATGTAAGCGATCTTGCCGCCCATGCAGAAGCCGACGAAGCCGACTTTCTCGACCTGCTTCTCGCGGCGGATCCAGTGGATCGCGGCTTCGATATCCCGCATGCCGAGGTCGAAGTCGTGGCTCATCATATGGCCCAGCGCGGCCTGCATTTCCGCCTCTACGTAAGGGCTCAGCTCGATGCCCGGCTTCTGCCGCCAGAACGTGTCAGGGGCGACTGCGAGATACCCTTTCGCGGCCCACTGGTCGGCCTTGCGGCGGATGCCTTCGTCCACGCCGAAGATTTCCTGCTGCACGATGATCGCGCCGCGCGGCGTGCCTTCGGGAGCGGCGACGTAAGCAGGGAAGGTGCCGTCACCGTCGAGGGTGGGAATCTCGGTGTTCGTGGCCATGTCTGTTCTCCTGTTCGCTTTGCGGCGAGTAAGGCACTTGGATTGGACTTTGCCAAGCGCATGTGTCAGTCATGCTGCGATAATTCAGCGGGAGCCGAGCGATGAAGGTCAATGTCGAGGTCGAATGCTCCCCTGAAGAGGCGCGCCGTTTCCTCGGCCTGCCCGACGTCACCCGTGCGAACGAGGCTTACGTCGATGCGCTGACCAACGCGATGCAAGGCACCACCAACTTCGACCAGATGAACGAGCTGGCCAAGCAGGTCGCGCCGATGGGGCAGATGGGGCTGAAGCTGTTTCAGCAGTTCCTCGAAAACGGCGTGGCCATGGCGATGAGCGGCGCCAAGCCAAAGAAGGGCGAGTAGCGTCCGCTTCGCCTCCCTGCTAGGGGAGGGCGGGCATATGGACGATACGATCTTCGCGCTTTCCAGCGGCTCTCCGCCTGCCGCCATCGCCGTAATCCGGATAAGCGGACCGAGAGCCGGCGAGGCGCTGTCGAGCCTTGCCGGGGCCATCCCCACACCGCGTCGCGCCAGCTATAAGCGCCTGAGTGTTTCACGTGGAACAGTGCTCGACCATGCGCTTGTTCTCTGGTTTCCCGGGCCGAACACGGCAACCGGCGAGGACCTGGCCGAACTGCATCTGCATGGTGGCAAGGCCGTCGTCGCTGCGGTCGAGGGGGCACTGGCCGATCTTCCCGGTTTGCGCCGCGCCGTCCCGGGGGAGTTCACCCGCCGTGCATTCGCCAATGGCCGCATCGATCTTGCCGAGGCCGAGGGGCTGGCCGACCTGCTCTCGGCCGAGACCGAACTGCAGCGGCGCAGCGCCATCGCCATGGCGGGCGGGGCCTTGTCCCGGCAGGTGGATGACTGGCGCATGCGAGTGCTCACCGCATCGGCGTCGGTGGAGGCGGTTCTCGATTTCGGGGATGAAGACGATGTCGCGGACCTCCCTGCCGACTTCATCGCTCGCATCGACGCCCTGGCGACCGAAGTGTCCGACTGGCTCTCGCGTCCCCGCGCGGAGACTCTGCGCGAGGGCTTTCGCGTGGTGCTGGCCGGTCCGCCAAACGCAGGCAAGAGCACCTTGTTCAATGCGCTGGTAGACGACGAGGCGGCGATCACCGCGCCACTGGCCGGAACCACCCGTGACGTCCTGACGCGCGCCGTCGCGATCGGCGGCGTGCCGTTCGTCTTCGCCGACACTGCCGGTCTGCGCGACGACACGGACGATGTGATCGAGGCGATCGGTATCGATCGCGCCCGTGCGGCGTTGGACCGTGCCGACCTCGTGCTGTGGCTTGGAGCGGCGGGGGAGGGGCCTGACGCGGCGTGGGAAGTGACCCCGCAGATCGACACACCCTCAGCTCGGCCGAACCCGGCTGCGCGCCATGCGATTTCAGCGGTGACCGGCGAGGGCCTCGATGCCCTGCGCGATGACCTTATCGAGACTGCGCGGCACGCGATGCCGCGACCCGGTGATGCGGCCCTCAATGCGCGGCAGCATGCGTTGCTGACCGATGCCGAACTGGCCTTGCGCGCGACACGGCATGAGACCGACCCGTTGCTGGTCGCGGAGTGCCTGCGCCGCGCGCGCGTGGCGTTCGATGGTTTCGTCGGCCGGGCGACGACCGAGGACATGCTCGACGCTCTGTTCGCCCGCTTCTGCATTGGAAAATGAGCGATGTTCCACGTGGAACATGCCGAGGTGCTTTGACGTGAAATCCGCGACGCGGTAAGGCGACGTCATGCACTCCTTCGATGTGATCGTGATCGGCGGCGGCCATGCCGGCTGTGAGGCGGCGGCAGTGGCCGCCCGCATGGGCGCGCGCGTGGGGCTCGTCAGCTTCGACCTCGACGCGGTCGGGGCGATGAGCTGCAACCCGGCGATCGGCGGACTGGGCAAGGGCCATCTCGTGCGCGAGGTCGATGCCTTCGACGGACTGATCGCGCGAGCGGCGGACGCAGCGGCGATTCACTATCGCATGCTCAACCGGTCGAAGGGCAGTGCGGTTCAGGGCCCGCGCGTGCAGGCGGATCGCGTACTGTTCAAGGCGGCGATCCAGCGGCTGCTCAAGGAGCAGGGCGATCTCACGCTCGTCGCTGGTGAAGCGTCTGCGCTGGTGCTCGAAGGCGGCCGCACGGTCGGTGTCGATCTTGCCGACGGCACCCGGCTGAGCGCGCCCGCGACGATCCTGTGCACCGGCACGTTCCTCGGCGGCACGCTGTTCCGGGGTGAGGAGCGTCTGGTCGGGGGTCGCATCGGCGAGGCATCGGCGCAGCGGCTCGCCGCGCAGATGCGCGATGCGGCGCTGCCGATGGCGCGGCTCAAGACCGGCACGCCGCCCCGGCTCGACGGGCGCACCATCGACTGGTCACGTCTGGGCGAGCAGCCTTCGGACGGCGAGGCCTGGACCATGTCGCCGATGGAGCAGCGGCGCGCGGTGCCGCAGGTGTTCTGCGCGATCACCCGGACCAACCCGCGCAGCCATGACGTGATCCGCGCGAACCTCCATCGGTCCCCTCTGTTCTCCGGCGCGATCGGGGCGCAGGGGCCGCGCTACTGTCCCTCGATCGAAGACAAGATCCACCGCTTCGCCGACCGGGACGGGCATCAGATCTTTCTGGAGCCCGAGGGGCTGACGACGCACCTCGTCTATCCCAATGGCATCAGCACCTCTCTTCCTGCCGACGTACAGCTGGAAATGCTGCGCACAATGGACGGGCTGGAGACGGTGGAAATGGTCGTGCCGGGCTATGCCGTCGAGTACGACCACATCGATCCGCGCGCCTTGCGGACCAGTCTGGAACTGCGCGAGATTCCCGGGCTCTATTGCGCGGGCCAGATCAACGGCACGACCGGATACGAGGAAGCGTCCGCGCAGGGTCTGGTCGCCGGGCTTCATGCTGCGGCTTCCGTGCTCGGCCGCGATGCGCCTGCGCTCGACCGGGCGAACAGCTACATGGCGGTGATGGTCGACGACCTTACGCTGCACGGCGTCAGCGAGCCTTACCGCATGCTGACCGCGCGCGCGGAGTATCGTCTGCGTCTACGCGCCAACAATACGACGACTCGCCTGACGCCTCTGGCAATCGAGGCCGGGGCCGTGACCGCTGCGCGCCGGGACTGGTTCGCTCGCCGCGAGGAGGCGAGGGCGGCTCTGGGCCAGGCGTTCGATGCGCCCTTGGCCTCGACTGAACTGGCGGCGGCGGGACTGCCGGTTCGCTCCGATGCCGGGCGTCTGCCGCTGCGCGAATGGTTGCGCTTCGGCGGTGTCGATATGGCCGGGCTGTCGCCGTGGATCGATCCCACCCTTCGCGCCGACGCCGATCTCGTCGAGGAGATGGCCGAGGACGCGGCTTATGCGCCTTACCTTGAAAGGCAGGAGCGCGAACTGCGGGACTTGCGCGCCAGCGAAGCGCTGAGCCTCGGCGACGATTTTCCTTACGACCGGATCGCCGGCCTCTCCCGCGAGATGGTTGAGCGGCTGACGAGGGCGCGTCCCGCGACCCTAGCGGCAGCAGGACGGATTCCGGGAATCACTCCGGCGGCGCTGGCGGCGTTGCTTGTCCATGCCCGCAGGGAGGCCGCGTGATCACGACCGAAGATGAGGCGCGCGAATGGCTGCGTGCGCTGCCCGAATGCGATGCGATGGCAATGGAGCGACTGGAACTGCTCGTCGCCATGCTGGCGGAAGAGAACCAGCGCCAGAACCTCGTATCGGCCGCCAGTCTAGATCAGGTCTGGCTGAGGCATATTGTCGATAGCGCGCAGTTGCTGCCGCATGTTCCACGTGAAACATCGACGCCCTGGATGGACCTTGGAACCGGCGCGGGATTTCCAGGGCTGGTGATCGCGGCGCTTCGGCCCGAATGCGAAGTGGTGATGGTCGAATCGCGCGCGCGGCGAATCGAATGGCTCGACCGCGCGCGAATCGCGATGGGACTCGATCGCGCCTCGATTGCCGGACAACGCCTCGAACTGGTCGAAAGTCGTCAGGCAGCCGTCATCTCCGCGCGTGCTTTTGCGCCTCTCGACAAATTGCTGACGTTATCCGCGCGATTTTCCACAAGTGACACCGTGTTCCTGTTGCCCAAAGGGCGGTCTGCCGGTCAAGAATTGCAGGACCTTCGCAAGTGGCGGCATGTGTTCCACGTGGAACAGTCCCTGACGGACCCGCAGGCGGGCATCATTGTCGGCACCCTTGCCGACGGGAAGGGTAAGATCGGGTGATTCGCATTGCCATCGCCAACCAGAAAGGCGGCGTCGGAAAGACGACGACGGCAATCAATGTCGCGACCGCGCTTGCCGCTACCGGGTGGAAGACACTCCTGATCGACATCGACCCGCAGGGCAACGCATCCACGGGAATCGGGGTCGGGGCCTCGGAACGCGGAGCGTCGTCCTACGACGTGCTCGTCGACAAGGTGCCGGTGTCGCAGTGCGTCATGCCGACGCGGATTCCGAATCTCGATCTGCTGCCCGCGACGGTGGACTTGTCCGGGGCCGAGGTCGAACTGGTCAGCGCCGACGACCGCGCGCATCGCCTGCAGCGCACGCTGACCCCGGACCTCGGCTACGACGTCTGCCTGATCGACTGCCCGCCCTCGCTGGGCCTGCTGACGCTCAACGCGCTCAATGCCGCCGATACCCTGCTGGTGCCGCTGCAGTGCGAGTTCTTCGCGCTCGAGGGGCTCAGCCAGCTGCTGCAGACGGTGGAGCGGGTGCAACAGCGCTTCAACCCCGATCTCGGCATTATCGGCATCGCGCTGACCATGTACGACCGCCGCAATCGTCTGACTGAACAGGTCTCAGACGACGTGCGCTCCGTGCTGGGCAAGCTGGTGTTCGAGACCGTCATTCCGCGCAACGTGCGCCTCTCCGAAGCGCCGAGCCATGGGGTTCCGGCGCTCATCTACGATCACGCCTGCGCCGGCAGCCGCGCCTACATGGCGCTCGCGCGCGAGCTGATCACCCGATTGCCCGAAAAGAGGAAAGCGGCATGAACGACGACTCCATCGTGCGCTTCAGCGTACCCCAGCCCAAGGCGGGCGGGCAGAAGCCCAAGGGTCTTGGCCGTGGCCTCGGCGCGCTGCTGGGCGAAAGCCGACGCGAGGAGCCGGTCCCGGCGACGGGCGAGGGCGGTACGGTCGCGCCTACGCGCGGTGGCCTGGCGGTGCTGTCGATCTCCGACATCAAGCCCGATCCGCATCAGCCGCGTCGCTATTTCGAGGAATCGGCGCTGGAGGAACTCGCCGCGTCGATCGCGCAGCGCGGGGTGATCCAGCCCATCATCGTGCGCCCGCTCGATAATGGCCGTTACCAGCTGGTCGCCGGTGAGCGGCGCTGGCGTGCGGCGCAGAAGGCGCAGCTTCACGAGATTCCGGCGCTGGTCCGTGAACTGTCCGACCGAGAGGTCATGGCGCTGGCGCTGATCGAGAACCTCCAGCGCGAGGACCTCAATCCGATCGAAGAGGCGCGGGCCTACAACCGCCTTGCCGAACTGGAGGGCATGACTCAGGCGGAGATCGCCCGCATGGTCGACAAGAGCCGCAGCCATGTCGCCAACTTCCAGCGCCTGCTCGCTCTGCCCGACGGCGTGATCCTGCTGGTCGAGAAGGGCGATTTGTCGATGGGCCATGCCCGCGCCCTGATCGGCTGCGACGACGCCGAGGACATAGCGGTGGCTGCCGTCTCCAAGCAGATGTCGGTGCGCGACGTGGAAAAGCTGGTGCGCAAGAAGCAGCGCGGCGACGTGGCACCCCGCCGTTCCGCACGCGCGGCGCGGAGTGGTTCGGAGGATGCGGACATCGCGGCGGTGCAGAACCACCTCGAGGAATTCCTCGGCTTGCCGGTGAAGATCAGCGCCGATGCCGATCCTTCGACCGGCACCGTGACGATCCGCTATGCCACGCTCGATCAGCTCGACCTGATCTGCCAGCGGCTGACCGGCGGCGCGATCTGAACTTTCGTCATTGCGAGCGAAGCGAAGCAACCCAGGGCAGCAATAGGCCGCTCTGGGTTGCTTCGCTTCGCTCGCAATGACGAAGTGATTTACTTGATCGGCACCCGCTTGTCGGGGACGATCTTCACGCGCTTGTCCGGGACCACCTTGCTGCGGCGGGGAATGACGCGGCGGGCGGGGCGGACCGGCACGTCCTCGTAGACGTATTCGACGGTCTCGGTGCAGTTCGGCTTGGGCTGGGCGACCGGGACCATCATCATGGGCTGGGTCATGCAGCAACCCTGCGCCGGGTAGCCGTAGGCGGGGTAGTAGCCCTGCGGCGCGTAACCGGGGTAAGCGCCGCCACGCTCGTAGCGGGCATAATAGTCGTCGAGATAGGCTTCGCATTCGTCGCGGTTGCGGCCGCGATCCTCGGCCTTGTCGATGGCCGCTCCGGCGACGGCGCCTACGGCCGCGCCTGCTACCGTGCCGACGGTACGATTGCCGCGCCCCGCGATGCGGTTGCCCGCAACGCCTCCGACCAGGCCGCCGATGACCGCGCCACCGACGCCGGAATCGCGCGAGGACAGGCGCTGACGGCAATCCGCGAGCCAGGCTTCGCGCGGATCGTAGCCGCGCCCGTCATAGTCCCGATCATAACCGTAGGGACCGGCTTCGGATTCGCGGTGCGGGCCATCATGGGCGAGCGCCGGTGATGCGGCTAAGGACAGCGTCGCGATGACGACGGCATGCAGGGGAAGACGCATCGAGGGCACCCTTTCGCGAGAAACGCGGGGCGATGAAAGTCAGCCCCGTCAGTTAACGCGAAATTTAGCATCGTGATCCGCGCAAAACCAAGCGTCTTGCGCGGATGTGCTGCCGGTGTCCCGTTTTGGTGCGGGCTCAGATGGCCAGAGATCAGATGGCCAGCGAGGCGACCTGTGCGAGAAGCTGCATCCCGGCAGCGTCCTCGTCATCGAAGCGGCCGGGGGTGGGGCTGTCGAGATCGATCACCGCAATGACCTTGCCGTCGCGCAGAACCGGCACCACGAGTTCGGAGCGGCTGTCGGCGTCGCAGGCGATGTGGCCGGGGAAGGCATGGACGTCGGGCACGACCTGCGTGGTGCCGAGCGCTGCCGCCGTACCGCATACACCGCGGCCGAAGGGGATGCGGATGCAGGCGGGCTTGCCCATGAACGGGCCGAGCACCAGCTCGTCCTCCACCGTGCGATAGAAACCGGCCCAGTTGAGGTCGGGCAAGAACTGCCAGATCACCGCCGCCAGATTGGCCATGTTGGCGATGGGATCGGGCTCTCCCTGCACCAGCGCATCGGCGGCGCGGGCGAGGGCGCTGTAGAGTTCGGGCTTGGGGAGATCGGCGTCTGCGGCAAAGTCGTACATGCTGCGCATTTAGCGCAAGTCTTTGTTGTCGGCCAGCCGGTGCGGCTCTATCTCTTTGCGCATGAATCCGATCGTCAAGAAGACCGCCATCGCCTCCGCCGTGATCGTCCTGGCTGCCGCCGGGTTCGTGTACTGGGGCCTGAACTCCAACACCTCGGAGCTGCCGAGCGATGCGACGGCAGGCAAGAACCCGCAGCTGGTCGAACCCAAGGCGCAGTGGATACCCAGCATCAAGCTCGCCAAGCCGGTGGGCTGGGCTGCGGGCGAGGCACCCAAGGCGGCTCAGGGACTGACGGTTGCTCGCTTCGCGGAAGGGCTCGATCATCCGCGCACCATGCTCACGCTGCCCAACGGCGACGTGCTGGTGTCGGAGACGAATGCTCCGGCCGGGAACAAGCCGGGTGGGATCACCGGCTTCGTCATGGGCCTGATGTTCAACCGCGTCGGCGCCGGGGAGGCTTCGCCCGATCGCATCGTGCTGCTGCGTGACGCCGACGGCGACGGCAAGGCCGAACTGAAGACGACGCTGCGCAGCGAGGACATGCACTCGCCCTCGGGCCTCGCCTACCGCGACGGCAAGCTCTACGTGGCGAACCACGACAAGGTGCTGGAATTCGCCTTCACGCCCGGCCAGACCAAGCTGGAGGGCCGGCCGCTGCGCACGATGATCGACCTGCCGCCCGCCGGTAACCACTGGATGCGCAACCTGCTCCTGAGCGAGGACGGCAAGCATCTCTACGTCGCGGTCGGCTCTGCCAGCAACGTTGCCGAAAACGGCATGGAGGAAGAGACCGGGCGCGCGATGATCTGGGAGGTCGACGTTCAAACCGCCCGCCGCCGCCAGTTCGCGGTCGGCATGCGCAATCCCAATGGTCTGGGCTGGAACCCCTCGACCGGCGAGATGTGGGCGACGGTGCAGGAGCGCGACATGCTTGGCCCGGATCTCGTGCCGGACTACCTCACCAATGTGCCGGTCGGCGCGCAGTACGGTTGGCCGTGGGTCTACTGGAAGGACACTTTCGACGAACGCGTCCAGTGGCCGATGCAGACTTACATGATCGAATATACCCGCAAGCCCGAATATGCGCTCGGCGCTCATGTCTCGGCGCTGGGGCTGACGTTCGCTAATGGCGGCAATCGCATGGGCAAGGGCTATGAGAACGGCGTCTTCATCGCCCGCCATGGGTCTTGGAATCGCCGTCCCTCGGCGGGCTACGACGTGGTGTTCATTCCCTTCGATGCCAACGGCAACCCGAAGGACGTGAAGCCGCAGCCGGTGCTGACCGGGTTCCTCAAGGACAACGGCGATACCGACGGCCGTCCCACCTGGGTCACGTGGGACAAGGGCGGCGCGCTGCTCGTCAGCGATGACACGGCGGGGATCGTCTGGCGCGTGGTGTCGCCGGGGGCGCAGCCCTCACCGGCGATCAAGCCCGTCGTCACCGAGCATATGAAGCCGCGTGAGGACATCAAGGACCCGACTTCTCCGGAAGAGGCGGCGAAGTTGATGGGTGGATTCCGGAAGGAAGACGATCGGCTGTTGCCGCAGTAATTAGAAGAGGAAGTTCTGGGGCCATCGCCCCAGACCCCCATACCGTCGTCGTCGTGCGTGCAGCTACGGTGATGCGCGCACAGCGACGACGGTAATGGGGTGCAGGGGTATTAACCCCTGCTTTTATATTGTCTTCCCTGCTCGTCCTGCCAATTCATTGACGTACTGCCAGGCCACGCGTCCAGACCGCGCCCCACGCCGCCGCGACCATTCCAGCGCGTCCGACGGCTCCCACTCCAGTCCAAACTCGCCTGCATAGCCACCGATGATGGCGAGGTAGGAATCTTGGTCGCAGTTGTGGAAGCCGATCGAGAGGCCGAAGCGATCGGCCAGAGCCAGCTTTTCGTCCACCGCGTCACGGGCGTTGATGGGATCGTCCTGCTCCGACATCGAGCGGCCGACGATGGCGCGGCGGTTCGACGTGACGGCGAGGCGCACGTTCGCGGGCCGTGCCTCGACGCCGCCTTCCAGCCACGAGCGCAGGATGCGCGGCCCGGCGCCGTCGCCTTCCTCGAAACCGAGATCGTCGATGAAGACGAGGAAGCTGCGGTCGACCTTGCCGAGTGCGGCGAAGAGGTCGGTCACGCCGGAGAGCGCTTCTTGCGCCACCTGCACCAGCGCGATGCGCCCCGGATGCGCCGTGTCGGCGGAGCGGACGGCCGCGCGCAGCAGGGCCGACTTGCCCATCCCGCGCGAGCCCCAGAGCAGCATGTCATGCGCGGCGTGTCCGGCGGCAAGGCGCTCGACGTTGGTGACCACACGGTCCTTCTGCGTGTCGATACCGCGCAGCAGGGGCAGGGCAGGGGCGTCGAGTTGCGTGACCGATCGCGCGGCGCTGCCCGTCCATACGTAGGCGGGATGCGCGAGCCAGTCGGTCGCGGTCGGGGCGGGTGGCACGAGGCGTTCCAGCGCTTCGGCGATGCGGGTGAGAACCTGGGTATGCTCCGCGGGCTGGGTCGTCATCTTTTGCATGTCCTTGGCATTCGTCGCCGTGGGGCTATAGCGACGGGGTATGGAGCACGCCAGCCAGCCCGAGATGCTTGAAGCCTGTCCCGCCGGGATCGAAGCCGCCGCGCGTCTGTTACGGGAAGGGCGCCTTGTCGCGGTGCCGACGGAGACGGTCTATGGCCTTTCGGCAAGAGCGGACCGGGACGAGTCCGTAGCGGCGATCTACCGAGCCAAGGGGCGGCCGAGTTTCAATCCGCTGATCGTCCACGTGGAACATCTCGTTTCGGCGCAGGTGCTGGCCGAGTTCGACGATCGCGCGCTGTCATTGGCTGAGGCGTTCTGGCCGGGTGCCTTGACCATAGTTCTGCCATTGCGAAAGGGCGCGCCGATTGCCGCTGCGGTCACCGCCGGGCTCCCCACGATCGCGCTGCGCTGTCCGGCGCACCCGGTGATGCGGGCGGTCATTGCGGCGACGGGCCTGCCGATCGCGGCGCCCTCGGCCAATCGCAGCGGCGGGGTCAGCCCGACCGAGGCAGGGCATGTCGTCGCCTCGCTCGGGGCGAATGTCGATGCGGTGGTCGATGGCGGCGCCTGTGAGGCAGGGCTGGAATCCACGATCGTCGCATTGCGGGACGGGGGGCGCTGGCAGGTCCTGCGTCCCGGCCCCATCGCCGAGGATCGCATTGCCGCTGTACTCGGCGGCGCGAGCGAGCCGGTGACCTCGCAGGCCATCGAGGCGCCGGGGCAACTCGCCAGCCATTACGCGCCGGGCAAGCCGGTGCGGCTCGATGCGATCGAGGCAGAGGCTGACGAATTTCACATCGGTTTCGGCGCAGTGGCGGGGGAGGTAACCCTGTCGGCGAGCGGAGATCTGATCGAGGCGGCCTCGCGGCTCTATGCGCTGCTCCATGCCGGAGCGGCCGCAGCGCAGCCGCGCATCGCCGTAGCCCCGATCCCGGAGGGCGACATAGGCGCTGCCATAAACGACCGCCTGCGCCGGGCTGCAGCCTGATACGACAAGGCCCGCACCGTCACTGACGATGCGGGCCTCGTATGTTCCACGTGGAACGTTTCTCAGTAATCGTGGTCGATATCGCCGATGCCGTTCATCCGGCTGCGCAGCGTCTCGGGCTTGCGGACGAGGGTGACGTTGCCCGCGCCGTTGATCTCCACATCCACCACGCCGGTGGCGCCAATCGTTACGTCGCCCACGCCGTTGATCCGGATCGTGGCGTCGCGGCCCTGCACCTTGCCGAGGTCGATGTTGCCCGCACCGTCGGAGGTCACGAACGTCCGGGCGACCTTGCCCGATGCATCGAGGTCGATGGCGCCGCGAGCGTTGATGCGCAGGCTCTCCTGGTCGAGACCGTGGAGGTCTACGTCGCCCGGTGCGTCGAGGTCCAGCCCGGCGATCTCGGGAGCGGTGATCCGCACCTTGAGGCCACGATGGATCCGGGCACTGCCGTTAAGCGAGAGGCGGCCGTTTGCCCAGACCAGCCGGTCGACCACGCTGGCGGGGCCTTCGACGGTCATCTCGGCCTTGTCACCACGCGTGAACTCAAGGTCCACCGGCACTTCCATGGCGAGCTGGCTACCCGACTGGATGGCGAACACGCGGGACTTGCGCGGTCCCTGGTCGTGGTGATCGTCGCCGCCGTCGAAGTACCAACCCTTCGTCTCGAATTCCTGTTTCATTTTCTCGCCGCCGAAAGTCCAGGCGAGGGCGAAGGCGGCGATCGACAGGATCAGGCCGCTGGCGAATACGATGAGCAGTTTCCTGAGCATCACTTGGTCCTCCTTGTCGTCGTCAGTCTTCGGGATGGATGGCGGGTTCGAGAACGCGGTAGTGCAGGCGGCCGAACCACATGAGGGCGTTGACCACGCCGATGCCCACGATGGTGAGCAGGGCGCCGATGCCGACCGCAGCACTCATGGTGCCGAGGCCCAGCAGGATCGCGATCAGCGGGCCGCCGGGGAAGCCGGAGAAAGGCCCGGCAATCAGCATGAAGCCGCCGCCGACGAAGGCCGCCAGCACCGCCACGAACAGGCCGAAGACCACGCCCAGAACCGGCAGCACGATCGGCAGCAGGATCAGGATGTCGATCGTGGCGAGGCCCATGAAGGCAAGGATCGCGCCCCAGGCGGACGACGGCGTGCGATCACTCTTCCAGTTGCGGAAGCCGGTTTCGAAGCGCAGTTCGCGGGCAAGGCGGCTCGGGTTGCCGAGGGCCGTCGCAACCTCCTCTTCGCTGCGGCCCTCGGCAAGGCCGGCTTCGAAGTGCTCTTCGTAGTCGGCGACGATGTCGTCGATGGCGTCCTGCGGCATGCCCTTGAGGCCCGCCTTCAGGCGCTTGATGAATTCGTTACGCATCATGGCTGGGCTCTCCTTCCTGAATCGGGCCTTCTTGTACGGCAGTCGGCTCGGCGGCATCGTCGAGCAACGTGTCGACGGCCTTGGTGAAGCCGCGCCATTCGGCGATCTGCTCGGCAAGGCGCGAGCGGCCGGTTTCGGTGAGGCTGTAGTACTTGCGGGGCGGGCCGGACGGCGATTCCTCAAGGTAGGTCTTCACCAGGCCTTCGGACTGCATGCGGCGCATCAGCGGGTAGATCGTGCCTTCGCCCATATCGACCGCGTCGGCCATGCGGCTCGCGATCTCGTAGGCGTAGCTGTCCCCCCGCGAGAGCAGCGCCAGGACACAGAGCCCCAGCACCCCTTTCTTCAATTGGATTTCGATTTCGGACATCGAATCATCTCCTGCGGATGCCCATCGTATATAACCAGCTACTGTGTATTGCAAGATACCTTGCTTAGAAAAGTACAGGTCTAGGCAAGATACCTTGCTATCAATAGGTATCGATCAATGGACTTCGGCTGATTTCCGGGGTTTTCGGCGAGGAGGAGGGCAGCTAGGTTGCGGCGCGATGACCACGCCTTACCATCCTCCGGTCAAACGTTCGGTGGAGATCGCCGGGCACAAGACCTCGATCAGCCTCGAGCCGGTGTTCTGGGACCTGCTCAAGCGCGCCGCCGCGCAGGAGGGGTTGCCGGTGAACGCGCTCGTCGCGCGGATCGATGCGGAGCGACTGGAGGCCGAGACGCCGCCGGGGCTGGCCGGGGCGGTCAGGGTCTGGCTGGCGACTTCGGTTCTGGGCTAGCCTTCAGGCGGCGCGGCTGAGCCTCGGTTCGGCGGGCTTGCGCATCAGCATGTCGAGGCTGACCGGCCCCCATCCAAGTCCGTGCGCGGCCACGCAGTTGTGACCGGGGCGGCTCCACGCGTACCGGGTATGGCCGTGGAGTACGAGCGCATCGTCTTCCAGCGCCTTCGCAGGGTCGTTGATGAGGGTCAGAGTTCCATGGGCCGTATCGAGGCGCTGCATGTCGCAGACGCTGGCGTAGCGGCCCGTTGCGAGACAATTCCACGCTTGCGGGTCATTCGGTCCACGCACAAGGTGCTTGATGCCGGGAAGGCTGCCGAGATGGACGGGGTTTCCGACATTGCCGAGAATCCAGACGGTGTCGTCGTCGGCCACGCGGGCGCGCCAGACCTCGCAGATGCGGCGGGTCATCTCGGCGCTATCGGGAAAGCCGTAGGGAATCGCGTGAAGGGCGCTCTCGCCGTTGAAGTTCAGGTCCGCGACAAAGTGGATCGCCATCATCTTCTTCCCGTCCCGGAGGCGGCCATCCCGGCGCTCCGACAAGGGTTTCAACGGGTTAGGTAAACAATTCGTTCCAGCCAGGATGCGGGGAATCAGCCAGGCCGCGGGAATTTGCGACGGATGGCAAAAGGGCGGGGAAGCCTTTGCTTCTCCCGCCCTTTCTAGCGACCGCGACTGGAGATCAGTATGTCGATGGAGGATCGCTCGCCGGGAAGCTCTCGTCGATCGCTTCGTCGGTCTTGTCCCAGCTCTTGGGCGGGGTGTTCATGTGCTCCGGACCGGAATCGCGCACGCCGCCTGCGAACTCGGCTTCCTGCTTCTTCTCGGTCGCGTATTTGTAGAGGGCGTAGCCGACCGCTCCGGCGGCCGCCAACTTGATGAGGCCCATGTTCGTCTCTCCTCTCGGCAGTTCGAGAGGCAAACGCGCCATGGGCCTTCGGAGTTTCCTCAGTCGCCGCCGACGCGTTCGATCTGCGCGCCGACCAGTGCCAGCTTCTCCTCAAGGCGCTCGTAGCCGCGGTCGAGGTGGTAGAGGCGGTGCACCTGCGTCTGGCCCTTTGCGGCGAGACCGGCGATCACGAGGCTCATCGAGGCGCGCAGGTCGGTCGCCATGACGTCGGCACCGGTGAGGCCCTGTACGCCGTGGACGATCGCGGTGCGACCCTTGGTCTCGATCCGCGCGCCCATGCGGTTGAGTTCGGGAACGTGCATGTAGCGGTTCTCGAAGATGGTCTCGGTGAGCACGCTGGAGCCTTCGGCCATGCACAGCAGGGCCATCAGCTGGGCCTGCATGTCGGTGGCGAAACCGGGGTAGGGGGCGGTGGAGATCGTGACGGGCCTCAGCTTGCCGTCCGAGGCGACATGGAGGCCGTCGGCCTTGGGCTCGACGTGGACGCCTGCATCGCGCAGCGCCTGCACGGTGGCTTCCATGTCCTCGATCTTCGCGCCTTTGAGCAGCACTTCACCGCCGGTGATGGCGGCGGCGCAGGCGTAGGAGCCGGCCTCGATGCGGTCGGGCATGACCATGTAGGTCGCGCCGTGGAGGCGGTCGACGCCGTGGATGGTGAGGTCGCTCGTGCCGATACCCTCGATCTGCGCGCCCATCGCGACGAGCAGGTTGCACAGATCGACGATCTCGGGCTCGCGCGCGGCATTGTGCAGGGTGGACTTGCCCTTGCACAGCACGGCGGTCATCAGCGCGTTCTCGGTGGCGCCGACGGAAACGACAGGGAACGAGTAGCGCCCGCCCGGCAGGCCGCCGTCAGGGGCGATGGCGCGCACGTAACCGGCGGCCAGTTCGATCGTCGCGCCCAGCGCTTCCATGACCTTGAGGTGCAGGTCGATCGGGCGGTTGCCGATGGCGCAGCCCCCGGGCAGCGACACGGTCGCCTCGCCCATGCGCGCCAGCATCGGTCCAAGGACGAGGATCGAGGCGCGCATCTTGCGCACGAGGTCGTAAGGCGCGACCGAACTGGTGATACGCGTGCCCTGAAGGGTCATCACGCGGCCGAAGTCTTCCGGACGGCTGCCCGCGATCGCGGTGGAGACGCCGAACTGGTTCATCAGGTGCTGGAAACCGTCGATATCCGCCAGACGCGGCAGGTTGCGCAGCGTCAGCGGTTCTTCGGTCAGCAGCGCGCAGGGCAGCAGCGTGAGCGCGGCGTTCTTGGCGCCGGAAACGGGAATGGTGCCGGAAAGGCGCTTGCCGCCCTCGATGATGATCTTGTCCATCACCGTCCTTTAGCGCCAAACGCGCGTGCTTCAACGGGATCGGATGCAATTTCGCGGCGGATTAAGGGTTCGGTAAGATTAACATGGGGTTGTTGCGCTAAGACTATTTCCGGGCTTTAAACGCAACCGCAACATGAGCGAGGCATTATCCAGACCCATGAGTGACTCGAACTTCCGCAAGCCGGTCCGAAAAGCCGTCTTTCCCGTCGCCGGTCTCGGCACCCGTTTCCTGCCCGCCACCAAGGCGATCCCCAAGGAACTTCTTCCGGTCGTCGATCGGCCTCTGATCCAATACGCCGTCGATGAGGCGCGCGAAGCCGGAATCGAGGAATTCGTCTTCGTGACGGGCCGTGGCAAGACCGCGATCGTCGAACATTTCGATACTGCTTACGAACTCGAAGCGACGATGACCGGGCGCGGCAAGTCGCTCGACCCGCTTGAGCCGACCCGCATCCAGCCCGGCAACCTCGTCACTGTGCGTCAGCAGGTGCCGCTGGGCCTCGGTCACGCGGTATGGTGCGCCCGCGCCGTCGTGGGGGATGAGCCTTTCGCGATCTTCCTGCCCGACGAACTGATGTACGGCACGCCCGGCTGCATGGCGCAGATGATCGAGGCCTATAACGAAGTGGGCGGCAACCTCGTCTCGGTGCTCGAAGTGCCGCATGAGGAAGTGTCGAGCTACGGCGTGATCGCGCCCGGCGAGAGCCGGGGCAACCTCACCGAGGTCAAGGGTCTGGTCGAGAAGCCCAAGGTGGACGAGGCGCCTTCGAACAAGATCGTCTCGGGCCGCTATATCCTCCAGCCTGAAGTGATGGGTCTGCTTGAAACGCAGGGGAAGGGCGCGGGTGGCGAGATTCAGCTGACCGATTCGATGGCCAAGCTGATCGGCCAGCAGCCGTTTCATGCGGTGACCTTCAACGGCCGCCGTTTCGACTGCGGTTCGAAGGTCGGCTTCGTGGAAGCGACGCTGGCGATCGCGCTCGATCGTCCCGACATGCGCGACGATGTGCGCGCGATCGCGAAGAAGCTGCTGGGCTGATCAGACAAGCCGAATGGTGATGAAAAAAGCGCGCTGCTGTAAGGCGGCGCGCTTTTTCGTGCGCAATCGGCAGGGCGTGCTGGACCCTTCGACAAGCTCAGCCTGAGCGGGGTATGGGGTAAACCTCCCAATCCCGCTCAGGCTGAGCTTGTCGAAGCCCTCCGGGGCACAGAACTTTACTGCCGGACTGGATCCGTCAGCCGCGCCATGATCGAGGCTACGTAGGCCCGGGTCTCGCGGATATTGGGAATGCCCCCGGCCTTGAGCACGCGGGCGGGACCGGCGTTGTAGGCCGCCAGCGCCTTTTCCAGATCGCCGCCGAAGGCATCGAGCTGCATGCGCAAGTAGCGCGCGCCGCCCTCTAGGTTGGCCATGGGATCGGCGGGATCGACGCCCATCTGCGCGGCGGTGCCGGGCATCAGCTGGGCCAGCCCACGCGCACCGACGGGTGAGAGCGCCAGTTCGTTCCAGCGGCTTTCCTGCCAGACCACCGCTTCCAGCAGAGTCGGGCTGATGTCGTACTTGGCGGCTAGCTGGGCGACGCGCTCACGCCAGCGGGTCGGGCCTGCCGCGTCGAGTGCTTCGGTGATCGATTGCGGGTGCAGGCGGGAATCGACCTCCATTGGGGCCGATTCCACCTGCTCGGGGGCGCGAGCGACGGTGCTGCCGATGAAGCCCACGCCGGACGAGGGATCGACTTGCGCGAGGTCGGATGCGGCGGGGAGGGTAGCCGGGCCTCCGGCGACCCATTCGGCCCCCGCATTGCCGATCTGCAAGACGTCCGCGCAGGCCATGCCGGGCAGTAATGCACAGGAAACGGCGACGAGCACGCCGAATGCCTCGATCCGCTTCATCGATTCGTATCCCTCACCATCGCCGCCGTCCTACCGCATCCGCGAGATTGAGTCACACGCGGATGCGGCGCCGCGGTAGAGCAGGTTACCGGATGCCCAGCGCGGTGCGGATCGAGCGCCACGACAACAGCTTGAAGTTCTGCGCCTCGGGGGCGTTGTCGCCGTCCTGCGCCATGAACAGCCCTTCGGGATACTGCGGTCCGAAGTCGCCGAGCACGACTTCGATGCCGTCGGTATCGCTGGTTCCGCCCAGCGTGCCGCCATTGATGCGGAAGCGGCCTGCGGGCTTGCCGGAGGCGAGGTCGAACAGCGCATAGGCGTTGTCGCCCTGGCTGGAGGCGACGAGCCAGGCGCGGCCTTCGGCGTTGCGGGCGATGGCAAGGCCCTCGATGTCGTCGACCAGACCGTCCGTCTCACCCACGCGGGCGTAGGAACTGGCGGTCAGGGTGGGGGTGCCAAGCGGCACCTTCCAGATCGCCACGTCCTCCTCGGCTACGTAGAGCGTCTTCGTCACGTCATCGACGACGCAGCCCTCGGACTGGGTCGCGAACTTGACGTCGCGCAAGTGCTCGGCCGCGATCTTGCCGGCCTTCTCGACGAGGCGGCTCTCGGCGACCGTACCGTCCTTGAGCACGACGTAGGCGCGGGCGAGTTCGCCCGCCGCGAGCGGAGCACCCATGCAGAAGCCGTAGGCCTCCGCCGGGGCATGGCCGGCGGGCAGGAACGTCCCGGAGCCGAGCACCGAGAGCTTGCCGGTCGCGCCGTCGAGGCCGAACAGGGCGATGCGCGGTTCGGCGCGGTCGGTACGATCGCTGGCGCCGACGAGGATGCGGGTGGAGCCGTCCGCCATGCGCACTTCGCGCAGGTCCGCGTTGTTGAGCGCACCGGCGGGCGAGAAGTCCTTCACCGTGCCGTCGAGGGCGTAGACGTAGAGCCCGGCCTTCTTGTCGGTGCCCAGGATCAGGCTGGCGGCGGGATTCGCCGCATTGCGCCAGATCGCCGGGTCGTCCGCCGCATCGGCATTGCCGGTGCCTACGGGCGCGGTCTCGCCTTCTGCCGGGATATCGGTGGCGGGATAGTGGGGACGTGGGGCCTCGGGGGCAGCGGTGCCGGGGGCGATGGTCGTCGTCGCGCAGGCGGAAAGCAGGAGGGCCGGGAGCAAAGCTCCCGACCCCAGCTTCACGACATCGGCGATGCTCGTGAGGTTGCGCTTCATCAGAACGACATCCTTGCGCCGAACTTCACGGTCGAGCCGTACTCCTCGTACTGGAGGAGACGCTGCGCGCCCGCGTAATTCTGGTAGGCGTAGTACTTGGCGTTGTTCACGTTGACCCAGTCGGCGAAGAGGCGGATGTTCTCGGTGACCTTGTACTTGGCCGAGAGGTCCAACTGGAAGTGCTGGTTGACGATGCGGTCCTGATCCACGGCGTCGCCCACCTCGTCGAGGTACTTGTCGCGGAAGGTCCCGGCGGCACGCAGACTGATCGGACCCTTCTCGTAGCCCAGAACGACGTTGAAGGTGTTCTTCGACGACTTGGGCAGGTTGATTCGGCGCGCGATCTGGTCACCCTCGTCGTTCTCGTAGAACACCGAGCCGCGGGCATAGGTATAGGTGTAGTTCACCTGCGTGAGCAGACCGTCGAACGGCGCCGGCAGCATCGAGAAGACCTGACTGTAGCCAAGCTCGATCCCGGCGATCTCGGCCTTGTCGCCGTTCACCGCCTGCTGGACTTCGGTGTACTCGACGCCGTTGAAGGTGCCGCTGGCGGTCGAGGTCTGGTCGTAGATGTAGTCCTTGACCGACTTGTAGAAGGCCCCGAACGTCAGCGCACCGTTGTTGGCGAAGTAGTATTCGAAGCCCGCGTCGAAGTTCCAGGACTGGTAAGGCTTGAGCGCGGGGTTGCCGAATGTGCCCTCGCCGTCCTCGTTGATGGTATAGCTCGGCGCCATGTCGCCAAGGTTCGGGCGCACGACCGTCTTGTAGCCGGCGAAGCGCGCGACAAGGTTCTGCTGCGGGCTGTAGCGCACCGTCAGGCTGGGCAGCCAGTTGGTGTAGTTGCGCTTGTAGGTAACCGGCGAGACGGCGATGACGGCGTCGCCGTCGTCGTTCTCCGAAACCGCGACGAGGTTGCCGCTCATGTCATTGTGGGTACGCTCCACGCGCACGCCACCGATCACGCGCAGCGTCGCAGAGTCCCACCGGCCGAGCAGGTAGGCGGCGGTGACGTCTTCCTTGACCTTGTAGTCGCTGGTCGAGCTGTCGATCAGGCTGTCGTCTTCGTTCAGTTCGAAGCCGGCGCTGTTGGCGAGGTAGAAGTCGGCCGAACCGCTCTTGTTGGCGACTGGACCCATGTTCAGCAGCCGGTAGGTCTGCTTGCCCAGCACGTCGGCGAGGGTGAAGTCGCCGTCGTAGTCGTCGAAACGGCTCATGTTGAAGTTGTAGGACTTCGTGCGCCAGCGTGCCTTGGCGCCGCCCTGGATGGTGAAGTCGCCGTTGTCGCCCGCGAACGTGCGTGCGAGGTCGGCCTTGGCGGCCCATTCCTCGTCCTGGCTGTCCGAGAGGGTGGTCAGTTCGAGGCGGTCGAACTTGTAGTCGCTCGCGGTGTCGATGCCGCTTGAGGTGTAGGTCGGGAAGTACCGGCCAGAGTTGTCGACGGAGACGGCGGCGCCCGAATTGTTCTCGAACTCGCCGGTGAAGCGCATCGGGTCGAGCGAGAAGGTCTCCTTCTCCGTCGATTTGGCGTAGCTGGCCTGCCAGTTGAACTTCCAGGTTCCGGTGTCTGTATCGCTGCCGATCGATACGGTACGGATACGCTGGCGCTCGAAGCGGTCCTTGAGGTCGCGTTCGACGGTCAGTTTGTCGCCGTCGTCGAGGTCCGCGGTGTCGAAGCTGACCGTCGAGCCCGAGGCCGTTGCAAGATCGCCGAAGTCGCCGAAATCGAAGGTCGTGCGGCGGCGGTATTCATGGTCGTCGAATTGCGACCAGTTGCCGCGCACGTAGGCCTTGGTCGTGTCCGAGACGCGCCAGTCGAACGAAAGTGCCGCGTTGATGCGGGTGCGCTCCACGTCGTAGTCGCGGTATTCGAGGGTTTCGCCGTAGACCGCGCCGTCGTCGTTCTCGGTCCAGTCGGCCATCTCGACGTTGTCGGTCTCGAACTTGCGCTTGTAGTAGCTGACCGATCCGGCGACGCCGAAGTCCTCGCCCAGCTTCTGGGTGAAGTCGAACGAACCCTTCGGGGTCACCTTGCCCGAGTAGTCGTTCCAGCTGCCCTCGGCACTGACGTTGTAGCGGTTCTTCTTCGAATCGAAGGCGCTGGTCGTGTTGATCTGGATCGAGGCACCGACGAAGTCGCCGTCCATGTCGGGCGTGAAGCTCTTCTTGACCTCGATCGATTCGATCGTGTCGGCCGAGATCACGTCGAGCGCGACCTGGCGCACGTCGGATTCGGGTGCGGGGACGCGCACGCCGTTGAGCGAGGTCGAGTTGAGGTTAGGGTCGAGGCCGCGCACGGCCACAAAGCGCCCTTCGCCCTGGTCGTTGAGGATGTTGACGCCCGGCAAGCGACGCAGCGATTCCGCCACGTTCTGGTCGGGAAACTGGCCGACCGCGTCGCGCGTCAGGACTGATTCAACACCGTCAGCGGCCTTCTGGCGTGACAGGGCGCTGGTGAGGTTCGCGGTCTGCCCGGTGACGAGAATGTCGCCACCGCCGATCGCGGGGAGGTCGAAGCTGCCGTCGATCCGGCCCGTGGCGGGCACCGAGACGCTCTTGGTGATCACTTCCGCGCCGACGTAGCGTGCTTCGAGCGTGTAGGTGCCTGCGGGCACGTCACCGAAGACATAAGAACCGGCGCGATCGGTCTCGACCTGGCGGTTGAGTTCCACGATGCGAACGGTGGCCGACTGCAGCGCGCGGGTGCCGGTGGCGTCGTTGACGTGGCCGGCGACTTCACCCGCGTGAGCGATGGTGGCGAACGATGCCGAGGCAAGCAGCCCGGCAACGAGCTGAAGCGAACGATTCATGGTGCGGAATATTCCCTGTTACGGAGTCTAGTGTCCTGGGGACGTGCACCTAGGGTTGCTTCATGACAGTTGCGTGAGATTGGAAAGACACAACGATGACAGTTGCTGTACCGCAACAAAACGTAACAGTCGGCGCGCGGCGCAACGCGAAAACGCGGCGTCAGGTCATCGGATCATGTCAGGGGAAAAAGAGAGGGGGAATGGTGCTGCTAGGGAGGATTGAACTCCCGACCTCGTCATTACCAATGACGCGCTCTACCACTGAGCTACAGCAGCACATATTCCAGGCCCGGGTAACCGGGGCGTCTGTCTGCCGGGCCAGAAGCCCCCGAGACAGGGGGGCGCTATTGTCCGCGCGGCGTTCGATTGTCAAGCGCCTCTTGTGCTTTCTTTTTCGGAGCGGCAATGCAGCGGGCGATGAACGCGCCGCAATCGCCTCGAAAACCCACGAAGGAAGAGCGTCTCGCCGCCAAGCTGCGCGAGAACCTGCGTCGCCGCAAGGCGCAGGCTCGTGCCGTATCGGCGCTTGGCGAATCGCCCGACAGCAAACCGCCACTGGCCAAATCGCCACCGGAAAGCTAGGGGCTGCGGCAAGACCGCGTCGGTCCTTGACAGTATAGGGAGCCTACATTGCCTCGCCTGATCCTGCTTCGCCACGGCCAGAGCCAGTGGAACCTTGAAAACCGCTTCACCGGCTGGTGGGACGTCGACGTCACCGAAAAGGGCGAGGCCGAGGCCCGCGCTGCCGGTGCGCTGCTCAAGGACAAGGGCCTGCTGCCCGACGTCGCCTTCACCTCGCTGCAGACCCGCGCGATCAAGACGCTGCATTTCGCGCTCGAAGCCGCCGGTATCCTGTGGATCCCCGAAACCAAGGACTGGCGCCTGAACGAGCGTCACTACGGCGGCCTCACCGGCCTCGACAAGGCTGAGACCGCCGCCAAGCACGGCGAGGATCAGGTCAAGATCTGGCGCCGCAGCTTCGACATTCCGCCCCCCGTCATGGACAAGGGCAGCGAGTTCGACCTCTCGGCCGAACCGCGCTACGCGGGCATCGACACGCCGATGACCGAGAGCCTTAAGGACACCATCGCCCGCGTCCTGCCCTATTACGAAGGCTCGATCGTGCCGCACCTCCATGCCGGTTCGACCGTGCTGGTCGCCGCGCACGGCAATTCGCTGCGCGCGCTGGAAAAGCACCTCTCGGGCATCTCCGACGAAGAGATCACCGGTCTGGAGATCCCGACCGGCCAGCCGATCGTCTACGAGTTGGACAACGATCTCAAGGTGCTCGACCGCTACTACCTCTCGGAGCGCTGATCCGTGACTGCACCAGTTGCAATCGTCATGGGCAGCCAGTCCGACTGGCCGACCATGATCAAGGCCGCCGAGATGCTCGACAAGCTGGGCGTCGCTTATGACGCCCGCATCGTCTCGGCGCACCGCACGCCCGAGCGGCTGGTGGACTTCGCGCATGGCGCGGACGGCGAAGGCTTCAAGGTGATCGTCGCCGGGGCAGGGGGCGCTGCCCACCTGCCCGGCATGATTGCCGCGATGACGCATCTTCCGGTGCTCGGCGTGCCGGTGCAGAGCAAGGCGCTGTCGGGACAGGACAGCCTGCTCTCGATCGTGCAGATGCCTGCGGGTATCCCCGTCGGCACGCTGGCGATCGGCGAGGCGGGCGCGGCCAATGCCGGTTTGCTGGCGGCGGCGATCCTGGCCACCTCGGACGAGGCGCTGGCGGGACGCCTCAAGGACTTCCGTGCGGCGCAGACCGCGAGTGTGGCGGAAAAGCCGGTCTGATGTTTCCCGCTCGGCTGAGGTGCTTCGACACGCTCAGCACGAGCGGGGTTGGGTTTTAGAATTTCAGCACTAAGTCCGCTCACCCTGAGCTTGTCGAAGGGCACCGGCACAAGGCAGGCGTAAAGGCGTAATGATCTCTCCCGGCGAAACCATCGGCATTCTTGGCGGCGGCCAGCTCGGGCGGATGATCGCCATGGCGGCGGCGCAGCTGGGCTATCGCTGCCACGTCTACGCGCCCGAGGCGGACTCGATCGCCGCCGACGTTTGCGCCGCCTTCACTTGCGCCGCATGGGACGATGCCGAGGCCATGGCGAAGTTTGCCGCCGACTGCGCGGTGGTGACGTACGAGTTCGAGAACGTCCCCGTTGGCCCGCTCGCGGCGCTGGGCGACACGCCGCTGCTCGCCCACGCCCGCGCTCTCGAAACCGCGCAGGACCGCCTGAACGAAAAGCGCTTCGTCACTGACCTCGGCGGCACCCCCGCCCCCTTCGCCCCGGTGGATAGCGCGGAGGATCTTGCGCAGGCCATCGCCGCGATCGGCGCGCCGGGCATCCTGAAGACCCGCCGCGACGGCTACGACGGCAAGGGCCAGTGGCGGATCATGACGCCCGCGGACGCTGCCGCGCTGGACCTGCCTGCGACGCCGCTGATCTACGAGGGCTTCGTCACCTTCTTTGCCGAATTCTCGGTGATCCTGTGCCGCGGCGCGGACGGCGAGGTGCGCTTCTTCGACAGCGCCCACAACGTCCATGAAGGCGGCATCCTGGCGCTCAGCACCGTGCCCGCGCCCGCCGACCTGCTGGAGCAGGTGCCCGCCGCGCGCGAACTCGCGACGAAGGTTGCCGATGCGCTGGACTATGTCGGCGTGCTGACGCTGGAATTCTTCGCCACGAAGGACGGCCCCGTCTTCAACGAGATGGCCCCGCGCGTCCACAACTCGGGCCACTGGACTATCGAGGGCTCGGTCACCAGCCAGTTCGAGAACCACGTCCGCGCGATCTGCGGGCTGCCGCTGGGCGACACCGGCCTTGCCGCCAAGGGCGTGGAAATGCGCAACCTCATCGGCGACGAGGCGCACGACTGGCCGACCATCCTCGCCGACCCGGCCAACCACCTGCACCTCTACGGCAAGGCCGCCGCCCGTCCGGGGCGCAAGATGGGCCATGTGACGCGGCTGATCCTGAGCTGATGGCGCAGGAGGTCTTCCTCATCTACGCCCGCGCCGAAAACGGCGTGATCGGCCGCGACGGCGCGCTGCCCTGGCGGCTCCCGGCGGACCTCAAGCGGTTCAAGGCGCTGACCATGGGCAAGCCGATGGTGATGGGCCGCAAGACCTTCGACAGCTTTCCCGCGCCACTGCCCGGTCGCCGTCACATCGTGCTGACCCGCGACACCGGCTGGAGCGCGGAAGGCGCCGAAGTCGCGCATTCGGTGGACGAGGCGTTGGCGCTTGCCGGAGAAGGCGAAGTCGCGGTGATCGGCGGGGCCGAGATCAATGCTCTCTTCCTCCCGCTCGCCGCCCGGATCGAGCTGACCGAGATCGCGGGCGATTACGAGGGCGATACCGTAATGCCCGAAGTCGGCCCCGAGTGGGTTGAAATTGCGCGCGACGCCCATGCGGCGGACGGTGCCCGACCGGCACATGCTTTCGTGACTCTCACACGCGCCCTATAGCCGAGACGCCCATGATTCGCCTCGACAACCGCCAACCCGTTCCCGAATCCCTGCGCGGTGCCGTGCTGGCGCTGGGTAACTTCGACGGGTTCCACCAGGGCCACCAGGCGGTGGTGGGAGAGGCGATCGGCTGGGCGAAGGCGCAGGGCCGCCCGGCCATCGTCGCCACCTTCGACCCGCACCCCGTCCGCCACTTCAAGCCTGATGCCGAGCCCTTCCGTCTGACGACTCTGGAGCAGCGGCAGGAACTGTTCGCGGCCGCCGGCGCGGATGCGATGCTGGTGCTGCACTTCGATTCGGCGATGGCGGCGATGCCCGCCGTGCAGTGGATCGAGGAGATGCTGGTGCGTCACATGGGCGCGGTCGGCGTCGTCACCGGCGAGGATTTCACGTTCGGCCGCGCCAAGGGTGGCAATCCGCAATTGCTGCGAGAGGTCGGCGCGGCGCACGGGCTTGAAGGCCGTACCGTCGGCCCGGTCAGCGACGCGGGCGGCACCGTCTCGTCGAGCCGCATCCGCGAGGCGCTCAAGTCCGGCGACTGCCAACTGGCCGCACGCCTGCTGACGCGGCCGTTCTCGATCCGGGGCCGGGTGCAGCATGGCGACAAGCTGGGCCGCACCATCGGCTTTCCCACCGCCAACCTCGACATGGCGAACTACCTGCGCCCGCTTTACGGCATCTATGCGGTGACCGGGCGCATGCCGGACGGCCGCGTGGTCCACGGTGCGGCGAACATCGGCATCCGCCCGACGTTCGACCCGCCCAAGGAACTGCTGGAGCCGCACTTCTTCGACTTCGCAGGTGACCTCTACGGACAGGAGATCGAGGTGGCGTTCCACCATTTCCTGCGGCCCGAGGCGAAGTTCGATTCGCTCGACGCGCTGATCGAGCAGATGGACCGGGACTGCGTGAAGGCGCGCGAATTGCTGGCGGGGCTATCCTGACGTCGTCCCGGACTTGATCCGGGACCGCTGGCGGTCTTTAGGCGAGCGTTGTCGCGCAGGGTGCCGCGCCCGTGAGGTCGGCTGTTCATGGCCAGAGGTCCCGGATCAAGTCCGGGACGACGCCTACTTCCAACGATCGCGCATTTGTTCTAGTGCCCCGCGATCATGACCGAACAGCGCGACTATCGTAGCACCGTCTTCCTGCCGAAGACCGATTTCCCGATGAAGGCCGGACTCCCCCAGAAGGAGCCAGGCATTCTTACGCGCTGGCAGTCGGAAAAGATTTACGAGAAGACCCGTGACGCCCGCCGCGGCCGCGACAAGTTCGTGCTGCATGACGGCCCGCCTTATGCCAACGGCGACATGCACATCGGCCACGCGCTGAACCACATCCTCAAGGACATGGTCGTCCGCACCCAGACCCTGCTGGGCAAGGACGCGCCTTACGTTCCCGGCTGGGACTGCCACGGCCTGCCGATCGAGTGGAAGGTCGAGGAAGAGTACCGCAAGAAAAAGAAGAACAAGGACGAGGTTCCGGCGGAGGAATTCCGCGCCGAATGCCGCGCCTATGCCCAGAACTGGGTGAACGTGCAGCGCGAGCAGCTCAAGCGCCTCGGCATCAACGGCGACTGGGACAACCCGTACCTGACGATGGACTTCCAGGCCGAGGCGACCATCGTCGGCGAACTGCTCAAGTTCGCCGAGAACGGCATGCTCTATCGCGGCGCCAAGCCGGTGATGTGGTCGCCGGTGGAGAAGACCGCCCTTGCCGAAGCCGAGGTGGAGTACGAGGACATCACCTCGACCCAGATCGACGTGGCGTTCGAGATCGTCGAATCCAAGGTGCCCGAACTGGTCGGCGCCCATGCCGTGATCTGGACGACGACGCCGTGGACGATCCCGGTGAACCAGGCTTTGGCTTACGGGCCGGAGGTTGAGTATCGGCTATTCGCACTGTCGGGGCGCAAATTTCTAATTGCAGCTGATTTGTTTGCATCGGCGATGGTCCGCTGGCAGCTAGGTCAGCGTCCTATCGGCGCTGGTCTCGACGAAGATGGCAACCGTATTGGCGTTGATGGCAATCCAGTTGCGGAACTGCCGGAGTTCTTGGCAACCATCAAAGGCTCCGACCTCGCCGGCACCATCGCCCGTCACCCGATGCACGCGCTCGGCGGGTTCTTCGTCGAACCGCGTCCGCTACTGGCGGGTGATTTCGTCACCACCGAGAGCGGCACCGGCCTCGTCCACATGGCGCCCGACCATGGCGAGGACGACTTCGATCTGTGCAAGGCCAACGGCATCAACCCCAAGTTCGTGGTCGAGGCCGACGGCAAGTACCGCGAGGACTGGCTGTGGCTGGCCGGGCAGGGCTCGGTCATCAATCCGAAGTTCAACGCCCCCGACGGCCCGATCTGCTCTGACCTGCGCGAAGCGGGCGGCCTGCTGGCGGCTTCGGCGGATTACAAGCATTCCTACCCGCACTCGTGGCGTTCCAAGGCCAAGGTGATCTACCGCTGCACCCCGCAGTGGTTCGTGCCGATGGACAAGGCGATGACGCATATCTCGCCCAAGACCCCGGCCGACAAGCGCTGGGAGAACGAGGGCGGGGCGATCGATCCCGCCGAGGAAAACCTGATGGACGCGCCGACGCTTCGTCAGGCGGCGCTGCAGGCCATCGCCGAAACCCGCTTCGTTCCCGACAAGGGCCGCAACCGCATCGGCGCGATGGTCGAGGGGCGCCCCGACTGGGTGCTCTCGCGCCAGCGCGCATGGGGCGTGCCGATCACGCTGTTCGTGCATCGCAAGACCGGCGAATACCTCGTCGATCCCGCCGTCAACGAGCGTATCCGCGCCGCGATCCTGGCGAAGGGAGTCGATGGCTGGTCGGACGAAGCCGCGCAGGACCTGCTCGGCAACGGCTACAACGCCGACGATTACGAGCGTGTCGCCGACATTCTCGACGTCTGGTTCGATTCCGGCTCCACGCACGCTTTCGTTCTGGAATCAGGCCGTTGGCCCGATCTGCTGCGCCCCGAAGGCTATACCGGCCCGAAGGCGGATCTCTATCTCGAAGGCTCCGACCAGCATCGCGGCTGGTTCCAGTCCTCGCTGCTGGAAAGCTGCGCCACGCGCGGCCATGCGCCGTACAAGGCGGTGCTGACCCACGGCTTCACGATGGACGCCAAGGGCATGAAGATGTCCAAGTCGCTGGGCAACACGATCAGCCCGCTCAAGGTCATGGAGACCAACGGCGCCGACATCATCCGTCTCTGGGCGCTCTCGGTGGACTTCACCGAGGACCACCGCATCGGCGACGAAATCCTCAAGGGCGTCGCCGACCAGTACCGCAAGCTGCGCAACACCCTGCGCTACCTGCTGGGCGCACTGGACGGCTTCGACGAGGCGGAGCGCCTTCCCGTGTCGGAGATGCCCGAACTGGAGCGCTACGTGCTTGCGCTGCTGGGCAAACTCGACGCGACGCTGCGCGGGGCGATCGATGCCTTCGACTTCAACACCTACGTCCGCTCGCTGCTCGATTTCTGCAACGAGGACCTCTCGGCGTTCTTCTTCGATATCCGCAAGGACTGCCTCTACTGCGACGCGCCGACGGACCCCAAGCGCCGCGCCTACCGCACGGTGCTGGACACGCTGTTCCACGCGCTGATCCGCTACGCCGCGCCGGTGATCGTGTTCACCGCCGAGGAGACCTGGGGATCGCGCTATCCGGACGGCGACAGCGTTCACCTGCTCGAATGGCCGGAAGTTCCGGCAGTGGATCACGAACCCGGGGACAATCCTGATCTTGACGGTGCTCACGATCTTGAGCGGAAGTGGGATCGCTTGCGAGTTGCTCGAGCCAAGGTGACAGAGCAGATTGAACCGCTACGTCGTGAAAAGGTAATTGGCTCTGGCCTTCAAGCGAAGGTCGAGTTGGGTGATGCCGTGCTACCCGTCGGGGACTTCTCGGAAGCTGATCTCGCCGAGCTGTTCATCACCGGGACAGTCACGCGCGGGCAGGGCGAGGAGGTGACCGTCACCCCCTCCACCGACCACAAGTGCGGCCGCTGCTGGCGGCATCTCCCGGAAGTGACCGAGGACGGCGCGCTGTGCGACCGCTGCGACGACGTCGTGGAGCCGGTGGAATGAACCCCTGGATGAAGCGCGCGATCGGCCTGCTGGTCGCCGTGGTCGTCTATGCGATCGACCAGGGCATCAAGGGCTGGATCACCGAAGGCATCGATCTCGACCGGATCGGGCAGGTCTATGTCCTGCCGTTCTTCAACCTGACGTGGACGCAGAACTTCGGTGTCTCGCTGGGCCTGTTCACTGCGGGTTCGCCCGAGGGCCGCTGGGCGCTGGTCGCCATGACCGGCGCGATCGCGGCCTTCGTGTTCGTCTGGCTGCTGCGCGAGCGCAAGCTGCCGGAGATCGCGGCGCTCGGCATGGTGCTGGGCGGGGCGGCCGGAAACATCCGCGACCGTTTCGGCGTCGGCTATGTCATCGACTATGCCGACCTGCATTTCGGAGCATGGCGGCCCTTCCTGATCTTCAATCTTGCGGACGCCGCCATCACCATCGGCGTCCTGATTATCCTTGCCCGTTCCCTGTTTTCGCGCGACAAGCCCGAGACAGAGGCGCAACCCGCCCCGATTGCAGATTAAACGCGAGTTGAATTTGATGCGCATGAAGAAAACCGCTGCCCTCCTCCTCGTCGCGACGGGCGCGGTCATGCTGTCCGCTTGCGGCAGCACCGGCCTGTTCAACCGTGCTCGCCCCGACGAGTTCGCCGTGCAGCGCCAGACCCCGCTGGTGGTGCCGCCCGACTTCTCGCTGAGCCCGCCGAAGCAGGGCCAGCCTCGCCCGACCGACGATTCGGTGCAGCAGCAGACGCTCGATGCGCTGTTCGGCGGCCCGCAGGCCCGCAGCGACATCGAGAAGTCGGCGCTCAGCCTGGCCGGCACCGCCGAGCCGTCCATCCGCTCGACGGTGGGGGATCCGCAGACCTACACGGTCGCCAAGGGTCAGCTGACCCGCGCGATCCTCGCCGCGCCGGAAGGCGACGGGCGTGACGCGCAGACTGCCGTGGGCGGTTGATCTTTGCGCTGGAACGTAACGAGAAGGGCCGGGCGAAAGTCCGGCCTTTTTCGTATCGGCAAGGCGCAACCCCGTCATCCCAGCGAAGGCTGGGACCGCTGGCCTGTTACTGCCAGAGCGATTGCCCCACCCTTCGTCATTGCTTCGCTGCGCTCGCAATGACGCTTCAAGGTTTAGCTATCGTCAAAGCGTCCGGTCGAGGGTCGGGCTTTGCGCGGCCAGCGGCCCCAGCCTTCGCTGGGATGACGGGGTTTGTTTTGCGATGCCCGCCCTAATTCTTTCTGCGCATGAAAAGGGGCACGCGGGTCGCCCCGCGTGCCCTCTCAATCATGGCCTAGCCCGCCAGCAGGCTTGTCAGCCGTCGCCGGTGACGCCGTCGTCCTCATCCTCGACGCTGCTGACGAGGAGCTTGTCGATCTTGAGCCCGTCCATGTCGATGACTTCGAAACGCCAGCCCTGATCGGTGAAGTGCTCGCCCTCGCGTGGGACCTTGCGCAGTACGTGGAGCACCAGCCCTGCGAGGGTCGCGAAATCACGGTCCTCGGGCAGCGTGATGCCGAGGCGATCGGCCAGCGAATCGGCAGGCATGGCGCCGGAAACCAGCAGCGATCCGTCCTCGCGCTCGGTCACCATGGGCTCGTCGCCCTCGTCCTGGTGCGAGACGAAGTTGCCCGCCAGCGCCGCGAGAACGTCGGAGGGGGTCACCACGCCTTCGAGGTGGCCGTATTCGTCGTGGACCACAGCCATCGACACTTCGGCGGTCTGCAGCTTGCGCAGGGCATCCATGGCGTCGAGCTGGTCGGGGATGACCTCGGCCTTGCGCATCATCGCGCGGACCTCGACCGTCCGGCCCTCGACCAGCGCGGCGAGCACTTCCTTGACCTTGAGGATGCCGACCACGTTGTCTGGTGCGCCTTCGCCCGCCACCACCGGCAGCAGCGAGTGCGGCGAGGCGGCGATCTTGGCGCGCAGCTGGGTCTCGTCGGCGTCGGCGTCGATCCAGTCGATCTGGTTGCGCGGGGTCATCAGTTCGCGGACGGGACGCTCGGCGAGACGCATCACGCCGGTCATCATCGCGCGCTCCTCCTCCTCGATAACGCCGGTGCGGGTGGCCTCGGCGAAGATCATGTGGAGTTCCTCGGCGGTGAGACGCTCGGTATCGCCGCTGCGGATCGAGAACAGGCGCAGGATCAGGCCCGAGGACTTGTCGAGCAGCCAGACGAACGGACCCATCGCCGTCGCCAGGATGCTCATCGGGCGGGCCATGACCAGCGCGACCGGCTCGGCCATGCGCAGGGCCAGTTGCTTGGGCACCAGTTCGCCGACGACGACGCTGGCGTATGTCGTGGCAATGATCACCAGCGCGAAACCCAGCTCGCCTGCGAAACGGACCGGCACGCCGAGCGTGGCGAGGCGATCGCCGACCGGCTGGCCGAGACTCGCGCCCGAATAAGCGCCCGCGATGATGCCGATCAGGGTGATGCCGATCTGCACGGTGGAGAGGAAGCGGCCCGGGTCGGCTGCCAGTTCCATCGCGGTCAGGGCGGCCCGGCTGCCCTTGTCGGCGGACATCTTGAGGCGCGGCGTGCGCGCGGAGACGATGGCCAGTTCGGACATCGAGAACAGGCCGTTCAGCAGAATCAGCCCGATGATGATGAGGACGTCGGTCCAGGGAAAGGGTGTCACAGTGCTTCCACCGCTAGCAGAGATTGTGCGCCGCGCGAAGAACCTGTGTTGCGCCGCAACGCTTTGCAATCTGCCTTGTGGGTGGGAACCGCATGCAATGCTGTGTGTTGAAGGGCGCACAAGCCATTCGCCGTTCATGTTCACTACCGCACAGATGTCCGGTATAAGGGCACATCAAGAGGAAGGGACACCCAAGAGATGAAAAAGTCGCGCCTGATCACTTCGGCCGCCGCGGTCTTCGCGCTGGTTTCGGTTTCCGCCTGCGTCACCGACCCGAACACCGGTGAGCGCAAGGTTTCGCGCACGGCGATCGGCGGTGCCGGCGGCGCGGGCCTTGGCTATCTGCTGGGCAGCGTCATTGGCGGCAAGACCGCGCGCATCGTTGGTGCCGGTATCGGCGGCGTCGCGGGCGGCGTCGTTGGCTACCAGATGGACAAGCAGATCAAGGAGCTGAAGGAACAGACCGCCGGTTCGGGCATCGACGTCACCCAGCAGGGCGACGGCATTCTGGTGAACCTGCCGGACGTGACGTTCGCGGTGAATTCCACCGTCGTCAGCCCTTCGTTCCAGACCTCGCTCGACAAGGTCGCGCAGTCGATGGTGCAGTATCCGAACAGCCTCGTCGACGTCTACGGCCACACCGATTCGACCGGCTCGGCCGCCTACAACATGGACCTGTCGAAGCGCCGTGCCGATTCGGTTGCGCGCTACCTGATCAGCCGGGGCGTCTCGTCCTCGCGCATCCAGACGCAGGGCATGGGCATGAACTACCCGGTCGCGGACAACAACACGCCCGAGGGCCGTGCCCTCAACCGCCGTGTCGAGATCAAGATCACGCCGGTCACCACCGACGACGCCAACTCGGCGAAGTAAGAGCTTCCGCAGGAAGCGGGATCGGGGAAGGGGCCGGTGCGGGAAACCGCACCGGCCCCTTCTTCGTAACCACGTGATTTCCATAGAGTAACTTGAAACGCCGCAATATCGGCGTAGTCTGCCCGCGAACTGGGTTCGGGGGGACTTGATGCGTTTCAGGATTGTGATGGCGGCGCTGGCTGCGTGGCTCTCGGCAGCGCCAGCCCAGGCGGCCTGGACCGAGGCGTCGAGCGAACACTTCGTCATCTACGCCAACGATTCCGACAAGGACATCACCCGCTTTGCGCAGCAGCTCGAGCGGTATCACGCGGGGATGGCCTTCGTTCTCGCCACCAAGGTCGCCAAGCCCAGTCCGTCGAACCGCGTCACGGTCTATGTCGTGAAGAACACTCGCGAGGTGCGTGAACTTCATGGCGGCGACAACAAGTTCGTCGGCGGCTTCTACGTGCCGAGGGCGGGGGGCTCGCTGGCGATCGTGCCTGCGGTGCAGAGCGGCAGCGGGCCGGTGACCTGGTCGATGATCGTGCTGCTTCACGAATATGCGCACCATTTCCTGATTTCCAGCAACGTCTCGGCCATGCCGCGCTGGCTGAGCGAAGGGTCGGCGGAGTTCTTCGCTTCGGCCAAGTTCGAGGCGGACGGCGGGCTCTGGCTGGGCCGTCCCGCCAATCATCGCGCGGGGGAACTGCTTTATGCGCAGGACGTCAAGGCGGCAGACCTGCTCGATCCCACCGATTACGACAAGCGCAAGCACACCAGCTACGACGCCTTCTACGGCAAGAGCTGGCTACTCTATCACTACCTGACCTTCGGGGCGGACCGCAAAGGGCAGTTCACCCGCTATACGGACCTGCTCGCGAAGGGCCGAGGGCAGCGGGCGGCGGCGCTGGAGGCGTTCGGAGACTTCGACAAGCTGGAAAAGGATCTCGACCACTATCTGAAGCAGCGGAGGATGACGGCGCTGACGCTCAAGCCGGAACTGCTGACGATCGGCCCTGTGTCGCTGCGCACGCTCTCGGCGGGGGAGGCGGAGATCATGCCGGTGCGCATCCGCTCGCGGCGCGGCGTGTCGAGCGAGGAGGCAGCGACGCTGCTGGTCGAGGCGCGGGCGATCGCGGCGAAGTATCCCGATGATGCAGCGGTGCTCGCCGCGCTGGCTGAGTGCGAATATGACGCCGGGCACGACAAGGAGGCCGTCGCCGCCGCCGATACCGCGATCAGGCGTGATCCCTCGCAGGTCAATGCCTATGTACAGAAGGGCTATGCGCTGTTCCGCGAGGCCGAGGATAGCAAGGGCGACGACAAGGAGCGCGCGGCGGCCTACAAGACCGCGCGGGCGCCTTTCATCGCGCTCAACCGGCTGGAGAACGACCACCCGCTACCGCTGATCTACTTCTACCGCAGCTTCGTTGAGCAGGGCATGCAGCCGCCGCAGCTGGCGGTTGACGGATTGATCCGGGCGGTGGAACTGGCACCCTTCGACCTTGGCCTGCGCATGACGCTCGGGACCACGCTGCTGCGTCTAGGCCGTTCCCCGGAAGCCCGGATCGTGCTGGGGCCTGTAGCGAACAATCCCCACGGCGGCGGCATGAGCGCCTTCGCTCACAATCTGATCGAGCGGATGGAAAAGGAGCCGTCCTGGAAAGGTGAGGACATGGGCACGGAAATGCCCAGCGACGCCGAGGGTGAGGGGGCGGAAGGGAATTGAGGCGGGGCCGCTACCGTCCGATCAGGCCGAATAGCGACGTGCGCGGTCGGCAAGTCGCTCGACAGCGGCAGCATGGATACCGTTGGACGAAACCAGCACGCCGAACGCGCGCGGATCGCGCTTGTTGTAATTGAGCGGCTGGCCGAAGGCATCGGTTACGGCCGCCCCTGCTTCGCGCGCGATCAGTCCGGCGGCGGCAATGTCCCACTCGTAGCCCCAGCGCAGCGTCGCCAGAAGATCGGCCTCGCCGGATGCGATCATCGCCATGCGCAGGGCGATCGAATTGGGCTGCTCGACGAGAGTGAGGTCGGCATCTTCGAGCGCCAGCTTGTGCGCCGGGACGCGCGATCCGGCCAGTACTTCGCGGCTGCTTGCGGAGAGCCGGACGCCGTTCAGCCATGCCCCTTTACCCGCCTCGGCCGACCAGAACTCGCCGCCATCCTCACGGTTGCGCACGGGGGCGAAGAGGTAGCCCAGCAGCGGGCGGCGGGTGTTCACCAGCGCCACCGAGATCGCCCAGCCCTTGCGACCATGAATGTAGTCTCGGGTGCCGTCGATCGGATCGACCAGCCAGACCAGTTCATGGTCCTGCCGATCCTGCGTGTCGGCCGTCTCTTCCGAAAGCCATCCTGCCGCAGGCAGCAATGCGCGCAGTTCGCGCTTGAGGTAGGCATCGACCGCGAGATCGGCGGTGCAGACCGGGCTTCCCGGCGTCTTTTCCCACGATTCGAGCGCGTGCCCATCGCCTGGCCATCCGGCAAGGGCGATGCGTCCGGCCTCCCGGACGATGGCTTCGAGTCGCTTTCTGTCGATCATCGGGCGCGCTCCCGCATCAATTGCTATTGAGAACTGATATCAAATAAGGTCGATGAAATTCGACGTGGCTATGCATTTGCGCAGGCGCCGGGCCTTTTCAAGGGCGCCGGGATGTGCTTAGGCGGACGCCGAACATATGGCTACGGCGCCTTCCCCGGGAACCTCCAGCAGAAAGCGATTTGAGCGATGAACATTCACGAATATCAGGGCAAGGAACTCCTCGCGAAGTATGGCGTGGGCATTCCCGCCGGCATCGCCGCCCTCACCGTCGAAGAGGCAGTCGCCGCTGCCAAGCAGCTTCCCGGACCGCTCTACGTCGTCAAGGCGCAGATCCACGCAGGCGGCCGCGGCAAGGGCAAGTTCAAGGAACTCCCCGCTGACGCCAAGGGCGGCGTGCGTCTTGCCAAGTCGATCGAGGAAGTCGAGGCTTTCGCCAAGGAAATGCTCGGCAACACCCTCGTCACCATCCAGACCGGTGAAGCGGGCAAGCAGGTCAACCGTCTCTACGTGACCGACGGCGTCGACATCGATAAGGAATACTACCTGTCGATGCTCGTGGACCGCAAGACCGGCCGCGTCGCCATGATCGTGTCGACCGAAGGCGGCATGGACATCGAGGAAGTCGCCCACAACACGCCCGAGAAGATCACCACGATCACCATCGATCCGGCCGAAGGCTTCCAGGCGCACCATGGCCGCGCCGTCGCTTTCGCGCTGAAGCTGTCGGGTGACCTCAACAAGCAGGCCCAGAAGCTCGCCAAGCAGCTCTACACCGCGTTCATCGCGATGGACTGCGACATGGTCGAGATCAACCCGCTGGTCGAATCGAAGGGCGGCGAGCTGCTCGTCCTCGACACCAAGATGAGCTTCGATTCGAACGCTCTCGCCCGTCACCCCGACATCTTCGCCCTGCGCGACGAGACCGAGGAAGACCCGGCCGAGATCGAAGCCTCGAAGTACGACTTGGCTTACATCAAGCTCGACGGCGACATCGGCTGCATGGTCAACGGCGCCGGCCTCGCCATGGCGACGATGGACATCATCAAGCTGAACGGCATGTTCCCGGCCAACTTCCTCGACGTCGGCGGCGGCGCCAACAAGGAGAAGGTGACCGCGGCGTTCAAGATCATTCTCGCGGACCCCGCCGTGAAGGGTATCCTCGTGAACATCTTCGGCGGCATCATGAAGTGCGACATCATCGCCGAGGGCATCGTTGCCGCGGCGAAGGAAGTGAACCTGCAGGTTCCGCTCGTCGTCCGCCTCGAAGGCACCAACGTCCAGCAGGGCAAGGACATCCTGGCCAACTCGGGCCTCGCGATCGTCCCCGCCAACGACCTGGGCGATGCCGCCAAGAAGATCGTCGCCGAAGTCCAGGCCGTCGCCTGATCCTTTCGGTGATGCGCATCATGCGCACGATCATATAGCGAATATTGAGACGGCGGGGGTTTCGCGACCCCCGCCGTTTCTGCATGTATGCGTTGCGCGAAGTTTCTCTTTTCCCGTCGCAAGCTCTTAGCGCTTTAGCGAGGCTTGACGTCGAGGCAGAGGAACGCGATAGCTCGCACCAGAATTTAATCGTGCGGTTAAATTTGCCGTCCCAGCAGTGAGAGGACAGATCGCAATGAAGATCATCGTGCCCGTTAAGCGGGTCATCGATTACAACGTGAAGCCGCGGGTCAAGGCCGACGGCACGGGCGTTGACCTTGCCAACGTCAAGATGAGCATGAACCCCTTCGACGAGATCGCCGTCGAGGAAGCCATCCGCCTCAAGGAAGCGGGCAAGGCCGAAGAGATCATCGCCGTCTCGGTCGGGCCGGCAAAGGCGCAGGAAACCCTGCGTACCGCGCTCGCCATGGGCGCCGACCGCGCGATCCTGATCGAGACCGACGCTGAAGTCGAACCGCTGGCCGTGGCCAAGATCCTCAAGGCCATCGTGGCCGAAGAGAACCCCGGCCTCGTGATCCTCGGCAAGCAGGCGATCGACGACGATTCGAACCAGACCGGCCAGATGCTCGCCGCGCTGACCGGCCGTCCGCAGGGCACCTTCGCCTCGAAGGTCGATGTTGCCGGCGACTCGGTCTCCGTGACCCGCGAAGTCGATGGCGGCCTCGAGACGGTGAAGCTGTCGCTCCCCGCCATCGTCACCACCGACCTGCGCCTCAACGAGCCGCGCTACGCTTCGCTGCCCAACATCATGAAGGCGAAGAAGAAGCAGCTCGATGTGAAGTCGCCCGCCGACTACGGCGTGGACATTGCGCCGCGTCTCAAGACCCTCAAGGTCTCCGAGCCGCCCGTCCGTTCGGCCGGTATCAAGGTTGCCGACGTCGACGGCCTCGTCGCCAAGCTCAAGGAACTGGGAGTCGCATAATGAAGACGCTCGTTTGGGTCGAACACGACAACGCCTCCGTCAAGGACGCTACCCTCTCCGCCGTCACCGCTGCTGCCAAGCTGGGTGAAGTCCATCTCCTCGTCGCCGGTTCCGGCGCGCGCGCCGTGGCTGACGCCGCTGCGCAGATCGCTGGCGTGGGCAAGGTTCACTTCGCCGACGACGCGGCCTACGAGCACGCGCTGGCCGAGAACATCGCGCCGCTGATCGTGGACCTGATGGGTCACCACGACGCCTTCGTCGCGCCGGCCACCACCACCGGCAAGAACGTCGCCCCGCGCGTTGCCGCGCTGCTCGACGTCGCGCAGATCTCGGACATCCTCTCGGTCGAGGGCGAGAAGACCTTCACCCGTCCGATCTACGCGGGCAACGCCATCGCCACCGTCGAATCGAGCGATCCGAAGCTCGTCATCACCGTGCGCGGCACTGCCTTCGCCAAGGCCGAGGCCACTGGCGGCTCGGGCGTGGTCGAGGACGTGACGGGCGCCGGTGATGCGGGCCTCTCCAGCTTCGTGGGCGCGGAAATCGCCAAGTCGGAGCGTCCGGAGCTGACCAGCGCCAAGATCATCGTCTCGGGCGGCCGCGCGCTGAAGGACTCGGAAACCTTCGAGGCCACCATCATGCCGCTCGCCGACAAGCTGGGCGCCGCCGTCGGCGCTTCGCGCGCTGCGGTCGATGCGGGCTACGTGCCCAACGACTACCAGGTCGGCCAGACTGGCAAGATCGTGGCACCGGAAGTCTACATCGCGGTCGGTATCTCGGGCGCGATCCAGCACCTTGCGGGCATGAAGGACTCCAAGACCATCATCGCCATCAACAAGGACGAGGATGCCCCGATCTTCCAGGTGGCCGACGTGGGCCTCGTGGCGGATCTCTTCACTGCCGTGCCGGAGCTTACCGGCAAGCTTTGAAATCTGAGAATCCCCGTCTGTCACAAATGCTTAACCCTCGGATGCAAATCCGGGGGTTATTTGCTGGGTATCGTGTGGATGTCAGTGCCTGCACGATGTGCATGGTCGGGGGACGTTGCAATCATGAGGCATCGGAATTTTTGGGCTCTTCTTGCGATGCTCTGCGGGTTGACCGTCGGAACCTGCTGCCACGCCAAACCCAAAATCACGACGTTGCCCGCGATTTCGCAATGGTTGGTAGATTACCAAAAGACGAGTTGCGTCATGGTTCGACGCTTCGGTACCAGTAAAAGACCGGTTTTGCTGAGCATGAGGACATACGGCCCCGGTCGCGATTTCGAAGTTACCGTTGCAGGCGAGATCGCTGCACGGCTGCAGCAGGCGCCGCAATTCGGAATCGCCTATGGCCTCCACGAGCTTTCGTTTCCCAGTCTGCATCACAACGCACGCGCGGGCGCATACGGTCCCGCGGTTCTGTTTTCGAGTGCATTGGCTACCAGGAAGCACCGGCAGGTGGGGGGCTTCGCAGCCGAGCCGATGCCGGATTCTGATTTCGAGGCCACGGTCGATCGGATCAGTCTGGCGACGTCGCATCAGACATTCGTTCTCGACACCGGCAGTGTTCTTCCGGTGCTTTCCGCGCTGCGGACTTGCACCGACGCGCTGGTGCGGAATTGGGGCCTTGACCCAGCCGAGCAGGCCGAGCTTACGCGTCGCCCTAAAGTGGCAGACAAAAAATGGATCTCCGAGATACTCAAGGGTTTCCCGTCTGAACTCGAATATCAGGGCAAGGATGGGCGCCTGAACTTGCGCGTCATGGTGGACAAGGCCGGACAACCGACGCAGTGCGAAACGGTAAACGCCTTCAGGAATGCCAACTTCAATACTAAAGTTTGCGAAATAGTAATCGGCATGGCCAGATTCGAGCCTGCGCTTGATAGCAACAGCCAGCCTGTCGCCTCGTTCTTTTCAGGCAGTATCGTATACGTTAACTGACGCCGCACTCAGCGGCCGCCAGGCAAGCGCTCGAACAGCATGAGCATCGTATCGTCGCTGACATGCGCGCCGTAGCGCGCGAAGCCGAGGGCTGCCGCGACGCGTTCCGACGCCGCATTGCCCTCCTCGATCATGCAGGCGATGCGTTTTGGACCATGTGCTGGATCGAACCAGCCGAGCACGGCCTCCATCACTTCACCCGCCACGCGCTTGCCCCACCAGTCGCGGCGGACGATCCAGCCCGCCTCGGGAACGTCGTCCATGCCGACATCGTGGCCGAAGCCACGCCACGAATGGAAGACACCGCATGCAGCGATGATGCTGTCTGCGCCATGCGGACGCACCATGAAGGTGCCGTAGCCATAGAGCATCCACGACCCCGCATTCCGCATCAGGCGGTCGAACTGCGGCTGCCGTTCGGCTGAAGCAGGGCCGAGGTAGCGGCGGGTTTCCTCGTCGTCGATCAGGGCACAGAGCTGGGGCAGGTCGCTCGCCACCGGGCGCCACAAGTCGAAACGGTCGGTTGTCAGCAGTGGTCCATCGGTCATAGCAGCCGATCGATCGCATGGATGCATAGGCCGAACAAGCCACCCACCAGCGTGCCGTTGATGCGGATGAACTGCAGGTCGCGGCCGACTGCGCCTTCGAGGCGGTTGCTGATCGTGCGGGCGTCCCAGCGCTTCACGGTGCCCGAGACGAGGCCGACGATCTCCTCGCCATAGCGCGCGGTGACGCCCACCAGCGTGCGGCGCGCGAAGCGGTTGATCTGGGCCTGCAGGCGCGGATCGCCCTGCAGTGCGGTGCCCAGTTCGCCGAGCATGGTCGTCAGTTGCCCCGCCAGCGCCGCGTCGGGATTGCGGGCGGCGTCGATCAGCTTGCGGCGCAGGCGTTCCCAGACCGACTGCCACCACTGGCCGACGGCGGGATTGGCGATCAGTTCGCGCTTGGCGTTTTCCACCCGCTCGCGTGTTTCCGGATCGTTGACGAGGCGGTCGGCGAGGCTTTCCAGCATCTGCTCGACCTTGAGCTTCAGCGGATGGTCGGGCTGGACGATCATCTCGGCGAGCAGCTTGTAAAGGCCGTCGAGCACCGAATTGGCGATGCGGGTGTCGAGGCCGGTCAGGCGCAGCAGGCTGTGGGCGCGCTCGCGGATCATGGCGCGTACCATCTCCTCGTTCGCCTCCAGAGCCTCGCCCACCCAGCGCACTGCACCTTCGACGAGCGGCAGGTGGCGACGGTCGGCGATCATCGCGCTGAGCATCTGGCCGAGCAGGGGGCCGACTTCCACCCGCTCCAGCTGGCGTGCGAGGCCCGACCGGACCTGGTTGCCGAGCCGTTCGGGATCGAGTGATTCGAGCACGTCGGCGATCAGGTTCGCCGCGCCCGCGCGGATGCGCGATTGGCCGCCGCGTCCCGGGTCAGCAAGGAAAGTGCCGGCGGCGGCCGCGAAGTTGAAGGCGTTCACGCGCCGCGCGACGACTTGCGGGGTGAGGAAGTTCTCGCGCAGGAACGTCGCCATCGAATCGGCGATGCGGTCCTTGTTCTCCGGAATGATCGCCGTGTGCGGGATCGGCAGGCCGAGCGGGCGGCGGAACAGCGCGGTTACCGCGAACCAGTCCGCGAGGCCGCCGACCATCGCGGCCTCGGTGAAAGCGATGGCGTACCCCCATGCCGGGTGCGTGCCTGCAACCTTGTGGAGCACGACGAAGGCGACACCCATCGCCAGCAGCAGCCCGGTCGCGAACAGGCGCATCCGGCGGCCTCGATCGATGGCGATGCCCGTCAGCGGTATACCTGCATTCCGGCGGCCCAATGGCAGCAAGCTGGCCCCTTCCTTACTCGGCCGGGTGCGCGTGAGTGGGCGTCCCGGCGTGGTGCTGATCGGGGTCATAGGTCAGCAGCGACTTGCGCAGCTTCGGCCCGACCCGCTTCTCGAAACCATCGGCGAGGCTGAAGGCTGCAGGCACGATCACCAGCGTGAGCAGGGTGGAGAGCAGAAGTCCGCCGATCACCGTCACGCCCATCGGCGCACGGAACGCGCCGTCGCCCGAGATCGACAGCGCGGTCGGCACCATGCCCGCGGTCATCGCCACGGTGGTCATGACGATCGGCTGGGCGCGCTTGTGCCCGGCGTCCATGATGGCGGTGAGCTTGTCGACGCCCTTGCTCATCTCCTCGATCGCGAAGTCGATCAGCAGGATGGAGTTCTTGGCGACGATGCCCAGCAGCATCAGGATGCCGATGTAGACCGGCATCGAGATCGGCTGCCCGGCGACGGTCAGCGCCAGCATGCCGCCCAGCGGCGCCAGCAGTAGCGAGGCCATGTTCACCAGCGGCGAGACGAAGCGCTTGTAGAGCAGCACCAGCACCGCGAAGACCAGGAAGATGCCCGAGATGACGGCGGTGACGAAGTTGGTGATCATCTCCGCCTGCCACTTGTCCTCGCCGACGGGGGCGTTGGAGACGCCCATCGGCAGGTTCTTCATGATCGGCAGGTTCTGGATCTGCGTCATGATCGGCCCCTTGACCTGCCCTTCGCCGAGGTCGGCGCCGACGAAGATACGGCGCGACTGGTTGTAGCGCTGGATCTGCGTGGGGCCGGCGCCGAAGCGGATTTCCGCGACGCGCTTCAGGGGCACGGTGCCGCCGCTGACGGTGGAGACCGGCAGGTTCTCGATCGTCGAGAAATCGCGGCGCGAGGTGCGGTCGAGGATCACGCGGATCGGCACCTGGCGGTCGCTCAGCGAGAACTTGGCGGCATTCTGGTCGATCTCGCCCAGCGTTGCGATGCGGATCGTCTGGCTGAGAGCGGACGTCGTAACGCCAAGCTGCGCGGCAAGGTCGGGGCGCGGCACGATCAGCAGTTCGGGGCGCTGCAGGTCGGCGGCGATGCGCGGGGCAACGACGCCGGGGATCGCGCGCATCTGCTCCACGAGGGTCTGCGCGGTCTTGTTGAGCAGTTCGGAATCGCTGCCCGACAGCATGATCGACAAGTCGCGGCCCGAACCGAACCCGCCCGACTGCGAGGCGAAGCTGACGCGCGCATCGGCGACGTCCTGCAGTTGCGGGGCCATGCGGCGCTCGAATTCGATGCTGGTCGCCTCGCGCTCCTTGGCGGGCTTGAGGGCGATGTAGAGCGTGCCGGAACCTTCGCCCGCGAACTGCAGCACGCGCTCGACCTCGGGCTGCTTTTCAAGCAGGCGCGAGACGCGGCCGCCGATTAACTCGGACTGTTCGAGCGTAGTGCCGGGCACCAGTTCGATCTTGACCTCGCTGGTGTCATTGTTGGTGCTGGGCTGGAACTGCTGCGGCAGGCCGGCGAGCAGCGCGAACGTGACGACGAGCGCGTAGACCGAGGCGCAGAAGGCGTAGAAGCGGTGGTCGTGCATCCGCGCGATCACACGGTCGGTGTAATAGCGATACCAGCGGCCGAGTGCGCCCATCGCGCCGGCGAGCAAGCGGAATAGCTTGCCGAGCAGCCAGATCGCCACGGGAATGGCGAGCGGGGAGAGGATTGCGGCGATCACGAAGGCGGCGCCCTTGAGGCCGATCTTGGTGATGCCGGTCTGCAGGGTCGTGAACAGCAGTCCGGATGCGGCGAGCCCGGCGGCGATCAGCAGGATGAACGCGATCGTGGCAACTACGGCGTAGGCGGGGTGGAAGGGCTGGCGCACCAGCGCGGCCTTGCGGCGATGCGCCTCGGTGCTGTCGAGCGTCCACGCGAGGATCTTCATGTAGACGTCCATCGCCTTGCCGCCGCCGTGCTCGGCATGGCCGTGCGCCTTGAGGAAGTAGGCCGCGACCATCGGCGTGATCACGCGCGCAACCGCAAGGCTCATCAGCACCGCGACCACGACGGTCAGGCCGAACGCCTTGAAGAACTGCCCCGGAATGCCCGGCATCAGGCCTACCGGCAGGAACACCGCGACGATCGAGAAGGTGGTCGCGACGACCGCGAGGCCGATCTCGTCGGCGGCGTCGATCGAGGCCTGGTAGGCGCTCTTGCCCATGCGCATGTGGCGCACGATGTTCTCGATCTCGACGATGGCGTCGTCGACCAGCACACCCGCGACAAGGCTGAGCGCGAGGAGCGAGAGGAAGTTCAGCGTGAAGCCCAGCAGGTCCATGAACCAGAAGGTCGGGATCGCCGAAAGCGGGATCGCCAGCGCCGAGATCATCGTCGCGCGCCAGTCGCGGAGGAACAGGAAGACGATGACGATGGCCAGCACCGCGCCTTCGACCAGCGCCTCCATCGAGGAGGTGTACTGGCCGCGCGTGTAGTCCACCTGCGAGAACAGGCGGGTCAGGTGGATGTCGGGGTGGGACTTCTGGATTTCCTTCAGCTTCTCCATCGCCGCGTCGTAGACGGCGACGTCGGAGGCGCCGCGCGCGCGCTCGAACCCGAAAGTGACGACCTCGCGGCCGTTGACGCGGGCGATGTCGGTCTGCTCGGAGAAGCCGTCATGGACGCTGGCGACGTCGGTGAGCTTCACCGAACGACCGTTGCCGAGGTTGATGCGCTTCTGCGAGAGGTCGTAGGCGGTCTGGGCATTGCCCAGCACGCGCACGGACTGGCGCGATCCGGCGATCTCCGCCTGACCGCCCGCGGCATCGACGTTGACCTGGCGCAGCACGTTGTTGAGCGCCTCGGCGCTGACGCCCAGCGCCTGCATGCGCTGGGGATCGACGACGACGCGGATCTCGCGGTTGACGCCGCCGTCGCGGCTGACGGTCGCCATCCCCTCGACCCCGAGCAGGGTCTTGGCGATGGTGTCGTCGACGAACCAGCTGAGCTGCTCGATCGTCATGTCGTCGGCGCGCACAGCGAAGTAGGCGAGCGAGCCGCCACCGCCCGCTTCGATCTTCTGGACCTGCGGTTCGAGGATGCCGTCGGGCAACTGGCCGCGCACCTGGTCGACCGCGTTCTTCACCTGCTGGGTCGCGACGTCGACGTTGGTGCCGACGGAGAAGAACACCAGCGTGGTCGAGCGGCCTTCCGAGGCGGTCGACTGGATTTCCTCGACGCCGGGGATCGAGCGGACCGAGCCTTCGACGATCTGGGTGATCTGTGTCTCGATCTCGGTCGGGGCGGCGCCGGGCTGCGAGACGCCGATGTGGACTCCCGGAAACTCGACGTCCGGCATGTTGTTCACGTCCATTCGGTTGAACGAGACGATGCCGGCGATCATCAGGCCGATGAAGAAGACGATCGGGATGATCGGGTTGCGGATCGACCAGGCCGAGATGTTGCGCATGGGTTCGGCTCGCCCGTTACTTGGCTGCAGTCGAGGGGCGCGGCTTGACCTTGTCCCCGTCGTTGAGGAAGCCGCCCGCGCGCATCACGATCTTCTCGTTGCCATTGAGACCCGAGGTGACGGTGATGCCCGTCGCGGTGACGAGGCCGGTCTTCACCGCCTGCCGGTGGACGCGGTCGTCCTTGCCGACGACGTAGACGAACGCGCCCTTGGCATCGTTCTGGATCGCGGATTCGGGCAGCATCGGAGCGACGACCGTGCCGCTTTCGATCACGGCGGTGGCGAAGCCGCCTGGACGCAGCGCCGGGTCGTACTTGAGCGCGATGCGCGCGGTGCCCTGGCGGGTGGTGTTGTCGATGGTGGGCGCGAGCTGCCAGACCTGCCCGGCAAAGCTCCTGCCCGAGCCGACCGGCGTGACGTTGGCGGCGACGCCGACGTGCAGCTTGGCAAGGTCGTCCTCCGAAAGAAGCGCCAGCAGTTCCATCTCGCCGTCGCGGGCAAGGTTGAACAGCACGCCGCTGCCGCCGCTCACCACCTGGCCGACCTCGACGTTGCGTGCGAGCACGAGGCCGGATGCGGGGGCGACGATGTTGAGCCGCGCATTCTGCGCCTGCAACTGGCCGAGCGTGGCGCGCGCCACGCCGACGCGGGCGACTGCGGCATCGCGGGTCGCGGTCAGCTGGTCGATGTCCGCCTTGGAGATGAAGCCGCGATCGACGAGCTTGAGGCCGCGATCGAGGTTGGCTTGTGCGAGCCGGGCATCGGCATCTGCCACGCGGATTTGCGCGGACTGGCTGGCCGCGGACTGGACCTGCACCGAACGGTCGATCACAGCGAGGACCTGGCCCTTTTCGACCCAGTCGCCCGCGTCCACGCGAACTTCGCGCACTTCGCCGCCTTCGCCGACCGAGCCCACCGGCATCGCGCGGCGTGCAGCGAGCGATCCGGTGCCGGTGATTTCGCCGGCAACGCTGGAGCGGCCCGGCACGACGACCGAGACGACGGGAACCTGGGTGGTATCGGCTCCGGCGGCATCGGCCGCGTCGCCCTTGTGGAGCACGAACCACAGCGCGGCCGCCAGCAGCACGACGGTGACGATGACGAGTACGATCACCCGGCGCGAGCGACGGTCCAGGGCATCGTCCCTGTCGAGCGACGTTCCCGTCGCGTCGAAGACGTGAGGTTCGTCTGCCTGCCCGCCGACCTGAGAGGGGCCGGCTTCAATCTTGCCATCGTAGTTCATCTGTTCACCGCACGCATGCACGCGCCCCCGGGCGGCGTGCTCTCCCGCCGCATCGTCCGCCCTTGTGCCTGTATTCAGGCGGGGCTGCCGATATGGCTTAAACCGCTGGATTCATATACTCGCGGGAACAGGGTGGCAACGCGAACCGGGTTTCACGTCGACAGGCATCGACGAACGACTTCATTGCGCCAGTCTGGCCAGGTAAATGCGTTTTATTGCGTCGGAACGTGAAAAGGCGACCGTGAAGATGCTCCACGGCCGCCTTTGGACTTGGTTGACGAAGTTAGAGGGTGCTCAGAACTTCTGCTGGCGCTCGTAGAGATCGCGATAGTGTTGGATTCGTGTCACACGCAGGCCCTGCATGCCCGAACGATCGACGGCGCGCTGCCACGAGGCGAATTCCTCGAGCGTGAGGCAATAGCGCTCGCAGACTTCGTCGATCGTCAGCAGGCCGCCGTTGACGGCGGCGACGACTTCGGCCTTGCGGCGCACGACCCAGCGCGTGGTGTTTGGGGGGGGGAGGTCGGCAACCGTCAGCGGCTCGCCGAGCGGGCCGATCACCTGTGCCGGACGGATTTTCTGGTTCTCGATCATCTTTACCCTCGTTCGCCGCTATCGTTCACATCGGCGACTGGAGAATCCTTGCGTCCAACGGGCTTGCCATTGCTTGAAGCATCAAGGTTAACGTTTCTTGAGCATTCTTCGTAAGCATTAAGGGCCGAGGCGGCGCACCCGTCGAAGCTGCCGCGCAGCCGAAGCCGCGTGGCTGCCGCGTCCTCTCCCAGCACACCGAGCCGGTCGTGCGTGGCGAAGAGGCGGGAGCGCAGCGCCTGCCAGTCGATCATTGCGGGATCGGCGGGGAGGTGCCCTTCGGAAAGCCCGTCGCAGCCCGGAACCGCAGGTATCCCTGCGGTGCGACCCGGAGCGTCCCCTGTCTCGGGGGTCATGTGATGTGGTGCGACGTTCATGATGCAGGCCCTATAACCCGCAGGTGGTCAAGGGATCGTAAAAGCCCTTTTTACCCTTTCTTCACGATGGGAAAGGGAGCGAAAAAGGCGGAGGATAGGAATCCGGCGCGCTTGGCTGTATGTGCGCCCCCACCATGACCGCGTTTTCCGATCTTCTTTCCGGGCTCGACCCCGCCGAACTGTTCCAACTTGCCGAGCCTCTGTCCGCCCGCCGCATCGTCGTGGCCATGTCAGGGGGCGTGGACAGTTCGGTCGTCGCCGCTCTTGCCGCCGCGAGCGGGGCGGAAGTCATCGGCGTGACGCTGCAGCTCTACGACTACGGTGCCGCGACCGGCCGCAAGGGTGCGTGCTGCGCGGGCGACGACATTCGCGACGCGCGCGCCGTCGCCGACCGCCTCGGCATCGCCCACTACGTCTTCGACCACGAGAGCGCCTTCCGCGAGGAAGTGGTCGAGCGATTCGCCGACGACTACCTCGCCGGGCGCACGCCGATCCCCTGCATCCGCTGCAACATGGGGCCGAAGTTCACCGACCTGCTGACGATGGCGCGCGAACTGGGGGCGGACTGCCTCGCCACCGGCCACTACGTGCGCCGGGTGATGGGCGCGGCGGGTTCGGAACTGCACCGCGCCCTCGATCCAGCGCGCGACCAGAGCTACTTCCTTTACGGCACCACCGAGAAGCAGCTGGATTTCCTGCGCTTTCCCCTCGGCGGCCTGCCCAAGACCGAGACGCGCCGTCTGGCCGAAGCGGCGGGCCTGCGCGTCGCGGCCAAGCCCGACAGCCAGGACATCTGCTTCGTGCCCGATGGCGACTACGCCAAGATCGTCCGCGCGGTCCGTCCCGAGGGCGAGGCACCGGGCGAGATCGTCCATGCCGAGACCGGCGCGGTGCTCGGCAGCCATCGCGGCGTCATCCACTACACCGTGGGCCAGCGCCGGGGCCTCGAGATCGGCGGCCAGCCCGAGCCGCTCTACGTCACCGGCATAGAGGCGGAAACCCGGCAGGTCCGCGTCGGCCCGCGCCGCCTGCTGGCGACCGCCTCGGCACGGCTGGTGGAGACCAATCGCATCGGCCCGATTCCCGATGCACCGCTGACCGCCAAGGTCCGCTCGCTGGCCAAGCCGGTGCCGATCGTGCTCGACGGCCCGCTGGGCGAGGGCGCGGACACGACGATCCGCTTCGCTGTGCCCGAATACGGCGTTGCGCCGGGGCAGGCGGCGGTTATCTACGCCGGGGAGCGGGTGATCGGCGGCGGCTGGATCGATTCGACCGAAAGCGCGGCTTAACCCTCGTCATTGCGAGCATAGCGAAGCAATCCAGCGCGGTGTGAAACTGCCCTGGATTGCTTCGCTGCGCTCGCAATGACGAAAGGGTGGTCAATCCTGCCACGGCTCCAGCCGGCACCCGCGCGCGGGATCGAAATCCGCGCTCTGCTTCGCCAGCAGCGGCACCGAGGCCCTGACCGTGCGCGTATCGGCATCCTCCGACAGCGACACCCAGCGCCCGGCGCCCGCGAGTCCCGCCACCTTGAGATCGCCCTCGCACAAGTCCATCGGGCGCTGCGATACGAACCGGCAGACGCAGCCGATCCGTGCGCCATAGGCGGCGCCGACCAGCGCTTCCTCACGCAAGCCGCGCCACATCCAGCCGAGCCCCAGTACGGCGGCCAGCAGCACGAGCAGGATCACGTTGCGCTTCCACCGCGAGGGCTGCCGCGTCGGGTAGGCCCCGCCTGCGGCCTTGTCCCCCGGTCCGGGTTGCCCGGATGTTGCCATTCTCAAACGCCTCGCACATGACCGGCGCGCCATGTCGGTGCGCCGTCCCCCCCTTATCGCCGCGATGCTGATGCTGCCAGCCCTGTGGGGCTGCGGCTCCGGCGCGCCCGAAGGACCGCCGCCGCCGAGCACCGAATCGCTCGCCGCGATCAAGGATGCTGGCGGCGCCCCGCGCGAATCGCTGGGGCGGACCATCGACCGCCTGTTCGACGACGAGGCGGTGGGCAAAACCGACGCCCTCGTCATTCTCAAGCGCGGCTCGGTCGTGGTCGAGCGCTACGGCGAGGGCGTTAAGCCCGATTCGCGCCTTCCCGGCTGGTCGGCTGGCCAGTGCGTGACCGCGCTGATGATCGGCCAACTGGTCAGCGACGGCCGCCTGCGCCTCAACGAATCGGCGCCTGTGCCTGAATGGCAGCGACCCGGCGACCCGCGCGGCGTCATCACCTTACGCCAGCTCCTGCAGATGCGCTCGGGCCTGCGCCACGTCGAGACGACCAGCGCCGGAACCGGCCGAATCGAGGACGAATCGGACCGCATGCGCATGCTGTTCCTCGATGGCCGCGACGACATGGCCTCCTACGCCGAGGCGCAGCCGCTCGAGGCCCCGGCGGGCAAGATTTTCGTGCATTCCTCGGCCAGCGCGGTGATCCTTTCGGACCTCGCCGCACGCGTACTCTCGCCCGATCACGATGCGCTGCGGCGGCGGGCGGCGGTGAGCGACTACTTACGCAACCGCGTGCTGCAGCCGATCGGGCTGGGCTCGGCGATCGTCGGGTACGACCGGGCGGGTACGATGATCGGCTCGGGCATGATCGCCATGACCGCGCGCGACTGGGGCAATCTGGGCGAGTTCATCCGCCACACCGGCTCGGTCGGCGGCGCGCAGATCCTGCCGCGCCGCTGGATGCAGTTCATGCTGGAACCAAGCCCGCGCGAGCCCGGCTACGGTGCGGGCGTCTGGCTCAATCGCGGGGAGGCGAGCGACGGCGCCCGCCTTTGGCCCGGTGCGGCGGAGAAGGACGTCTTCGCGTGCCTTGGGGATTACGGGCAGTTCGTGATCGGCTCGCCCGGGCAACTGCTGACGGTCGTGCGCATCGGCCACAGCGACCCGGCGCAAGCGCGCGAGGTGCATGACCGGCTGGGCGCGTTGCTGGCACTGTTTCCGAAGAATTGAGGTGCGGGCGGGGTGCCCACCCCGCTGCGACTAAGGCCTGCGGCCTAAGTCTCGCTGGCCCTCCCGCTTGCGGGAGGGCCGGGAGGCTTGAGAGCGAAGCGAACTAGCCGGACGGGGTGGGGCCTGAAGGCCCTAGACCGTGAAGCTTTCGCCGCAGCCGCACGCGCCCTTGGCGTTGGGGTTGTTGAACACGAAACCGGCGGTGAAATCGTCCTCTACCCAGTCCATTGTGCTGCCGACGAGGTACAGCACCGAAGCGCCGTCGATGTAGAACAGGCCGCCGGGGGTCTCGATCTTCTCGTCGAACTTGGCTTCCTCGGTCACGTAGTCGACCGAGTAGGCGAGGCCCGAGCAGCCCCGGCGCGGGGTGGACAGCTTCACGCCGATCGCGCCTTCAGGGGCCTCGCCCATCAGCTTGGCGATGCGGGTTTCCGCGTTCGGCGTCAGGATGACGGCGGCGGGGCGGGCAGGGCGGGTCTTGGTGGTGGTGTCGGTCATGAGAGCCTCTTCTGCCAGAACAGCGCGTGTCCGGTTTCGGGGTCGAGCTGGTAGTCGCCGTAGCCCAGCGATGCGTAGAGTTCCTTGGCGCGCTGGTTCCCGCTCAGCACTTCGAGCGTGATCTTGCAGGCGCCGCGCTTACGGGCCTCGACCTCGATCGCGGCGAACAGGGCGCGGGCGATGCCCTTGCCGCGATGGCCGGGGGCGACGGCGATGTCGTGGATGTTGACCAAAGGGCGCGCCGCGAAGGTCGAGAAGCCGGTGAAGCAGTTGGCGATGCCCACGGCCTCACCGTCTAGCCGCGCGAGCAGCACGAAGGCGCCGGGCACTTGCGCCAGAGCCGGCACCAGCCGTTCGCGCACGTCGTCGGAAAGCGGTTCGCCACCACCCATCGGATCGCGCGCATAGACGTCGAGCATCGCCACGATCGCCGCCGCGTCGGCAGGATCGGCGAAGTCGGCGCGCGTGATCACAAGGTCAGGGGCGAGGGTATCGCTCACAGCATTCCCAGTTCCAGCTTGGCCTCGTCGGTCATCTTGGCCATGTCCCACGGCGGATCCCAGACGAGGTTCACTTCGCAGTCGCGCACGCCGGGTACGGCGGAAACGCGCAGTTCCACTTCGCCCGGCATCGATTCGGCCACCGGGCAGTGGGGGGTGGTGAGCGTCATGATGACCTGCACCGAGGCTTCAGGCGAAACCTCGACGCCGTAGATCAGTCCGAGGTCGTAGATGTTCACCGGGATCTCGGGGTCGAAGATCTCCTTCAGCGCATCGATCACGCCGTCGTAGATCGCACCGCCCGGGTCGGCCGGATCGATGGCCTGTGGCTTTTCGGCGAGGAACCCATCGAGATAGTCGCGCTTGCGTTCCTCGGGCGGGGGCACGGCATCGTCCACGCGCGCACGCGGAGCGGGGGGAGCCGCATCGACTTCCTCTACGCTGAATGCAGGCTTCTGGTCACTCATCCGAAAATTCTCCTGGTGCGCTCGATCCCTTTCAGGAGCGCCTCGATATCGCTTTCATCGCTGTAGAGACCGAAGCTGGCCCGCGCCGTCGCGGGGACGCCAAGGTGTTCCATCAGCGGCTGGGCACAGTGGTGCCCGGCGCGGATCGCCACGCCTTCTTCGTCCAATATGGTGCCGAGGTCGTGCGGATGCACCCCGTCGAGCGCAAAACTGACGATGCCGAGCGAATCGTCCGGCCCGAACAGCGTCACATCGTTACGCTTGCGCAGTTCGCTGCGCAGCAGGACAGCAAGATCACGCTCGTGCTTTTCGGCGCGGTTCAGGCCGATGGCGGCAAGCCAGTCCATCGCGGCGGCCATGCCGATGGCCTCGACGATGTTGGGCGTGCCGGCCTCGAAGCGCTGTGGCGCGGGGGCGTAAGTGGTCTTCTCGAAGGTGACCTTGTCGATCATCGAGCCGCCGCCCTGCCAGGGCTGCATCCCCTCGAGGATTTCCTTGCGCGCCCAAAGCACGCCGATCCCGGTCGGGCCGTAGAGCTTGTGCGCGGAGAAGGCGTAGAAGTCGCAGTCGAACGCCTTCACGTCGAGCGCGAGGCGCGGGGCGGCCTGGCAACCGTCGATCAGCAGCTTGGCGCCGACCGCATGCGCCAGCTTCGCGGCGTGTTCCACGTGGAGCACCGAGCCCAGCACGTTCGACACATGGGCGAAGGCGACCAGCTTGTGCGCGGGCGTCAGGATGCGCTCGGCGGCTTCGAGGTCGATCCGGCCTTCGGCGTCGAGCGGGCAGACGTCGATCTCCACGCCGTTCCTGAGCAGCTGCCAAGGCACGATGTTGGAGTGGTGCTCCAGCGTCGAGAGCAGGATGCGGTCGCCCGCCTTGAGATTGGCGGCGGCCCAGCTCTGCGCGACGAGGTTGATCGATTCGGTCGCCCCGCGCGTGAAGACGATCTCGTCCTCCTCGGCGTTGAGGAACGCGGCGGTGCGGCGGCGGGCCGCCTCGAACGCCAGCGTCATGTCGGCCGAGCGTGCGTAGACGCCGCGATGCACGGTCGCATAGTCGCGGCCCATTGCGGCGACGGTGGCGTCGATCACCGCTTGCGGCTTCTGCGCGGTGGCGGCGGTGTCGAGGTAGTGCCAGTCGCCGGCAAGGCCGGGGAACTGGCTCTTGAGCGCGAGTTCTGCGGTGTCGAGACTCACAGGATCGCCTCCAGACGGGCGATCGCCGCCGCGCTCAGTTCCTCTTCGCCCGCCGCGCCGGTGAAGGCTTCAGCGATGAAGGCCTGCAGCATCAGGCGCTTGGCCTGCGGCGGGGTGAGGCCACGGCTCATCAGGTAGAACAGGCCCTGCGCGTCCAGCTCGCCCACCGCGCAGCCATGCGCAGCCTTGACGTCGTCGGCGTAGATTTCCAGTTCCGGGCGCGCGTTGGCGGTCGCCGTGCGTTCCAGCAGCATGGCGCGGACCGACTGTTCGGCGTCAGTGCCGTCGGCGCCGCGCTCCACCGCGATGCGGCCGAGGTACGTGCCGACCGACTTGCCCGCCAGCACCGTGCGCACGATCTGCTCGGAGGTGGCGTTGAGGCCCGCGTGGGTCACTTCGGTGACGATTTCCAGCGTCTCCTCAGCCGTAGCCAGCTGCGCCGCGCCCAGCGTGAAGTCGGCGCCTTCGGCCAGCCGTACGTCCACCGCGATGCGGCCATAGGCCGGCCCGGCGGTCAGCACGCGAAGATCGAACTTCGCGCCCTTGCCGAGCGTGATGGCGATGTGGCGGGCGACGGCTCCGGCACCGGTCTCGACGATCTGAAGCGTCTGCTCCGCGCCTTCGGCGACCACGATCTCCTCGGTCACGATCGGCCAGACAGTGCCCAGCGCCGCGATGTCGGAGTAGCGGAAGTCCTCGTGCCTGCGGGTGGGGAGGGCCAGTTCGACGTTCATGCCGCCTCCTGCACCACCGCCTCGTAGCCCTCTTCCTCAAGGCGCAGGGCGAGGTCGGGGCCGCCCGACTTGACGATGCGCCCGGCGGCGAGGACGTGGACGAAGTCCGGCTTCACGTAGTCCAGCAGGCGCTGGTAGTGGGTGATGAGCAGCACCGCCTTGTCGGGCGCGCGCATGATCGCATTGATGCCTTCGCCGCAGATGCGCAGCGCGTCGATGTCGAGGCCGGAGTCGGTCTCGTCGAGGATCGCCAGCCTGGGGTTCAGGACGCCCATCTGCACCATCTCGGCGCGCTTCTTCTCGCCGCCCGAGAAGCCGACGTTCACCGGGCGCTTGAGCATGTCCATGTCCATGCGCAGCAGGCCGGCCTTCTCCTTGGCCAGCTTGAGGAATTCGCCGCCCGACAGCGGTTCCTCGCCGCGGCCCTTGCGCTGGGCATTGGCCGCCTCGCGCAGGAACTGGACGAAGGAGACGCCGGGGATCTCGACCGGGTACTGGAAGCCCAGGAACAGGCCCGCAGCAGCGCGCTCGTGCGGTTCGAGTTCGAGCAGGTCCTGCCCGGCGAAGTCCACCGAACCACCGGTCACGTCATAGCCCGGACGGCCGCCCAGCGTGTAGCCCAGCGTCGACTTGCCCGCGCCGTTGGGGCCCATGATCGCGTGGATCTCGCCCGGATTGATGGTGAGCGACAGACCCTTGAGGATCGGCTTGTCGGCGACGTTTGCTGTCAGGTTATCGATCTTGAGCATGGCTTATCCTTCGTCGCTCACGAACGTCCCTGCCGGACGCGAGCCAGCCTTCTTGCGCGCGGAGCGCTTGTCGAAGGGCACGTTGAGTTCGGTGTTGATTTCGCGGACCACGGTATCGACCTGGCCGAGCACTTCCTCTTCCGAGAAGCGCAGCACGCGGATGCCGACTTCGGTGAGCTTGCGGTCCTGCAGTTCGTTGACGTCGGGGTTGGAATCCTCGGCGCTCAGCTGGATCACGATCCAGCGCGAAGGGCAGGCGAAATCGACGATCGCCGAGCCGACGATCGACTGCCGCGTGAACTTCACCCCGCCCAGCTGCGAGCCGGACAGCTTCGCCCACAGCGCCTTCTGCGCCTCGCTGGGGTTGCGGCGCTGGTCCTTGGCGCGCTCCTTCAGCGTTTCGAGGCGCGTGCCGGTGACGGCAAAGCTGGCCTTGGCGTCTGCCTTCGGCCCGTTGGAGGCGAGGCTGATGCCCAAAGTCTTGCGGGCGGCGGTCATGGTTTCTGGTCCTTCGTTATTCATGTCGGGGGAGGGGGGTCAGCCCACGCTCCCCTCAAGGCTGATGCCCAGCAGCTTCTGCGCTTCCACCGCGAATTCCATCGGCAGCTGCTGCAGCACTTCCTTGGCGAAGCCGTTGACGATCAGTGCCACCGCCTGTTCGGTGTCGAGGCCGCGCTGCATGGCGTAGAACAGCTGGTCGTCGCTGATCTTGCTGGTGGTCGCCTCGTGCTCGATCTGGGCGCTGGGGTTGCGCACTTCGATATAGGGCACCGTATGCGCGCCGCACTCCTTGCCGAGCAGCAGCGAATCGCACTGGGTGAAGTTGCGCACATTGTCGGCGTTCGCACCTACGCGGACGAGGCCGCGATAAGTGTTGTTGCTCTTGCCTGCCGAGATGCCCTTGGAGATGATCGTCGAGCGGCTGCCTTTGCCGTTGTGGATCATCTTGGTGCCGGTATCGGCCTGCTGGTAGTTATTGGTGACGGCCACCGAGTAGAACTCGCCCACCGAATCCTCGCCGTTGAGGACGCAGCTGGGGTACTTCCACGTCACGGCAGAGCCGGTTTCCACCTGGGTCCAGCTGATCTTCGAACGCGCGCCCTGGCACAGGCCGCGCTTGGTGACGAAGTTGTAGATGCCGCCCTTGCCGTTGGCATCGCCCGGATACCAGTTCTGGACGGTGGAGTACTTGATCTCCGCATCCTCCATCGCGACCAGCTCGACCACGGCGGCGTGAAGCTGGTTCTCGTCGCGCATCGGCGCGGTGCAGCCTTCGAGGTACGAGACGTAGCTGCCCTTTTCAGCCACGATCAGGGTGCGCTCGAACTGGCCGGTGTTCTCCGCATTGATGCGGAAATAGGTGCTCAGCTCCATCGGGCAGCGCACGCCCTCGGGGATGTAGACGAAGGTGCCGTCCGAGAAGACCGCGCAGTTCAGCGTGGCGAAGTAGTTGTCGTGGACTGGCACCACGCGGCCCAGCCACTTCTTCACCAGCTCCGGGAATTCGCGGATCGCCTCGGAGATCGAGCGGAAAATGACGCCCGCCTGCTCCAGTTCCTTGCGGAAGGTGGTGGCGACCGAAACCGAATCGAACACCGCGTCCACCGCGACCTTGCGTGCGCCCTCGACGCCGGCGAGCACTTTCTGCTCCTCCAGCGGAATGCCCAGCTTCTCGTAGACGCGCAGGATCTCGGGATCGACTTCGTCGAGGCTGGCGAGCGCATCCTTCTTCTTGGGCGCGGCCCAATAGTAGGATTCCTGGTAGTCGATCGGCGGAATATCGAGCTTCGCCCAGTCCGGCGGCGTCATTTCCAGCCACTTTGCGTAAGCCTTCAGGCGCCAGTCGAGCATCCACTCCGGCTCGTCCTTCTTGGCCGAGATGAAGCGGATGGTGTCTTCCGACAGTCCCTTGGGACCGTATTCCTGCTCGATGTCCGAGGACCAGCCATGCTCGTACTCGGCGACGCGGGCGGCGGCTTCGCGTGCGGCCTGATCGCGTTCTGGCGCGATGGGGAGGGTTTCTTCGGTCATCTCAAACTTCCTCGACGAGCTGGGTCAGCGCCACCTGGGCGAGCGCCCCGCGCACGGCCGCATTAACCTGCGGCCAGTGGCCTTTTACGTTGCAACAGGATTCCAGCGTGCAATCGCTTTTCGCGCGATCGATGCAGGCGGTGAGGGCGATCGGCCCTTCCACTGCCTCGACGATGTCCGCCAGCGAGATCGTGGCGGGAGGTCGTGCGAGTCGCAGACCCCCACCGACACCGCGCGACGACCGCATCAGTCCGGCTGCGGAGAGCTTGCTCACCAGCTTCTGGACGGTAGGAGCAGGCAGGCCGGTTTCCTCCGCCAGCTGGGCGGCGGAAATACGCGCACGCTTGCCGCCCGCCTGCTCGATGAGCGAACAGGTGCCGCAATGCCGCGCCGCAGCGGACATTATGACGACGGCATAGTCTGTCATACTCGACAGGCGCATGAACGGGCTTTCTGGTTCCTGTGTTTAAATCGGATCAATTCTTTCCGATTTGCACCTAGTGCAGCGCGCGGCGGGTTTCAATGGCCGTTTCGCACCTGCGAGCGGTTCGCACGGTTGATCGCTGCCGCGCCATAGCTCGTCGCAAAAGATACGCAAGCCATGGAAAAAGGCTTGCTTAACGGTCGATCTATGGGAGCTTGCCGTCAAGAAGCGCGAAAAAAGGCGGTTCCCGATCGAAATCGGAAACCGCCTTAAGTTATAAAGAACTCGAGCGCATCCCGCTACGAGCCCTTCGGGTCGCAGGACTCGTGTATGCTCCGGATGGGTCGATTTATTGTATAAACGCGACACGTTCGCAGGTCCGGATGGCTCGGGATGACCCCTAACGGGCTTTTTCATCTCGCACCGCAGCAGAAGAAGCGTTTGAGCAACACTCCCGGGGGCGTTATGCGCACGCTCGTGCTCTATTCCCTCATCCGACCCGCCCTTTTCCGAATCGAGGCCGAGAAGGCCCATGGTCTTGCGCTCAAGGCCCTGAAGCTGTCCGGCCCCGGCAGTGCGCCGCGCACCGATCCGGCTTTGGCCAGCACCGTGGCGGGAATCGCCTTCCCCGGCCCGGTCGGCATGGCTGCCGGGTTCGACAAGGATGGCGAAGTGCCGGACGCGCTGCTCGGCCTGGGCTTCGGGTTTGCGGAAGTCGGCTCGATCACGCCGCTGCCGCAGGCCGGCAACCCGCAGCCGCGCCTGTTCCGGCTGGTCGAGGACCGCGCGGTCATCAACCGGATGGGCTTCAACAATGGCGGCGCGCAGGAAGCGGTCTACCGGCTGGAGGCGCGTGTGCGGCGTCCGGGCGTCGTCGGCATCAACATCGGCGCGAACAAGGATTCGACCGACCGCGTCAACGACTATGCGATCATGGCGCGGCTGATGGCGCCGTTGGCGGGCTATCTTGCGGTCAATATCTCCAGTCCGAACACGCCGGGTCTGCGCGCCCTGCAGGACGAATCAGCGCTGACCGGCCTGCTCGACGCGGTGATCGAATCGCGCGACGAGGCTTGCGGCGCAGGGCACCGGCCTCCAGTCTTCCTCAAGGTTGCACCCGATCTCGAGCCCGCCGACATCGACGCCATCGCGCGAATCGCCATCGACAAGCAGTTGGCCGCGCTGATCGTGTCCAACACCACGATCTCACGGCCGCCGCTGGCCTCGCAGCACAAGGGAGAAACCGGCGGCCTCTCCGGCGCGCCGCTGCGTGATCTGGCGCAGCAGCGCCTGCGCGATTTCCGCAAGGCGACCGGCGGGGCGGTGCCGCTGGTCGGCGTGGGCGGCATCGCCAATGCGGCGGACGCCTGGGCGCGCATCCGGGCGGGGGCGAGCCTTGTCCAGCTTTACAGCGCCATGGTCTACGAAGGGCCGGGCATCGCCAAGGCCATCAACAAGGGCTTGCTCGAACTGATGCGCCGCGATGGCTTCGCATCGATTGCAGAGGCGGTTGGAACCGAATAAGCCTTTCTGCAATGTCCGGAAAGCTGATCCTGGGGCTGACTGCCTCGCTCGCCCTCTCTGGTTGTGCCGCGACGACGGCGACCATCCCTTCGCAACCCACTGCGAGCAGTCCTGCCGTAACCGGACCTGCCGTTTTCGACGCCGGTATGGTCAGCGCTGCCGATCCTCGTGCGGCGGAGGCGGGGGCCTCGATTCTCCGCCGCGGCGGCAGCGCCACCGACGCGGCGATCGCGACGATGCTGGCGCTAACCGTGGTCGAGCCGCAAAGTTCGGGCATCGGCGGCGGCGGTTTCCTGATGCTCGGCAACGAGAAGGGCGAGGTCGAATCGTGGGACGGGCGCGAGACTGCGCCGAAGGCTGCGACCCCCGCGCGTTTCCTCGACGCCTCGGGCCAGCCTTTGCCGTTCCGCACCGCCGTCGTAGGCGGGCGCAGCGTCGGCGTGCCGGGCAACATCGCACTCGCGGCGAAGATTCACGCCGAGCATGGACGCCTGCCATGGGCAGACCTGTTCCAGCCCGCGATCGACCTTGCACGCGAAGGCTTCACGCTGTCCCCGCGCGGTTTCCAGTCACTCTCGCGGCAGCCCGACACCGGCGCCCATGATGCGCAGGCGCGAGGCATCTACTACGGCGCGGACGGCAAGCCGCTCCCCGTCGGCACGACGATCCGCAACCCGGCGCTGGCGAGCACGCTGGAAATGCTCGCAGCCAAGGGGCCGGAAGGGTTCTACAAGGGGGACCTCGCGCGGGAGATCGCCGCCAAGGTCGCGGCCGAAACCCCCGCGAACGGCAGGATGACCGAGGCGGACATCGCCGCTTTCGCGGCGAAGGAGCGGCCGAGCACCTGCGCGAAGTACCGCGTCTACAGGATCTGCAGCATGGGGCCGCCGTCCTCGGGCGCGACCACGGTGCTGGCGACCCTGATCCAGCTGCAGGGCTTCGACCTCGGCAAGCTCGGGCCGGACTCGCCGGTCGCCTGGCACCTCATCGCCGAATCCGAGCGGCTGGCTTATGCCGATCGCGACCTGTTCCTTGCCGATCCCGATTTCGTGAAGGTGCCGGTCGCGGCGCTGATCGACCCTGCGTACCTCAAGCGGCGCGGCGCGCTGATCTCCGCCGATCGGACGATGCCGACCGTGAGCGCCGGGCTGCCCGCGCCCAAGCTGGCTGTGGGTCGTCATTACGTCGAGCACGGCACCTCGCACTTCGTCGTCGTCGACAGGCAGGGGGACGTGGCCTCGTGGACATCGACGATCGAGAGCGCCTTCGGTTCGGGCATCATGGTCGGCGGTTTCTATCTGAACAACGAACTGACCGATTTCAGCTTTGCGCCTGAAAAGGACGGCGCGGTCGTCGCCAACCGGGTCGAGGGCGGCAAGCGTCCGCGCAGTTCGATGGCGCCCACCATCGTCTATGGCCCCGACGGCAAGCTGCTGTTCGTCGTCGGCGCCGCAGGCGGGGCGACGATCCCGGTTCAGGTCATCCGCGCGCTCGTCGGCGTGCTCGACTGGAAGCTGCCGGTGGACAAGGCGCTGGCTCTGCCCGTGCTTTTCGCGCCGAGCGACACGATCAACGTCGAGAAGGGCTCGCCGCTGGAGGCGATGATACCGGCGCTACAGGCGCTCGGCCACACATCGGTCCGGGCGATGGAGATGCCGCTCAAGACCAACGGGGTGCTGGTGGTGGACGGCAAGCTGATGGGATCGGGCGATCCGCGTACCGAAGGTGTCGCCGTTTCGCAGTAAGCTTGTGGCAACCCGCCAGCCCACCTAGACGTTCGCCTACAATACAAGTTCGTAAGGATACACCGGGGGCCGCCATGAACATTGCCGATTTCGACAGCAGCGCCAACGTCGTGTCGCTGTTCCTCGCCCGCGCCGACGCGCTGGGCGAGGCGCCGATGCTCTGGGCCAAGCACGATGGTCAGTGGCGCTCGATCAGCTGGGCCGAGGCGGCGCGCCGGGTATGCCTGATCGCCGCATCGCTGCGCCGCATGGGCCTGCAGGATGGCGAGCGCGTGCTGATCGTCTCGGAGAACCGGCCCGAATGGTGCCTTGCCGACCTTGCGATCATGGCGGCGGGCTGCGTGACGGTGCCGACTTACACCACCAACACGACGCGCGATCACATCCACATCCTGGAGAATTCCGGCGCCCGAGCGGCGATCGTCTCGACCGCGAAGCTGGGCAAGGCGCTGCTGCCGGCCGTGGTGCAGACCGACATGTGCCGCCAGGTCATCGGCCTGGAGCCGCTCGTGCCGATGCAGGGCGGGGCCTATGAAACGCATATCTGGGACGAACTGCTCGAAGGTGATGCCACCTCGGCGCGCGCCGAGGTCGATCGGCGGATCGCGGGCATCGGCCGTACGGACCTCGCCTGCATCATCTACACCAGCGGCACCGGCGGCGCGCCGCGCGGGGTGCGCCAGCATCACGGCATGCTGCTGTCTAACGTGGCGGGCGCCGCGCAGATCATCGAGCAGGACTTCGGCTGGGATCGGGGACCGGACAAGCGCGAGATTTTCCTTTCGTTTCTGCCGCTCAGCCACGCTTACGAGCACACCGGCGGCCAGTGGCTGCCGATCGGGCTGGGCGGGCAGATCTATTATTCGGAAGGCCTCGACAAGCTCGCCGCCAATATCGAGGAAGTGCGCCCGACCGTGATGGTCGTGGTGCCGCGCCTGTTCGAGGTGCTGCGCACCCGCATCATGAAGCAGATTGAGAAGCAGGGTGCGGTTGCCAACCGCCTCATGGACTGGGCGATCGGTGGGGGCATGCGCCGTCTGAACGGCAAGCGCGGGCTGCTCGACTATCCGCTCGACCTGGTGATCGAGCGGACCCTCCGGCCCAAGATCCGCGCCCGCTTCGGCGGGCGGATGAAGGCGCTGGTTTCGGGCGGGGCGCCGCTCAATCCGGAGATCGGCGTATTCTTCGACGCGATGGGGCTGACGCTGCTGCAGGGCTACGGCCAGACCGAGTCGGGGCCGATCATCAGTTGCAACCGTCCTGCTGCCGGCGTGAAGTTCGACACCGTCGGCCCGCCGATGCGCGGGGTCGAGGTCAGGATCGCCGCGGACGGCGAGATTCTCGTGCGCGGGGAACTCGTGATGTCGGGTTACTGGCAGAACGAGGCGGCGACGGCGAACGTGCTCAAGGACGGCTGGCTCCATACCGGCGACATCGGCCATATCGACGATCGCGGGCGCATTGCCATCACCGACCGCAAGAAGGACATGATCGTCAACGACAAGGGCGACAACGTCTCTCCGCAGAAGGTCGAATCGATGCTGACGCTCCAGCCGGAGATCGCGCAGGCGATGGTCTACGGTGACCGCAAGCCCTACATCGTCGGCCTGATCGTACCCGACGCCGACTGGGCGCTGCAGTGGGCACGGGATAACGGCGAGACTTTCGATTTCCGCAAGCTGCAGGGGCTTCCGGCGTTCCGCACCGCGCTGCGCAATGCGATCGACCGGGTCAACGCCGACCTCTCGGTGATCGAGAAGGTGCGTCAATACGCCTTCGCCGACGAGCCGTTCTCGATCGAGAACGAGGAAATGACGCCGAGTCTCAAGATCCGGCGGCACAAGCTCAAGGAACGGTACGGCACTCGGTTAGACGCGCTTTATCGCGCGTAAGGAAACGGTGGCGCGCTTCCTGCGTTGACGGGGCAAACGTCAATTACAGCGAGTGCGCCATGCGTGCCTTCCCCTGCCCGAACTGCCGCCGCCTGAATCATTTCGAAGTCCGGGTTTGCCCCGGCTGCCAGGCCACCCTTGGCTACGATCCCGAAATCGACGGCTTCCGCTTCCTGGCCGACGGCGCGACTGTCTGGCGCGATGCAGAAGGTGAGGTGGCCGAAGTGGTCGTATGCGCCAACAATAACGATTATCGCATCTGCAACTGGCTGGTGGCGAGCGACGACACGACGCCGATGTGCCGCGCCTGCCGCCACAACCGCACCATTCCCGACTTGTCCGAACCCTCTGTCCCGTCCCGATGGGCCAGGATCGAGGCAGCGAAGCGGCGGCTGTTCCACACGCTGATGAGGCTGGGCCTCCCGCTGGAAACCAAGGCCGAGGAAGGTCCCGGAACACAGGGCCTCGCCTTCGATTTCCTCTACGATGCGGCGGCGGAGCAGGCGGGCAGTCCGCGAATCTTCACCGGTCACGACGGCGGCGTCATCACGCTCAACCTGATCGAGGCCGACGATGCCGAGCGCGAGCGGATGCGCCATGCGATGGGCGAGCCCTATCGCACCCTGCTCGGCCATTTTCGGCATGAAGTGGGCCACCACTACTGGTCGCGGCTGGTCGAGACCGATCCGGCCGAACTGGAGGCTTTCCGCTCGATATTCGGTGATGAGCGGATCGACTATCAACAGGCGCTGCAGGCGCACTACAATGATGATGGGTCGAAAGTGTGGACCGACGCTTTCGTCAGCTTCTACGCGACCTCCCATCCGTGGGAGGATTTTGCAGAGACCTTCGCGCATTACCTGCACATCGTCGACGTTCTGGCGACGGCGGGCGGTTTCGACCTGTCGCTGGCTCCGCTGCCGGGCGACGCGGTCGGGCTGGAGGTGGAGCTGGATTTCAATCCCTACACGGCTGACACCCGTGCGCTGACCGAAGCGATGGGGCCGCTCTCTTTCGCGATGAACGCGATCAACCGCTCGATGGGGCAGCCGGATCTTTACCCCTTCCACCTGTCCGACGCGATCGTCGCCAAGCTGGACTACGTCCATAACCTGGCGGCGAAGGCACGGGCAGGGGGCTCTGTCGTCGAGCCGGTGCCGGCTTAAGCCGCTTCCTTCTCGATGAATTCGGGATAGAAGCTCGGCTCGCGGTCGGACCAGCCGGGCGCGGTGGCGGCGGCTTCGCTGATCGAGTGGAGCAGGGTGCGGCGGCGGTCAGGGCGGATCTGCGGCAGTGCTGCGGCTCCGCAGAAGGCCCCCGGGAGCCACGGCCGCGCCCAGCCGCCGAGCAGGCGCTCGTAGAGGAAGCGGAAGGCGGAGAAGCTCGTCAGGCGCTCCTGCGCGAGGTCGAATGCGGCCATCCGGACCAGCTTGCCCATGAAGGCGTCGACGTCGTCGAAGCTGTAGTCGTCCGGCCGCATCGCGCGCAGGGCCTTGAGGTCCTGATAGGCGACGTACTGCTTTTGGATCGAGGCCAGTTCGTCCTCGTCGCGCGCCCAGAGCTTGAAGGCATCCTGGCGGCCGAGGCCGATGTCGAGGCTGCGCCGGATGTAGCGCTGCTCGCTGGGGGAGAAGCTGGCGAATTCGCGCAGTTCGTTGATCGTCAGACTAGCCGTACCTGTGTGGGCCATCGTGATTGTCCCTGATGTGTCGGGAAGATCCCCGTCACGAGTCGGATTTAACCACGATCATCCTTTCTGGACGGTTTACGATGCAAAGGTTTGTATGCGCAGTTTGCCGTCGGAAACGGGAAAGGTGGGAAGGCCGTCCCGTTTCGGTACGGAGGCGCTCAGATCAAACCGGCGAGCGGGCTCGACGGGTCGGCGTAGCGACGCTGGCCCATGCGGCCGGCGAGATAGGCGTGGCGTCCGGCTTCGACCGCCAGCTTCATCGCCCGGGCCATGCGCACCGGGTCCTTGGCCTCGGCGATGGCGGTGTTCATCAGCACGCCGTCGCAGCCCAGTTCCATCGCCACGGCGGCTTCCGAAGCGGTGCCGACGCCTGCATCGACCAGCACCGGCACCTTCGCGCCCTCGACGATGAGGCGCACGGTCACCTTGTTCTGGATGCCAAGGCCCGAGCCGATCGGCGCGCCCAGCGGCATCACCGCGACGGCGCCCGCGTCTTCCAACTGCTTGGCGGCGATCGGATCGTCCACGCAGTAGACCATAGGCAAGAAGCCTTCGTTCGCGAGGATTTCGGTGGCCTTCAGCGTCTCGCGCATGTCGGGGTAAAGCGTGCGTGCCTCGCCCAGCACTTCGAGTTTCACCAGATCCCAGCCGCCCGCCTCGCGCGCCAGGCGCAGGGTGCGGATGGCGTCGTCAGCGGTGAAGCAGCCTGCGGTATTGGGCAGGTACGTGATCTTCTTCGGGTCGATGAAGTCGGTCAGCATCGGCGCCTTGGGGTCCGACACGTTGACGCGGCGCACCGCGACGGTGACGATTTCCGCGCCCGAGGCTTCCACGGCGGCGGCGTTCTGCGCGAAGTCCTTGTACTTGCCCGTGCCCACGATCAGGCGCGAGGTGAAAGTACGACCGGCAACGGTCCAAGTATCAGCGGGGAAATCGGTCACGAAGCGCGTCCTTTCGGGGAAGCGTGAATCAGGAAAAGCGGGGGCAGGGCGGCCCGATCAGCCGCCGCCGACGAAGTGGACGATCTCCAGCACGTCGCCATCGGACAAGGTCACTTCGGCAAGCGTCGAGCGCGGCGCGATCTCTGCGTTATGCTCGACCGCGACCTTCTTCGGGTCGAGGCCGATCTGCGCGACGAGGTCGGCGATGCTGGAACCGGCGGCAATGCGGCGCGGTTCGCCATTCACGGTAAGCAGGATTTCGGCAGCCATGGCTGCCGAATAGCGCTCAACAGGCGCCGTGCAAGTTCCGAATGTGCGCGAAGGCGACGAGGCTGACCCCTGCGATCGTCAGCACGGTCTCCTCGATCCCGTGATCGACGAGGAGGGCGATGCCCATCAACGTCAGGCCCGAAGCACCGATCGCCAGCGGCGCGACCCGCCCGTGGCGCAGCACGCCGAAGCCGAGCGAAATGATGCCCACGACCAGAGCCATCGCCAGTCCGATGCGGTGGATACTGGGTGAAAGAAGCGCTTCACCGCCCAGCCCCAGCACGCCGACAAGCACGACGCCCAGGATGCAATGCACCGCGCACAGCCCGCTCAGGATGATTCCGGCACGGTCGAGGCGGTTACGAATCGCAAGAAGGGCAGTACGCATGGGCAGCTATCTATGTAACGTTGTATCATTCCGCAAGGGCCGGACGCAAAATTTTCACGCAGGACTCGTCGAAAACACGTGCCGTCGAACGCCCTCTTGCGCAAATGCCCGCAAAATCGCAGGAATCGCCCGCATGACGGAAGAAGCAGACGCATGAGAGTAAACGACGGTCGCCCGATCATCGGGACAAGTGACGATATCGCCCCGATGGTGCGCTGGCTCCTGAGTGTTGCGGTGCTGGTGGTGCTGATCGTCGCGGTCGGCGGGATCACCCGGCTGACCGAATCGGGCCTTTCCATCACTCAGTGGAAGCCGCTGACCGGCGCAATCCCGCCGCTTACCGACGCCCAGTGGCAGGCCGAGTTCGCCCGCTACAAGCAGATCCCGCAGTATCTCGACGTCAACGGCCCGGCAGGCATGACGCTGGCGCAGTACAAGTTCATCTACTTCTGGGAATGGTTCCACCGTCTTCTGGCGCGCACGATCGGCCTCGTCTTCGCGGTTCCGCTGGCATGGTTCTGGTACAAGCGCACCATTCCCGGCGGCTACAAGCCGCGTTTGCTGGCGCTGTTGGCGCTGGGCGGCCTGCAGGGCGTCGTCGGCTGGTGGATGGTCTCCTCCGGCCTCAGCGCCGAGGCGCTCGACCGGGTGAGTCACTTCCGCCTCGCCGCGCATCTGCTGGTGGCGCTGTTCACGCTGGGCGGCCTCGTCTGGACTGCGCTGGACCTCAAGGCGATGGAGCGGGGAGAGCAGCGCGCGCGGCTGACCCGCTTCGGCGCCCTGGCGCTGGGCATGCTGGCGCTGCAACTGTTCATGGGCGCGATGGTGGCGGGCCTGCGTGCCGGCTATGTCGCCGGTGCCGGCTGGTGGAGCTGGGACGCCTGGCCGCTGATGCAGGGCAGCGTCTTCCCCGAAGGCGTCGATTGGGCGCGCGGGTTCTTCTCCTCGCTGGTCAACGATCCCTACCTCACGCACTTCATTCACCGCTGGTGGGCCTGGGCAATCGTCGCGGTGCTCGTCGTCATGGGCCGCAGGCTCAAGGCGAAGCACGAGAGGCTGGTCTCGGTCGCGGTGCACTGTGCGTTCGGGACGCAGGTGCTGCTGGGCATCTTCACGGTGTGGTCCGGCGTGACCTTGTGGATCGCCGTGGCGCACCAGCTTTGCGGTGCACTGCTGGTCGCCGCGACGGTGTGGGGCGCGCATGCGCTCGGACGTCGGGGGTAGGTTTCGGCCTGTCCATCGGCTACCCACTCCATCCGGCTAGGCAGCAAGCTGCCAAGCCTCCCGGCCCCCCCTCCTTCGACAAGCTCAGGATGAGCGGGAGGGCGAAGCGGAAATCTCTCATTCCCCTCCCGCTTGCGGGAGGGGGCAGGGGTGGGCAACGTCCCAACACAAACTTCACGGTATTATTTTACCTCTCTGCAATCCCGCGCATTGCTTGACTTACGCAGCCATTTCGACGATTTGGCCGCCTTCCGCGCTATCAGGGGATTCGCTCCCGTGGCTGGCGCTCGAATTATAGGGAATGACCAGCCATGAAGGCGCTCACGAAGGTCACCCGGTCGATCAAGCCGGCCGAGGTGGAGAAGAAGTGGCATCTGATCGATGCCGAGAATCTGGTTGTAGGCCGTCTGGCCGTGATCATCGCCGACCTGCTGCGCGGCAAGCACAAGCCCAGCTTCACCCCTCACGTTGATTGCGGCGACCACGTCGTCATCATCAACGCGGAGAAGGTGCGCTTCACGGGCAACAAGCTCAAGCAGCAGACCTACTACAAGCACACCGGCTATGCCGGCGGCATCAAGGAAGTCACCGCGGACAAGGTCCTCGCCGGTCGCTTCCCCGAGCGCGTGCTTGAAAAGGCTGTCGAGCGCATGATTCCCCGTGGTCCGCTCGGCCGTGACCAGATGCGCGCCCTGCACGTCTACGCCGGCACCGAGCACCCGCACGGTGGCACCCAGCCCGAAGCGCTCGACGTCGCTTCGATGAACCGCAAGAACAAGGTGGGCGCATAATGTCCGACAACGAAACCGTGCAGAGCCTGTCCGACCTCGCGGACATCGCCGGCAACGTCACCGTCGGTGACGAGACCGTGGCAGCCGCTCCCGTCTCGAACGCTCCGCTGCGCGAGCAGCAGATCGACGCGCAGGGCCGCGCTTACGCCACCGGCCGCCGCAAGGACGCCGTTGCCCGCGTGTGGATCAAGCCCGGCTCGGGCAAGATCATCGTCAACGGCCGTGACCAGGAAGTCTACTTCGCACGTCCGACCCTGCGCCTCGTGATCAACCAGACCTTCCAGGTCGCTGGCCGCGAAGAGCAGTACGACGTCATCGCCACCGTCAAGGGTGGTGGTCTGTCGGGTCAGGCCGGCGCCGTGAAGCACGGCATCGCCCAGGCTCTCGCCAAGTACGAGCCGGCCCTGCGCTCGGCCGTCAAGGCAGCCGGCTTCCTCACCCGCGACAGCCGCGTGGTCGAGCGTAAGAAGTACGGCCGCGCCAAGGCACGCCGCAGCTTCCAGTTCTCGAAGCGTTAATCGCTTTCAGAGCTTCGGCTACAAAAAGGGGTCGCGGGAAACCGCGGCCCTTTTTCGTTATGCCCAATGTGGGATGCCGAGCGCAGACAAGGCGCCAAGACTTTGAATTTCCCGACTCGGCGTTGCGTTTTACGGCATCGGTCTGGTACGCGTTTCAGCCTGCTCGGCTGGAGTTGACCTGAGATGGAAACAACGGTTCCCTCGGAACTGCGCGACTTTCTGGCATCGCTGCCGATGGCGCTGGCTCTGGCATCTATCGAGGGGGATCATCCGCTTCTGTTCGTCAATGAGCGTTTCAGCGAACTGACCGGCTATTCCAGCGACGACGTGATCGGTCGCAACTGCCGCTTCCTGCAGGGCGATACACGGGATGGGCAAGCCCATGCGAAGTTCCGCGCTTTCCTGCACAACGACGACACCATGTCGGCCAGGGCGCCGATCATCAATTTCCGGCGAGACGGTTCGGCCTTCGTGAACCTGCTCTACCTGACACGGTTGCGGGCGGAGTCGGGCGAGACATGATATATCCTGGGCTCGCAGTTCGATGTGAGCCGAGTGGAGGTCGAGCGCTTGCAGGCGTACGACAGGGATCTGGCACGGGCGCTGACCGGCCTCGGCCCCCTGAGCGTGGGGTGCGGCATTGCCATCGATGATGCGCTTGCGGTCATCGGAGATTCCGTCAGCCTGATGACGCAGGCGCATTTACGGCTGCTCGACCCTTCGTCCAGTCTGAATTGACTGGGTCAGGCCACAAGGCGCCGGTCGTACTCCACCCGGGCTTTCTCCACGTCTTCCATGTTGGCGATCGTCCAGCCGTACAGCGCCTTGAACGGAGTCTGCAACGAGCGGCCCAGCGGAGTGATCTCATACTCCACCCCGATGGGGGATGCGGCGATGACCCGTCGCTCCAGCAGGCCGTTGCGCTCCAGCCGCCGCAGGCACTGCGTAAGCGCCTTTTGAGTCACGCCTTCCAGATGACGCTTGATGCCGTTGAAGCGCATCGGTCCAGCGTCGAGCACCGTCAGCACCATCATCGACCACTTGTCGGCGATCTGGTCGAACAGCAGGCGGCTGGGGCAATCGACGGAGAAATGCTCGCATTCCGGCATCAAGGTATCCCTGGATATACTTGCGCACCATAAGGTGCCTCATTGACGTCAAGTATCCAATATATACCTAAGTGGCTCCCCCAGCAAACCGGAGTTCCTCCGCAATGACCGCAAGTGCCACCGACGTTCTGTTCAAGCCGTTCCGCATCGGCTCGCTGGACCTTCCCAACCGCATCGTCATGGCGCCGATGACCCGGGCCTTCGCCGCCGAGGGCATCCCCGGCGAGGCGCAGGCCGCTTATTACCGCCGCCGGGCCGAAGGTGGTGTCGGCCTGATCCTGTCCGAAGGCACTGTGATCGACCGCCCTGCCTCTCGCAACGATCCGGGGATCCCCTTCTTCCATGGTGAGCCTGCCCTGGGCGGCTGGAAGCAGGTAATCGATGCGGTGCACGGAGCAGGCGGCCGCATGGGGCCGCAATTGTGGCACACCGGCGCGACCAAGAGCTTCATGACCGAGTGGGTGCCCGATGCGCCCGTCGAGAGCCCGTCGGGCTACGATGCGCCCGATGTCCCGCGCGGCGAGGCGATGAGCGAGGAAGCCATCGCGGACAGCGTGGCCGCGTTCGCTCGTGCTGCGGCCGATGCAAAGCGGCTTGGCTTCGACGTGGTCGAACTGCACGGTGCGCATGGCTACCTCATCGACCAGTTCTTCTGGTCGGGCAGCAACCTGCGCACCGACCGCTACGGCGGCGCGACCATTCGTGAGCGTTCGCGCTTTGCGGCCGAAGTCGTGGCGGCGGTGCGCGAGGCGGTGGGGCCGGGCTATCCCCTGATCCTGCGCCTGAGCCAGTGGAAGCAGCAGGACTATGCCGCGCGCCTTGCCGAGACTCCGGACCTCATGGCCGACTGGCTAGAGCCGCTGGTCGAAGCGGGCGTAGATGTCCTGCACTGTTCGCAGCGCCGTTTCTGGGAGCCCGAGTTCCCGGAGATCGACGGCGAGAACGGGTTGAACTTCGCCGGCTGGGCCAAGAAGCTCACCGGTGCCACCACCATCAGCGTCGGGTCAGTGGGACTTTCCGGCGATTTCATGGCTGCGTTCGGTGGCGAGGGCTCGTCGAGCGTCGGCCTCGATCGACTCGTGGAACGCATGGAACGCGATGAGTTCGACCTGATCGCCGTTGGCCGCGCGCTCATCACCGATCCCGACTGGGTCTCCAAGGTGCGTGATGGAAATGCTGGCGAATTGAAGGGCTTCGACGCGGCAGCGCTGGGCGAACTCGTCTGACGCTTGATGAGAACAAATATGGAACATGTAGGATTTTTCCTATAGGGTGATCAGCGGCGGCACTCCTGCCGTCGATCCCTTGGAGGAAAAGCCAGTGTCGTTTGCTGACTTGTGCCTCTTCCTTGGGGCCTTGTTCGCCTTTGCCACCCTCATCCTGAAGGTGGTGGAGGTGAAGGGCCGGAAGTAGGCAACGGGTGGGGGATGCGTTGCAGCGTGTCCCCCAGACGTTCGGTTCAGGGCGTTCTGCCCGAAAACGACTAAGCCCCCGCCGTTGCAGCGGCGAGGGCTTGATCCACATGGCCACAGACCAGTGTCGTTTGCGGCGGTAACCCTACGCTTTTCGGGCGATGAGTTCAAGTTGCGCCTGTTGTTGCGCCGCCGCGTTGCCTGCCACCATCAGTACATATGCTGGCCGCCGTTGATGCTCAGCGTCGATCCGGTGACGAATGCCGCGTTCTCCGAGCACAGGAAGGCACAGCCGCGCGCAATCTCATAGGCGCTGCCGAGACGGCCGACCGGGATCTTGGCGACGATCTTCTCCAGCACCGGCGGCGGCACGGCGGCGACCATGTCGGTATCGATATAGCCCGGCGCGATCGCATTGACGGTCACTCCGTACTTGGCACCTTCCTGCGCCAGCGCCTTGGTGAACCCGTGGATACCGCTCTTTGCAGCGGCATAGTTCACCTGGCCGTACTGGCCGGCCTGTCCGTTGATCGAACCGATGTTGACGATGCGGCCCCAGCCACGCTCGCGCATGCCCGAGAAGGTCGCCTTGGCGGTGTTGAAGCAGCCGCCCAGATTGACGCGCATGACGTCGTTCCAGTCGTCGAAGCTCATCTTGTGGAGCACGCCGTCGCGGGTGATCCCTGCGTTGTTGATCACGATGTCGATCGGACCGATTTCGGACGCGATGCGCGCGCAGCTGTCCTGCGTCGCCTCGAAATCACCCACGTCCCACTTGTAGGAAGGGATACCGGTGCGCTCGGTGAAAGCGGCCGCCTTTTCTTCGTTGCCGGCGTAATTCGCGACGACGGTGTGACCGCGTTCTTTCAGTGCGAGCGACACAGCTTCGCCGATACCCCGGGTCCCGCCGGTTACAATTGCAACGCGCGCCATATGTTTAGCCTTTCGTTGTGAGCATCCACCGACGACAAGGCTATGGAAGGATTATGACGGCGGCAAGGCCGACCATTGACCTAAATGCAGCATTCTTGATTGCGGATTTTGCAATCAATATTGCTTGTATCAGAACTTGAACTGCGTTCCGACATAGACCGCCTGACTATCCTGTTTCCGGTCGGTCAGGGGGACGAGGCGTTCACGATCCTGCGAATAACGCACCCCGGCCGTCACATCGAGATTTTCGGTGACGCGATAGGCGCCGCCGAGATCGACTTCGCTGCCATCGATTGCGAATGTGCGCGGGGCCCGACCTGACGCCTTCTTCTCGTCGAGAGATATCCTCGGGCTGAAGCGCGGCTCGTCCTGCTTTGCCGTTCCCGGTGAAAGGCTGAACTTCTTGAGGTCCGGCAGTTCCGCCATTGGCCGGCTGGGCGCCTGCGGGACGAGGTTCTGCGCGAAGTTCTGGTATCCGCGCGACACGCCGAGATTGAAAGCGGTGGGCGCGATACGCAGTCGCGCGGGATCCTGGCTGATCTGCGCAAGCGGTGACCGGCCATGGACGATGATTGCCTGCGCCGCCTCGGGATCGACGCGGACGGCGACGGTCACGGCACGATCCGGGCGGTTGGGCGTGCCCGCCGGCGTAAATGGAAAAAGATCGCCTTTAGCCAGCGAACGCATTGCGATGGCCTGCGACAGGTTCTCCTGCGTCGTCTCGGGCGCCAGCGGATCGATCTGTCCCGAATTGGCCGCGGTGTCGCCCTTGAAGTCGGTGGAGAAGGCGAGCACCGCGCTGGGCAGGGCCAGCAGGGCGACACAACCCGCCAGCAGCAGGCTTCCCTTCATGCCTCCTCGGGTAGCGCCTTCACCCTCGGTACTCATCAAACGCCCCTGTCTGCTTCTCTTTGCCCCGTGGCAGACTCGCCGTGACGGGGTCTGCAAATGATGACGGTCGCAGATTAACACGTCCTGAGTGCGGGGGTAAAGACGCAGCGCCTTCCGTTCAGGACGCGCTCATCCTTGCCCTGCTTGGGACTTGGCATCGGAAAGGCGCTCTTGCCGCTGGCCCACTGGCGGTTATAGAGGCGTTTTGACGACAGGCTCGGCGTGCGCCGCGTCTGCAGCCTCTGACACCGGATTTGGGAACGAACATGAAAGCCAGCACCGACAACGGCCTCTTCACCGTGCGCACGCTGACGACCGTGGGCATCTGCGCCGCGGCGGCGCTGGCACTGGCCGGTTGCGGCGGTGGCAGGAAGAAGGAGCAGGCCAAGCTCGCGCCTTCGCAGGTCACCACCATCGGCGTGAACAGCTACCTGTGGCGCGCCAGCCTCGATTCGGTGTCGTTCATGCCGCTGCTCCAGTCGGACAGCGCCGGCGGCGTGATCATCACCGATTGGTACGTCAATCCCAAGACTCCGACCGAGCGCGTGAAGGTGTCGATCGCGATCCTCGACCAGGACCTGCGCGCCGATGCGCTGCGCGTCACCGCCGTGCGCGAAGTGGCGCAGGGCGGTGGCTGGGTCGCCGCGCCGGTCCAGGCCGCGACGGTGCAGAAGCTCGAGGACATCATCCTCACCCGTGCCCGCGACCTGCGCCGCGATTCGATCGGCGGTTAAGAATTATCGGGCGGCCCTTGCGGCCGCCCCGTTCATTTGGCGGGCCGGTCCCGCAGGAGTTTAGACAAAGATGACCGAGCGGTTCGATCCCGCACAGGCGGACACGCGCTGGCAGGCTGCGTGGGACGAAGCGCAGAGCTTCCGCGCCGACGACACTTCCGCGAAGCCGCGCAGCTACGTGCTGGAGATGTTCCCGTATCCTTCGGGCCGCATCCATATCGGCCACGTCCGCAACTACACGATGGGCGACGTGCTGGCGCGCTACAAGCGGATGAAGGGCTTCGAGGTCCTGCACCCGATGGGCTGGGACGCCTTCGGCATGCCCGCCGAGAACGCGGCGATGGAAAAGGGCGTCCACCCCGGCGGCTGGACGCGCGAGAACATCGCGAACATGAAGGCGCAGCTCAAGCGCCTCGGCTTCGCGCTCGACTGGAGTCGCGAGATCGCGACCTGCGAGCCGGAATATTACGGCCACGAACAGGCGCTGTTCCTCGACCTTTACGCCCACGATCTCGTCTATCGCAAGGAATCGGCGGTCAACTGGGACCCGGTCGACCAGACCGTGCTGGCGAACGAACAGGTGATCGACGGGCGCGGCTGGCGCTCGGGCGCGCTGGTCGAGAAGCGCAAGCTCTCCCAGTGGTTCCTCAAGATCACCGACTTCGCCGACGAACTGCTGGACGGCCTCTCCACGCTCGACAAATGGCCCGAAAAGGTCCGCACGATGCAGGAGAACTGGATCGGCAAGTCGCAGGGCCTGCAGTTCAGCTTCGACCTTTCGACCGGTGGAAAGGTGGAGGTCTACTCGACCCGCCCGGACACGATCTTCGGCGCAAGCTTCGTTGCCGTTGCCGCCGATCACCCGATCGCGCAAGGCGCGGCCGAAGGGCGACCCGAGGTTCAGGACTTCATCGCGCTGTGCAAGCAGGGCGGCACCACCGCCGCAGAGCTTGAAACGGCCGAGAAGCTGGGCTTCGACACTGGCATCACCGCGAGGCACCCGTTCACGGGCGCGCCGCTGCCGGTCTACATCGCCAATTTCGTGCTGATGGACTACGGCACCGGTGCGGTCATGGCCGTCCCCGGCCACGACCAGCGCGACTTCGAGTTCGCGACCAAGTACCGGCTTCCGATCGCGCGCGTCGTCGCGGCGAGCGCGGAGGAGGCCGACAAGCCTTTCGACGGCGAGTCCGAGGCCGGCGACGGCGTTCTGGTGAACTCCGACTTCCTCGATGGCCTGAGCGTTGCGGAGGCCAAGGCCGCCGTCATCGCCCGCGCCGAAGCCGAAGGCTGGGGTGAGGGCAAGACGGTTTGGCGCCTGCGCGACTGGGGCGTTTCGCGCCAGCGCTACTGGGGCACGCCGATCCCGTTCATCCATTGCGAGGTTTGCGGCGTGGTGCCGGTGCCCAAGAAGCACCTGCCCGTCGTGCTGCCCGAGGACGTCGATTTCCAGACGCCGGGCAACCCGCTGGTGCGCCACCCGACCTGGAAGCACGTCGACTGCCCGCAGTGCGGCCACCCGGCCCGCCGCGAGACCGACACGCTCGACACTTTCGTCGATTCCTCGTGGTACTTCCTGCGCTTCGCCAGCCAGCCTGACGACCGCCCGTTCGACCCGGCAAAAATTGCCGAGTGGCTGCCGGTGGAACAGTACATCGGCGGCATCGAGCATGCGATCCTGCACTTGCTCTACGCTCGCTTCTGGACCCGCGCGCTGGCCCGCATCGGCAAGATCGAGGTCAAGGAACCGTTCGGCAGCCTGTTCACGCAGGGCATGGTCACGCACGAGACGTATAGCCGCGTGAACGAAGCCAACGGCCAGCCGATCTACTTTGCCCCCAGTGAAGTGGACCGCACCTCCGAAGGCGCGACGCTCAAGGCCGATGGCGCCCCGATCGAGGTCGGCCGCGTCATCAAGATGTCGAAGTCGAAGAAGAACGTCGTCGATCCCGACGAGATCGTCGCGACCTACGGCGCCGATGCGATCCGCTGGTTCATGCTGTCCGACAGCCCGCCCGAGCGCGACCTGCCCTGGTCCGAAGCTGGGATCGAAGGCTGTGGCCGCTTCGTCCAGCGCCTGTGGCGCCTGTTCGCGCAGTACGACGCGGCGGCGACCGGCGAGGACAAGGCCATCGACCGCAAGGTTCACCAGACCGTGGACGCGGCGGCGCGTGACATCGAATCGCTCGGCTTCAACAAGACCGTGGCGCGCATTTACGAACTGACCGGCGCGGTGGAGAAGGCCCAGCCCTCCGCCAGCCGTTCCGCCGCGATCCGCACGCTGCTGCTGCTGGTGTCGCCGATGATGCCGCACCTTGCCGAAGAGGCGTGGTCTTCGATAGGCGAGGGCCTGATCGCCGACGCCGCATGGCCCGAAGTCGATCCGGCGCTGCTGGTGGATGACGAGGTAACCGTGGCGGTGCAGGTCAAGGGCAAGCTGCGCGATACCCTCACCGTCGCCAAGGGCACGTCGAAGGAAGACCTCGAGGCGCTTGCCCTCGCCAGCGAGAAGGTGCAGCGTGCACTCGATGGTGCGGAAATTCGCAAGGTGATCGTGGTGCCCGACCGACTGGTAAATCTCGTCGCGTGAAGGCTTTAATTGCCCTCACTGGAGCCGTGCTGCTCGCCGGGTGCGGGCTGCAGCCGATGTATGCGGGCGGCGGCAATGCCGCCGTCGCGCAGGGGCTTGCTGCTGTCGAAGTGTCCTCGATTCAGGGCAAGGCCGGCTGGCTGGTGCGCAATGCGCTGGTCGACGAGCTTGGCGTATCGGGCGCCAAGGGCGTCGCGCCGAAGTACCGGCTCGACGTGCGCCTCGACGACAAGCTGGAGAGCTTCGCGCTACTGTCGGACGATACCGTGGGCCGCGAACGCCGCACCCTGCGCGCGCGCTACCAGTTGGTGGACGTGGGTAGCGGTGAAGTGGTCCTTGACCAGACCGCAGGCTCCGACGCGGGGATCGACGTCGTCTCCTCCGACTACGCGACCATTGCGGCCGAACAGACTGCGCTGGAGAACATGTCCAAGGACATCGCGACGCGCATCGTCACCAACATCGCGCTGCGTCTGCGCGGTGAAACCGCCCAGTAACAGGCCGTGAAGGCCACTCAGAAGGAATTCGCGGGCCTCGCCCAGCGTGCTGCCCGCGATGCCCGTGTCTTCTTCTTCTGCGGTCCCGACGAATCGGGAGCCTCGGATGCGGCGGCGAAGATTCTCTCGTTTCTCCCCGACATTGGCGAGCGTGTCGAAATGTCGGGTGCAGAACTGCGCCGCGATCCGGTCCGTCTTGGCGACGAGGCCCGTTCCACTTCGCTGTTCGGCGGTGCGCGCCATATCTGGGTGCGCGCGCAGGGCGATGAGGCGCACGATGCCGTCCAGACCCTGCTGGAGAACGACGTGGAGGGTTGCCCGGTCCTGATCGTTGCCACCGGTGCCACCGACAAGTCGCGCACCGCCAAGTTGCTCGCGGCCCGGCCGGATGGCCTCGTGGCGATGTTCTATCCGCCGGACCTTGCTTCGGTAACCGCTTCGGTGCGGACGATGGCGAATGCTGCAGGGCTCAAGCTGGGCAGCGAGATCGCCGAGCGCATTGCGCGAGGTGCTGGGCTCGATACGCGACTGGCGCGCTCGGAAGTCACCAAGCTGGCGCTCTACCTTGATGCTTCGCCCGAGACGCCCCGCCCGGTCGCCTCCGGAGACCTCGACGCGATCGGCGCATCGACCGAAGATGACGATTTTTCGCCGCTCGTGGATGCCGTGCTGGGCGGCAGGCGCGATGCCATCGGTCCCGAACTCAAGCGGATGCGCGATCAGGGCATGAACCCGGTCGGCCTTCTGCTCGCCTTCGAGCGCCGAACGGCACAGCTCGCCGGTCTGAATGCACGGCTGGGCGACAGCCGCGACGTTGGAGGGTTCCTCAAGGCCGAGGCCGGCGCGAGGCGGATATTCTGGAAGGACCAGCCGGCGCTGACTGCCCAGTTGCAACTCTGGCGCGGGTATCGGCTTGAGCGGCTCGTCGCTCGATTGGTAGCGCTGCACCAGATGCTGCTAGCTAACAGTCAGAATGCCGAGCTTTTATTGGCTGACGGTCTTTTGACAATTGCAAGGTCAGCGCGTCCTAATTCGAAACGACCGACAATTACCACGTCCTGACTGAATCCGCTTTTCGGGTTGCCTCGCCAGTACATACGGGCATATACCTATTGCGTCGCAGCATGATGTCCATGCGGCGCGCGCTGAGGTTCTGATGAGGGAGGCATTCAGCGTGAGTTCGCAAGCCCGGGTGCTGCCAGCATGAACGCCCCATTTGCCGCAGGTTCACTTGCCAAGGAGCGGGCCGATCTCGACGATCTTCTCGTTGCACCTTCGCTCGAGCGTCGGCGCCTGCAGTGCTACCTCTCCCTCGTCGTCGGCGATATCGTTTCGATTTTCATCGGTTTTGCATCGACAGGTTATATTCTGGCAGGCGCGCAAGGACTTGGCGAGAGCTTGGTCCATGCCCAACTCATCCTCCCTATCTTCCTGACTCTGGCGCTTTACAACGGTGCTTATTCCACCGCCTCGCTGCAAGATGGTTGGAAAGGTGTGTTCAGGGCGCTGCTTGCGGTCGTGATCGCGATGGTTGTCGTGGTCTTCGTGCAGTTCCTGATTCGGCCCGATGCCGATGTCTCGCGTTCCGGCTTTAATGGCGGCGCGCTGGCGGCAATGGCGGTGATCGCATGGATGCGGCTGCAACTGCGCAGCTTCGTGCGGTGGCGTTGCGGCGACAACATCATCAATGAACTCATAATCGACGATGGTGGACCGCAAGTGCAGGTGCGCGGTGCGATTCGCATCTCGGCGGCAGGAATGGGCCTGCGGCCCAACCTCAACGACCCTAATGCGTTGGACCGCATCGGGCTCGTCCTGCGCAATATCGACCGCGTAATCGTGAGTTGCCCTGCAGGACGCCGCGCCGAATGGGCGATGATGCTCAAGGGCGCCAACGTCGATGGCGAAGTCCTCGACGACGAGGTCGCGCGCCTCGGCGCGCAAGGTGCGCGTGTGGTTGGCAAGCACGGGTTGCTGATGGTGTCTGCGGGGCCGCTCGGGCTACGTGATCGTGCCGTCAAGCGCCTGTTCGACGTCGCCTTCGCGGGAGGTGCAATTCTCGCCTTGTCCCCGCTTCTGGTCGTGGTTGCGCTGGCGGTGAAGGTGCAGGACGGCGGGCCTGTGTTCTTCACACAGCGCCGCATGGGTCGGGGCAACCGCTTCTTCAACATGTACAAGTTTCGTTCGATGACGCAGGCCCTGTGCGACACGAACGGCAACGTTTCGGCCTCCAAGGACGATCAGCGGATCACCCGCATCGGTCGCTTCATCCGCCGCACCAGCATCGATGAACTGCCGCAGTTGTTCAACGTGCTGCTCGGCGACATGAGCCTGGTCGGCCCGCGTCCGCATGCGACGGGTTCTCTGGCGGGCGACAAGCTCTTCTGGGAAGTCGATCTGAGGTACTGGCAGCGTCACTCGCTCAAGCCGGGATTGTCGGGTCTTGCGCAAGTACGCGGTTTTCGCGGCGCCACGGATCACGAATCCGATCTCGTCAACCGCCTCCAGGCCGACCTCGAGTACCTGGAGGGGTGGACGATCATGCGTGATCTTCAGATCATCTTCCTGACCATGCGGGTGCTGGTGCACGATCGGGCGTTTTAAAGTTCAGATCCGGACGTTTACGACTGAACCATATTTATGGTCTGCGCTTCGGCGGTGCCGACGATGGGTACGGCATACAACGATAGCGATGGCATGCTGGAATTCACCGTGCATGTGAGCATGACGGTGCCGTTCGTTGCGCTGGTGGCAAACACCGGACTTCCCATGGTCCCTAGTTGTATCGCTGCCACCGGGCTTGAGGATACAATGGACGCGACGACCCCTGTTCCAGCCGTCTCGATCAACGAGATGTCAAGTCGACATGCTTGCGATTGCCGAACCACAGAGGATGCGTCTCGTCCGACAATCTGAATGAACAGGCTGGCTGCGGCTGCGGAATTTGTCGGCAATCCCGACAGTGTCATGAATGGGGTTGAGGCTCCCGGAGTTATGGCGGTCGTGTAATTCTTGTTCACGATAGGAACCAGTGCCGACTTACCGGGCTGGGCGATCTTGATATATTCGGCTTCAAGCTGGGAGTATCCGGACGTGTTGGCGTAGAAACGTCCTTTGGTAACTCCACGACGCCTTACGGAATATCCAGACCCGCCCGCGCCATCTACGTAAGATGTCATTGCGGCGTTATCGGTATCGTGCTCGACACCCGCCGAAGTGTAATCGTAGGCACTGCCTGTCAAAGGAACGATGGTGTTGGGTGTCGTACCCGTTGCCATCAAATCTCCGAATAGTCGCATCGCTTGAGTTGTCGCTCCGCCGATCGCGGCTTTGCCCCACCTACAATTGTTGGTGCGGAACGGGCCTGTCAGGTTGATGCGCCCGTTCGAAGCCGCGATCAGGCCGTAACCAAGTTGTTCGACCCACCCGCCACCGATGGATACGTTTGAATTGGCAGCGAATATTCCACAGAACTGTGGCAACGGCGGGAATCGATCTCGTGTTTCGGCATAGTACTGACGCACATCTGCCGAGACGATATCTTGGAAATACAGGCCGATACCGAAATATTCTGACTGGACGACTCCTGCCCAGATTGCCTTGCCGCGACGGATGGATACACCGCGGGTCATTCGGACGACGGCATACTGCCAATTCTCCCCGGCCGTTTTGCTGGCGGAGAATGTGTTGGCTGAAAGGCCGCCGCTCACCCAGTTTGGCGGGACATGCCAGCCGGTTCTGCCGTCGGCGGAACGCATGACGCACCAACCGTAGCGTGGAGGTGCATCGTTATTCCACGCAATGGTATCGTGCGTGGAATCTGGGGTTCCCGGAGTAATGACGACATCGCTGGCAACGATGCCATTCCCGGAAGGGCTTCCGTTGATGTTGATATTGTCCATCGTCCAGGCACTCTCGCCCGACGAGCCGGCACCGCTTGTGCCACCAAGGTTGATCCCGCCAGTTCTAAAGCCGACGCCAACGATCTGATTGTAATAGAGTCCCCAAGGATGATTCCAGGCCGTATCGAAGAATATGCCAATATCCGCATTGGCGACGTAGACGCGCTCGATCCGGGCGATTCCCGCCGATGCGGCATCGGGGCTGCCAATCAGATAGCAGCCATCGAGATTGTTGCCATTGAGTTTTACGTCGCGGATATCATAGGACGCCTTCGGTCTCAGCATCCAGCCCTTGAATCCGGGGGCAGCGTTCAAGACGCTTTGCTTGTCTCCCGTGTTGCGATGCCCGCTTATGACAAGGTCCGTACCGTCGGGGGGCCTGATCTCGGCATTGATCTGGTAGATTGCGCCAGGCCGAAGCAGAACCGGCTTGCCAGAGTTCACTGCTTGCTGAAGCGCAGACGTATCAATCGCGGCATTGGCCACACTGCCGTCGCCGATGGCCCCGAATGATTCAGGTGTGACCCAGTTTATACGGTCTCGGACGGTTCCGCCGCTATCCATTCCGATCAGTGAAGCGCCTTTGCGCGGCGCTTTGGAAGCAAGGTTTCGGCGATGGGCTGTGTTCGCACCGCGCGCAATGATATCGATAGGCATGGATCGTCTCTCCTACGGAAAAGTTTGCGTCGGCTATTGCGCGACCCGATAGGTTAACGACCCCGAAGTCAGGGTAATCGCGAGGTAGAGAGCAGCACCGCTTTCGAATTCCTCCCACACCGGCTCACAAACATTTTGCGAGAAAGTGCCCCAGGCATCGCCCCCCAGCGTCAGGGGCTGCTGCGTCACTCCGCCATCGATAGAACGGAGCAGGGTGGCGGAACCTTGCCAGATTCCTGTCAGGGTAATGAATACCGGTCTTCCCGGCGCTGGAAGGAATGGCCCAGTCGATGTGCTGGTCGCCGTAGTGCCAGTCAGAGGTTCGGGGGTGGAAGCCGACAGCGTCGTGACCGGCAGGGGGCGGCCGTTTTCCACTAAGGACAGACTGCTGCTTTCTCCATCGGTGAAACCGATAGCGAAGGCGGTCGCATAGCCCGAAGGCATCTGGATAGGGCTGGTGGGCATTGGGGCTCCTCGGCTTGGAACGGAACCCTTATCCAGATACGCATCTCAAATTGTGTAGGAAAACGCCATTTAGGTTAAATATTCTTAATTGAGAGTAAGCCTTTGCAGGCTCAGTTCCCCTTCTGCTTCGGCACCGAGAATGTGCCGGATACCCGACCATTCGGTCCGGCCGAGGCAGAGGAGACGCCGCTATTGAGGTCCACCACCAGTCGGCCGCCACGCAGCACGTCGCCGTTGCTGCGCTTGATCGTGGCATTGCCGGTCATGGTGATGATGCGCTGGTTGAAGTCGTAGACGCCGACATCACCCGTCGCGGTTTCGTCGGGGCGAGAGACGACAACGCCACCGCTCGCGGTGATGCGCTGGATCTGCATCGAGCCTTGATTGGTAAAGTTCACCACCGTGCGCGACGCGCGCAGGCGCAGTTCGGCCTGCTTCACGTCGACGTTGCCGGACAGGATTACGCGATCCTGCTTGTCCTGCAGTTCGATGCGGTCGGCGGCATAGTCCACCGGGGCGTTGGAGTTGTGACCGTTGAAGACCTGCGCGCCCAGTTGCTGCGACCCGGCAAGGGCGGCGAGGCCCAGCACCGGCAGGACCAGTGCGGTACGGTAGAGCATGCGGGGGGCGGCGATCATTGGGGTATCCTGAGTTTGCCCGGCGTCATGCGCAGGCGGGCGTTGCCTTCGAGGGTCACGGTGCGGTTCTCGAGGTCGGCTTTCATTGAGTCCGCACGAAAGGTGCCCGTCGGCACGGTGCCATCGACACCCCCTGTACCCACGGCGGTCTGTTGCTTCACATCGATGGCCACATTGCGCGTGGTCATCTTGTACCCGTCGGGAGCGGCGAAGTTGACCGGACCATCGACGGCGATCTGCTCGCTGTCGTAGTTGTAGGCGCCGCGCGGGGCGACGATTTCGGCCGGGCCGTCGTTGAGGTTCATCAGGGCCTTGAGGCCCAGCATCTCGACGATCGGCGTGGTCGCGCTCTTCTGCACGGCGGTTCCGGCATTGACCGTGAAGTCGCGGTTCTTGTTGTCCTTGCCGCGATAGGCGGCATCGTCCGCGCGCAGGCGTTCGCTGGTGATCGCAACCTTGTTGCGGTCGAGCAGGAAGCTGATCTCGCCGCGCGGGGACAGCGGAACGAGAATCATCACGGCGGCGACAAGGCCGATACCCGCCGGGAGCACCTTTGCCAGCAGCCCGACGAGCCGATCATGCGAGCCACCGGGCGCGGCGAAGTGCCGGCGGCGGTTCTGGATCTTGATAGCTTCGACGGACATGGCGTTTCAGGTAACTCCCGTGGACGGGTCAGGCTGCTTCGTGGCTGAAGATGTCGTGGTCCGGCCAGCCTGCAAGGTCCAGCCGGGCGCGCGCCGGAAGGAAATCGAAACAGGCCTGGGCGAGTTCGGTGCGGTTCTCCCGCGCCAGACGCACCACGAGGATTTCGTGCATCGCATGCAGGTAGCGCACGTCCGACGCGGCGTAGTCCTTCTGAGCCTCGGTCAGTTCAGGGGCGCCCCAGTCGCTCGACTGCTGCTGCTTGGACACTTCCTTGCCAAGCAGTTCGCGCACCAGGTCCTTCAGGCCGTGGCGGTCGGTATAGGTGCGCACCATCTTGCTGGCGATCTTGGTGCAGAACACCGGCGCGGCGGTTACGCCGAGGTAGTGCTCGATCGCGGCAAGGTCGAAGCGGGCAAAGTGGTACAGCTTCAGGCGCGCCGGATCGGCCAGCACGGCCTTCAGGTTCGGCGCGGCGTAATCGCTGCCGGGCTTGAAGCGGACGAGGTGCTCGTCGCCCTTGCCGTCCGAAATCTGCACGACGCAGAGCCGGTCACGGGCGGTGATGAGGCCCATGGTCTCGGTGTCGATAGCGACGGGACCCGGCGCGAGCACGCCTTCGGGGAGATCTTCTTCGTGGAGATGGACAGCCATGATCCGAAAATGCTTAGGGACTGGCTGGCGGTTTCGCAATGGCGCGCGCACTGCCGCGCGGGTTTTTCGGAAAGGTTGAGGGCATGTCGGCAACACAGGACGTCCAGGCCGTTCCGGAGAGCTGGGCTTCCGCGCTGGGGCCGGTGCTTGCCACCCCCGAGGCGCGCAGGCTGGGCGGCTGGCTCAAGGCCGAGGAAGCGGCGGGCAAGGTGATCTATCCCCCGCGCGGCACCCGGCTGCGGGCTCTGGAACTGACGCCGCTCGATCAGGTGCGCGTGGTGATTCTGGGGCAGGACCCCTACCACGGGCCGGGACAGGCGCATGGCCTGTCGTTCTCGGTGCAGGAGGGGGTGAAAGTGCCGCCCTCGCTGGTCAACATCTACAAGGAACTGGCGACCGACTGCGATGTCGCCGCGCCGGGGCACGGCAATCTGGAGCACTGGGCGCGGCAGGGCGTGCTGCTGCTCAACAACGCGCTGACGGTGGAGGCCGGGCAGGCCGGTTCGCACCAGAAGCGCGGCTGGGAAGCGATCACCGACGCGGCCGTTGCGGCCGTTGCGGCGAAGGCGGAGCCCTGCGTGTTCATGCTGTGGGGCAGCCATGCGAAGAAGAAGGCGCTGAGCGTGCCGGGGCTCATGGAGAGCCATCATCTGGTGCTGACGGCGCCGCATCCGAGCCCGCTGTCGGCTTATCAGGGATTCTTCGGCTGCGGGCATTTCAGCCGGGCCAATGCGTTTCTCGCGGAGCATGGGCGCGGCACGATCGACTGGTGATTCCGGGGCGACGAGTCAGGCCGAACGGCCCTCTACCGCCTCGTCCATCACGTAGTGGCTCATTGCGCCGCCGATCGAGAGATCGCCGAAGCAGGCTCGGAATTTGCCGAATGCTTCAAGCGTGCGGGCGTTCTGGTGCGCTTCCATCGAAGTCCACACAACGTTGAAGGTGAACTTCGACGGGTTCTCCACCCCGCGCCCGAAGCGGGCGGAGACGACGCCCTCGCAGGTGGCGAGGTGGGCTATCCCGGCATCACGCATAGCACTGGCGAACTGGTCTTCGGCTCCGGGACGTACTTCGATTTCCGCGATTTCGAGCAGCATGACGGGTCTCCCTTTGGGTGCGGAGAGAGCCGGGCGATGGGTTCGGGGTCAAGGCGGCGGGAGAAGTGATCGCGCGGGCGTGATGCGTGCGGCGAAGGCTTCGGCAAGCTCAGCCTGAGCGGGTTGGAGAGCCGTTCTTTAAATTCCGCTCAGGCTGAGCTTGTCGAAGCCCCAGAGGCAAGGCGCAACGAAAAAGGGGCGCGCCTTGCGGCACGCCCCCTCTCAATCCGGCAACGCCGCAAATCAGCGCGGCAGCTGGCTCACGCCCATCAGCGCCTCGTCCACCGAACGCGCGCACTGGCGGCCTTCGCGAATCGCCCAAACGACCAGCGATTGACCGCGGCGCATGTCGCCGCAGGACCAGATCTTCTCGTCGCTGGTGCGGTATTCGAAGACGTTCGCCTTCACGTTGCCGCGCGCGTCCAGTTCGACGCCCGACTGGTCGAGCATGCCGGCCTTGCGCGGGCCGAGGAAGCCCATGGCGAGGAAGATCAGGTCGGCTTCGAGCGTGAACTCGCTGCCTTCGATCTCCTGCATCTTGCCGCCCTTCCACTCGACGCGGACGCATTCGAGGCCCTTGACGTCGTTGTCGCCGATGACGCGCTTGGTCAGCACGGCCCAGTCGCGGGTCGCACCTTCCTCGTGGCTGGAAGAGGTGCGCAGCTTGAGCGGCCAGAACGGCCACGACAGCGCCTTGTCTTCCATCGTCGGCGGCTTGGGCATGATCTCCAGCTGGGTCACCGAAGCGGCGCCCTGGCGGTTGGAGGTGCCGACGCAGTCCGAACCGGTATCGCCGCCGCCGATGACGATGACGTGCTTGCCGGTGGCCGACAGGGTGCCGCGCGGGGCGGCGCGCAGTTCGTCGTCGCCGGCGTTGCGCTTGTTCTGCTGGGTCAGGAACTCCATCGCGTAGCGCACGCCGGGAAGCTCGAAGCCGGGGATCGCGAGCGGGCGCGGGTCTTCGGCGCCGCCGGCGAAGACCACCGCGTCGAAGTTCTCCTTGAGCGAGGCGACCGAGACGGTGACGCCCACTTCCACCGACGTCTTGATCTCCACACCTTCCGCCATCATCTGCACGAGGCGGCGGTTGATGAGGTGCTTCTCCATCTTGAAGTCGGGGATGCCGTAACGCATCAGCCCGCCGACGCGGTCGTTCTTCTCGAACAGGGTGACCGAGTGACCGGCGCGGGCGAGCTGCTGGGCGCAGGCCATGCCCGCCGGGCCGGAGCCGACAACGGCGACCGACTTGCCGGTGCGCTTTTCGGGCACCTGCGGCGTGATCCAGCCTTCCTGCCATCCCTTGTCGACGATCGCGCATTCCACCGACTTGATGGTCACGGGCTCGTCGATGATGTTGAGCGTGCAGGCCGCCTCGCACGGGGCGGGGCAGATGCGGCCGGTGAACTCGGGGAAGTTGTTGGTCGAGTGGAGGACTTCCAGCGCGTTCTTGAAGTCGTCCTCGTAGACCAGGTGGTTCCAGTCCGGGATGATGTTGTTGACCGGGCAGCCGGTGTGGCAGTGCGGCACGCCGCAGTTCATGCAGCGCGACGCCTGTGCCTTCAGCGCCTCGGGCGAGAGGGGGACGACGAACTCGTTGTAGTTCTTGAGGCGATCCTCGACCGGACCGTACGTGCGGTCCTTGCGGTCGAGTTCGAGGAAGCCGGTTTCCTTGCCCATCTTGATACGTTCCTAAATCTTATTCTGCTGCGACCGAGGCGGCTTCGAGGCGTTCGGCTTCCTGCTGGCGCAGGGCCTTCGCGAAGTCGCGCGGCATCACCTTGACGAACTTGCCCAGCGTAGTTGCCCAGTCGTCGAGCAATGCGCGGGCTCGCTTCGAGCCGGTGTGCAGGTGGTGGCGTTCGAGCAGGATGCGCAGGCGCTCCGCATCGTGGCGCAGCATGTCGCCCATACCCAGGTCGCGGACCGAGACGGTGCGCTGCTGGGGACGACCCGTGCCTTCGTCCTCGTCGGCTTCGGCCGAGATCGGCTGCAGGTCCACCATCGAGGGGTTGACCAGCTTCGCGAACTCGCCGTCCTCGTCGTAGACGTAGGCGATGCCGCCCGACATGCCTGCCGCGAAGTTGCGGCCGGTCTTGCCCAGCACCATCACGACGCCGCCGGTCATGTACTCGCAGCCATGGTCGCCGCAGCCTTCGACGACCGCGATCGCGCCCGAGTTGCGGACCGCGAAGCGCTCGCCCCCGACGCCGTTGAAGAACGCCTCACCGGAAATCGCGCCGTAAAGCACGGTGTTGCCGACGATGATGTTCTTGAGCGGGTCACGGTTCACGTGACTCGGCTGGCGCACGATCACGCGGCCGCCCGACAGGCCCTTGCCGACATAGTCGTTGGCATCGCCGGTCAGGTCGAGCGTGACGCCGTGGGCAAGCCAGGCGGCGAAGCTCTGGCCGGCGACGCCGGTGAGCTTCACGTTGATCGTGTTGTCGGGCAGGCCGTCATGGCCGTAGCGACGCGCCACTTCACCCGAGAGCATCGCGCCGACCGTGCGGTTGACGTTGATGACGGGCTTTTCGATGCGGACGGCTTCGCGCTTTTCCAGAGCATCGGCAGCGCCCTCGATCAGCGCGTTATCCAGCGCGTGTTCGAGGCCGTGGTCCTGCACTTCGCTCCAGCCCAGCGAGGGGCCGTCGCCCAGCGGTGCCTGGTAGAGCACCTTGGAGAGATCGACGCCCTTGGCCTTCCAGTGGCTGATCGCCTTCTTCATGTCGAGGCGATCGACGCGGCCGACCATCTCGGGGATGGTGCGGAAGCCGAGTTCGGCCATGATCGCGCGCAGTTCCTCTGCCACGAAGAAGAAGTAGTTGATGACGTGCTCGGGCTGGCCGGTGAAGCGCGCGCGCAGCACAGGGTTCTGCGTGGCCACGCCCACCGGGCAGGTGTTGAGGTGGCACTTGCGCATCATGATGCAGCCCGCCGCGATCAGCGGTGCGGTGGCGAAGCCGAACTCCTCGGCGCCGAGCAGCGCCGCAACCGCGACGTCACGGCCGGTGCGCAGGCCGCCGTCGGCCTGGACCACCACGCGGCTGCGCAGGTTGTTGAGCAGCAGGGTCTGCTGGGTTTCGGCAAGGCCGATTTCCCAGGGCGAACCCGCGTGCGTCAGCGAGGTCAGCGGCGAAGCGCCGGTGCCGCCTTCGTAGCCCGAGATCGTGATGTGGTCCGCGCGCGCCTTGGAGACGCCCGCAGCCACGGTGCCCACGCCCACTTCGGACACCAGCTTGACCGAGACGCGGCTGGTCGGGTTCACGTTCTTGAGATCGTGAATAAGCTGCGCGATGTCTTCGATCGAGTAGATGTCGTGGTGCGGCGGCGGCGAGATCAGGCCGACGCCCGGGGTCGAGTGACGGGTCGCGCCGATGGTCTTGTCTACCTTGTCGCCCGGCAGCTGGCCGCCTTCGCCGGGCTTCGCGCCCTGCGCCATCTTGATCTGGATGTCGTCGGCGTTGACCAGGTACTCGGTGGTGACGCCGAAGCGGCCCGAGGCGACCTGCTTGATCGACGAGCGCATGGTGTCGCCGTTGTCCAGCGGCTTGAAGCGCTTGGGATCCTCGCCGCCTTCGCCGGTGTTCGACTTGCCGCCGATGCGGTTCATCGCCACGGCCAGCGTGGTGTGTGCTTCCCAGCTGATCGAGCCGTAGCTCATTGCGCCGGTGGCGAAGCGCTTCACGATCTCGCTCGCGGGCTCGACGTCGTCGATGTGGATCGACTGGCCGGGCACGAAGTCCATCAGGCCGCGGATCGTGAGCATGCGCTCCGACTGGTCGTTGATGGTCTGCGCGAAGGCGCGGTACTTTTCAGGCACGTTGCCGCGCACGGCGTGCTGGAGCAGGCCGATGTTCTCGCTGGTCCAGGCATGTTCCTCGCCGCGCACGCGCGATCCGTAGATGCCGCCCACGTCGAGCATGTTCTTGAAGACCGGGTTGTCACCGTAAGCCGCATCGTGGCGGCGCACGGTTTCTTCCGCGATCTCGGCAAGGCCCGCACCCTCGATGGTGGTGGCGGTGCCGGAAAAGTACTTGTCGACGAACGCGGTGGACAGGCCGACGGCGTCGAAGATCTGCGCGCCGCAGTACGACTGGTAGGTCGAGATGCCCATCTTGGACATCACCTTACGGATGCCCTTGCCGATGGCGTAGACGTAGTTCTTCGCCGCCTGCTCGGCCGAGACCGGCAGGTTCTTGCGGACCCGCATTTCCTCGATGGTTTCGAGCGCGAGGTAGGGGTTGATCGCTTCGGCGCCGTAGCCTGCCAGAGCGCAGAAGTGGTGCACTTCGCGCGCTTCGCCGGTTTCGACGACAAGGCCGGTCTGCATGCGCAGGCCCTGACGGACGAGGTGGTGGTGGACCGCCGCCGTCGCCAGCAGCGCGGGCATGGCGATCCGGTCCGGGCCGACGCTGCGGTCGGACAGTATCAGGATGTTCTTGTCCGCCAGCACCGCTTCGGTCGCGGCCCAGCACATTTCCTTGATCGCCAGCTCAAGCCCGGCGGCGCCGGTCTTGGCGTCCCAGGTCATGTCGATGGTGCCGGTGCGGAACGCGCCGTCGAGCGCGGCCTCCACTGAGCGGATCTTGGCAAGGCCGAGGTCGGTCAGGATCGGCTGGCTGACTTCGAGGCGCTTGTGCGTGCCGGCGTCATGACCCAGCAGGTTCGGGCGCGGGCCGATCATGGTGACCAGGCTCATCACCAGTTCCTCGCGGATCGGGTCGATCGGCGGGTTGGTGACCTGCGCGAAGTTCTGCTTGAAGTAGTCGTAGAGCAGGCGCGACTTGTGCGACAGCACCGGGATCGGCGTGTCGGTGCCCATCGAGCCGAGCGGATCGTCGGCGTTGACGGCCATCGGTTCGAGGAAGCGGGTGGTGTCTTCCTGCGTGTAGCCGAACGCCTGCTGGCGATCGAGCAGCGTGCCGGTGGGCTTGGGCAGCTCGGCCAGTTCGGGTTCGATCACATCGAGATCGGCCAGCTTGTACTGCGTGCGATCGAGCCACTCTTCGTAGGGCTCGGCCTCGGCCAGCTTGGTCTTGATCTCCTCGTCCTCGATGATGCGGCCTTCCTCGAAGTCGATCAGCAGCATGCGGCCGGGCTGGAGACGCCACTTGCGCACGATGTTGTCTTCCTTGATCGGAAGGACGCCGCTCTCGGACGCCATGACGCACAAGTCGTCGTCGGTGACGAGGAAGCGCGCGGGGCGCAACCCGTTGCGGTCCAGCGTGGCGCCGATCTGGCGGCCATCGGTGAAGGCGACGGCGGCCGGGCCGTCCCACGGCTCCATCAGCGCGGCGTGGTATTCGTAGAACGCGCGGCGTTCCGGGGTCATCAGCGGGTTGCCGGCCCATGCCTCGGGCACCAGGATCATCATGGCGTGAACCATGGAGTATCCGCCCGCGATCAGCAGTTCGAGCGCGTTGTCGAGGCACGCGGTGTCAGACTGGCCGTGCGGGATCAGCGGCCACATCTTGTCGAGATCGGCGCCGAGCAGCTCCGATTCCATGGTGCGGCGGCGCGCGTTCATCCAGTTCACGTTGCCGCGAACCGTGTTGATCTCGCCGTTGTGCGCCATGAAGCGGAACGGGTGCGCCAGCTTCCAGCTCGGGAAGGTGTTCGTCGAGAAGCGCTGGTGCACGAGGCCGAGGGCCGAGACGAATTCCGGGTTGCGCAGGTCGTCGTAGAACGAGCCCACCTGGGTCGCCAGCAGCAGGCCCTTGTAGACGATCGTGCGGGTCGAGAAGCTGGGCATATAAAGCTCGGTGAGCCCCGGCATGTCATGCTTCTCGGCCAGCGCCGCCAGCGGGTTCTGGGTCTGCTTGCGGATCGCGAGGATCTTGCGCTCGAAGGCGTTCTGGTCGGCGCAGCTTTCACCGCGCCCGACGATGCACTGGCGGATGACCGGCATCGATTCGAGCACGGTCTTGCCGAGGCCGTCGAGCGTGACGGGCACGTCGCGCCAGCCGATCAGGTGCTGGCCTTCCTTCTTGATGAACTTCTCGAAGATCGAGACGATCATCTCGCGCGCGGCATCGTCCTGCGGCAGGAAGCACATGGCGACCGCGTAGTCGCCCGCCTGCGGCAGTTCGAGGCCCTCGGAAGTGGCCCAGGTGCGCAGCAGCTGGTCGGGAATCTGGGTCAGGATGCCCGCGCCGTCGCCCAGCAAGGGGTCGGCGCCCACCGCACCGCGGTGGTCGATGTTTTTCAGAATCTCCAGAGCCTGGGTAATGATCGCGTGGTTTTTCTGGCCCTTGATATGGGCGACGAAGCCCACACCGCAGGCGTCGTGTTCATTGCGCGCGTCATAGAGGCCCTGGGGCTTAGGAAATCCCATCGATATAAACCCATCCTGTGTTTTTTTGGCGCCATTTGGCAGGGGATCACTGGGCATGCCTGCGGATTCGCACCGAATCGTACGAACGACCCCACGCGGCATAGTGACCCCACGGTCCCCATGACGATTCAGGGACCGTTTTGCAATGGCGAACACGGCTAGCTGCGCAGCAAGATGGCGTGGATGACGGATTTCTCGGCATTTTATTATCAAAAACCCCGCCCGGATTGCGCCGTATGGGGGTTTTCGAATCCGCTTGAGGTGGTCGAGGGGCGGTTTCAGGCCGCTCCGCTCATGCGCTGCAGCGTGGCGAGCGCCGCGCGCAGGGCGCGTTCGGTGGCCTCCGGGTCGTTGCGCGGGGCGTCGAAGGGCCGCTCCTCATAGTCCGCCGGAGCTTCGCCGGTGGGGTTGGGGAGAAGGACCGGGCGGCCGAACGGCGCGGCTTCCTGGCTTTCCTCCTGGATTTCCTCGGCGGATTCCACCGGGGTGGCATGGGCGATCTCGTCGCCTGCCTCGTCGGGGTCGCCGAACTGGAGGAACGGCTTGCGGACGGCTGCGTGGCGCGAAAGGTTGAACAGCGAGGCATAGCCCTGCTGCAGGACCGAATCCTCTTCCTCGTCTTCAGCGGCTTCCGGTTCCGCCTCGAAGGCGGTGTGCGGGAACGGGCTGCTGGGGAAGGGGATGGCCGCGTGCGGGTCGAAGCGCTCGTCAAAGCCCGGGCGCTCTTCGCTCGAGGTGAGGCCGATGTGGCGGGGCGCGGTAAAGCCTTCCAGCGGCTCGACGGCATCGTCGATCGGATCGAGCGCGATCGGGCGCAGCGCGCTGGGTACGGCGGCGGGCCACGACGGGGCGGGTTCCGGCGGATGAGCGTCTACGTAACCGTCCTGCGCTTCGGGCTCAGCCTCGACGATCGGCGCGGCGAATGGCGTGACGATGGCCTGCGGGATCACGACGGCTGCCTCGGCGGCGCGGCGCGCATCCTCGCGGCGGCGCTCCATGGCGAGCGCGAGGCGTTCGAGCAGTTCGACCTGCGACAGCGAGCCGAGGTCGGCATCGGCGATGCGGGCGCTCGACCGCGGTTCCTCCACGGCATCAACGAAAGTTTCGGCCGGAGCCTCCGGTTCCGCTTCGAAGGGAGCCGCGAAGGGCGCGGGCTCTTCGTGGAAAGCGACGATCTCGATGCCGGAGGGCGCTTCGTCAGAAGGCGATTCTTCCGCAGCAGGTGCCGCGAAGGCCGGTACGGACCACGCAGGCGCTTCTTCCGCTTCGAGTTCGGCCTCGGGCGCGCGCCAGTCGCCTTGCGGCAGGCGCGGCAGCAGCTTGAAGCCGGGTGCGGCCCTTTCGAGGCTGGAAGTGGCGCCGGCCAGAGGCTCTTCGACCGTTTCCGGCACCGCATCGGCCTTTACGTCGCTGCGGGGCGAGAATTCACGTGAATAGGCTTCGAACAGACGGCTGCCGACGGGCGCTTCGACGGGTTCGCGAGCGGCCTCCTCGGCGGCGTCGAGTTCGGCCTTGAATATCTGTGCGCCGGGAGGCGTCGTGAACACGCCGCGATCGGCGCCGAACGTCGATTCGGGCTCGCGCCAGGCGGTTTCGGCATCGAGCCATGCAGGCAGGTTGTCGTCCTCGTCGGCATCGTCGGCGGTGCTGTCGATGGCGGCGGCTTCCACCGGGCGACGGAACACGGGCTGGTCGTGGCCTTCGTCGAAGCTGTCGATGTCGAAATCGGCGACGTTGAGGATGCGAGGGTCGGTCGGTGCGCCGGGCAGCGGTGCGTGCTCTTCGGCGACGGGGGCTGCTTCGGGCTCGATGGCGAGGGCACGGCGGCGACGCGCGGTCGGTGCGGGTGCGGCGGCGGCCTGCTCGATCTCATCGCCTTCGGCGGCGTCGGTTGCAGGCAGGGCGGCGGGGCGGGCGATGCGCCGGGCGATCAGGCCGCCGATCGCAGCGCCGAGGCCGGTCATGCCGAGCGCCAGCAGGATGCGCATCGTCGTGCCGAGCGGCGGCGCGGCCATCGGGATCACCTTGTCGATGCCAAGCGCCAGCACCAGTCCCTCGATCGTCGAGGAGCTGACGATCACGCTGCCGAGCCCGGCGAGCGCGCCGAACCACAGTGCGACGATCGCCGGGAACAGCGGGTGGCGCGTGATCGGCTGTCCGCCGGTTCCCGCGTTGGCGCCCGCGCCCTCGGTGCCGCTCTCGATGGTGAGCTTGGTGTCGGCCACTGCATTACCCTTATGTCTTGAACCGGGACCTGTGCTCACGCGGCGGCTCCCAGCCCTGCTTGATCGGTCTTTGCTGCCAGCATTTGGTAAACGAGAGGATAACGACGGGCATTCTCGGCCCAATCGTGCCGGGTTTCCACGTGCTTGCGGCCCGCAATCCGGTAGGATTCCCACTCGTCACGGGCATTGAGCAGCCGTGCCAGCGACTCGGCGCAGGCGGATGCATCGTCGGGGGTGAACAGCACTCCGGTCAAGCCGTCGGTGACAAGCTCGCGGTGGCCGCCCACGTCGCTGGCAGCGACGAGCTTGCCCTGTGCCATCGCCTCGAGGGGTTTCAGCGGCGTGACGAGGTCGGTCAGGCGGCTCTTCTTGCGCGGGTAGGCCATGACGTCGCACAGCGCGTAGTAGCGGTCCACCTCGTGGTGCGGAACGCGGCCGACGAAGTGGATGGCCCCGGCTGCGGGCGAGGCTGCCGCCTGTGCGCGCAGGGCCTCCTCGCGCGGGCCGCCGCCGACCATCAGCAGCTTGGCGCGCGGCTGGCGGGCAACGAGAGCGGGCATCGCGTCGATCAGGACGTCGAGTCCTTCGTAGTCATAGAAGCTGCCGATGAAACCGATCACGGGGCCGTCGAAGCCGAGCTGCGCGGCAAACGCCTCGTCACGCGGCAGCGGCGTGCCGAACAGGGCAAGGTCGACGCCATTGGGCATGACGGTGATCTTGTCCTCGGGAATCCCGCGCGTGGCGAGGTCGGCGCGCAGCCCCTCGCAGATCGTCACCACCGCGTCGGCCTTGCGCACCACATGCGTTTCGAGCGCATGGGTGAGGCGGTATTTGAGCGAACCCTCGCTGCCGGTGCCGTTGCCGACGGCGGCGTCCTCCCAGAAAGCGCGAATCTCGTAGACGAGGGGAATGCCGTACTTGCGGGCGACCTTGAGCGCGGCCTGTCCGCACAGGACCGGCGAATGGGCGTGGATGACGTCGGGACGCCACTGCTGCACCACCTTCTCGATTCCCGCCGCGAACAGGGCGATCTCACGCCACTCGCGCACGACCGGAGGGCCTGAAACCTTACTGCCGACGCGGTGGAACAGGAGTCCCTCGTGTTCCTCGACCACCTCGTCGCCCTCGTTATAGCGCGGGCCGGTCACGCCGCGCACGTCGAGGCCCAGCGCCTGCTGCGCTTTCAGGATCGCGCGCGTGCGGAAAGTATAGCCGCTGTGGATCGGCAGCGAATGGTCGAGCACGTGAAGAATGCGGGTCATAAGCTGCATTTCCTAGCGGGGAACGCTTAACGCGCCGTCAACTTGGCGCTGCTAACGCGGCTGTCGATGGTCGACATCCTTGCCCTTGCCATATCGCACGGACTGCTGCTGCTCGCCGCATGGCGCTTGCTGTGGCGGTCAGACCTCGATTCGGAAGGGACCGATTCGCAGGCCCGCTCGGGCCGCAAGCCCGCAACGCCGATGCGCGTCAATCGGGCGGCGGGTGAAGAGGAGGAGCACGGCGATGCTTAACCTCGCGCTGACCGGCTTTTTCGCGGCGATGATGCTGCTCGGCTTCAAGCGGCCGTTCCTCTGGGTGCTGTGCTACCTCTACGTCGACATCGTCGCGCCGCAGATCATCTCGTGGGGTTTCCTGACGCGCCTGCCGATCTCGCTGATCGCCTTTTCGGCGGCGTTCCTCGGCTGGCTGGTGTTCGATGACAAGCGCGATTCGCGTTTCAGCTGGCGGCAGGGCCTGATCGGGGTGCTGCTTCTCTATTGCGCCATGACCACGTTCACGGCCGACTATCCCGAGGAAGCGCTGACCAAGTGGTCGTGGGTGTGGAAGGCACTGGTCTTCGCGCTGTTCCTGCCGCTGACCTTGCGCACGCGCCTGCGAATCGAGGCGGTGGCGCTGGCGATGGTGCTTTCGGCGAGCGCGCTGATCATCGACGGCGGGCTCAAGACGGCGATGGGCGGCGGCGGCTACGGCAGCCTCATCATCTTCGTGGAGAACAACACCGGGCTCTACGAAGGCTCGATCATCTCCTGCGTCGCCATCGCGCTGATTCCGGTGGCGGTGTGGCTGGCGCGATATGGCACGATCTTTCCGCCCGACTGGAAGGTCTGGCTGTTCACCGGCGCGCTGATCTTCGCCTGCTCGCTGATCCCGATCGGCACGCAGGCGCGCACCGGCCTCGTCTGCCTGGCGATCCTGTTCGGACTCTATCTGCGCACGGCGAAGAATCGGGTGCTGATCTCGGCGGGCATGGCTTTGGCGCTGGTGGTAGTCGTGCCGTTTCTGCCGCAATCCTACATGCAGCGCATGAACACGATCGAGGACCACAAGTCCGACCAGTCCGCCAGCACCCGAATCGGCGTGTGGAAGTGGACGCTGGGCTATGTGAAGGACCATCCGATGGGCGGCGGCTTCGAGGTCTACCTGTCCAGCAAGGTCGCCTACGACACCGTCTCCAGCCAGACCACCGGCAGCAACGTGACGATCACCCGCACCCCCGTCGTCGAGACCGGCCGCGCGTTCCACTCCAGCTACTTCGAGATGCTGGGCGAGCAGGGCATCCCCGGCTTCGCGCTGTGGCTGCTGCTGCAGCTTTCGGGCGTGGTGCAGATGGAGATGATCCGCCGTCGCTGGAAGAATCGCAAGGAGCCTGACGAAGCCTGGGCCGCACCGCTCGCGGTGGCGCTGCAACTGGCGCAGGTCGTCTACATGATCGGCTCGCTGTTCGTCGGCATCGCCTTCCAGCCGTTCATCCTGATGCTGATCGGGCTGCAGTGCGGGCTGTGGAGCTACCTCAAGCGCATCGACCGCCCGGCGGAACGCGTGCGCCGTGGCCGTCAGCCGATGCAGGTAGCGAAGGCCGTGGCGGGTTAAGAATCGGCCCGCCTCGAATCGTTTGCATTTTCTTGCGCGGCTTCCTTAACATTAACCACCGTCCGCCGTTCTGGTGAGCAATGGCGCGGTTCGCGCGCCGTCACGCCGGAAACCACGTTTGAAATACTTAAGGGAAAATCCGGCGTTTACGACGAATTAACCTTTAACCTTCATTGGTCATATGGTTAATACAACGCAATGTCCGCAAAAGGCTGCGTCAGCCGCGGGCATCGGGGGCAAGAAGGAACCGACCCATGCGAGTGCTGCTGATCGAGGATGAACCGACCACGGCCCGGGCTATCGAGCTCATGCTGACGGCGGAAGGATTCAACGTCTACTCCACCGATCTGGGCGAGGAAGGCCTCGATCTGGGCAAGTTGTACGACTACGACATCATCCTTCTCGACCTCAACCTGCCCGACATGCACGGCTACGACGTGCTGAAGAAGCTGCGCGTCGCCAAGGTGCAGACGCCGGTGCTGATCCTGTCGGGCATCTCTGAGATGGACAGCAAGGTCCGCTCGTTCGGCTTCGGCGCGGACGACTACGTGACCAAGCCGTTCCACCGCGAGGAACTGATCGCCCGCATTCACGCCGTCGTGCGCCGCTCCAAGGGCCACTCGCAGTCGGTCATCCGCACCGGCAAGCTGGTCACCAACCTCGACGCCAAGACGGTCGAGGTCGATGGCGCCCGCGTGCACCTGACCGGCAAGGAATACGCGATGCTGGAACTGCTCTCGCTGCGCAAGGGCACCACGCTGACCAAGGAAATGTTCCTCAACCACCTTTACGGCGGCATGGACGAGCCCGAACTGAAAATCATCGACGTCTTCATCTGCAAGCTGCGCAAGAAGCTCGCGCATGCCTGCGGCGGCGCCAACTACATCGAGACGGTGTGGGGCCGCGGCTACGTCCTGCGCGATCCGGACGAGGCTGCCGAAGCGGCATAAGCCAGATTACCCTGCACCCCTTGCAGGAACCAAGGCGGCCTGCCCTCTCGAGGGGCGGGCCGTTGTTTTGTGAGCGGCCGGGCCTTGCCGCCGGGGCTTCGACAAGCTCAGCCTGAGCGGGATTTGGAAAACTGCTCTCAAAACCGCTCGGGCTGAGCTTGTCGAAGCCCCTGGCGGCAAGGCACACCCTTAAACCAGCAGCGCCACCACCGACAGCAGCGCCGCCGTCACCACGGCATTGAGCGCCATCGCCAGACTCGCCATCGCGCCAGCCGTCGCGTCCACCTGAAACGCCCGCGCGGTGCCGATCCCGTGTGCGGCAACGCCGAGGGCAAAGCCGCGCGCGCGGTAGCCACCCAGACCCAGCGCATTGAGCAGCGGCGTCGCGACCATCGCGCCGAAGACGCCCGCGAACAGCACGATCACCGCCGCCAGTGCCGGGACGCCGCCAAGCTGTCCCGCCACCGCCATCGCGACGGGCGTGGTGGTCGCCCTCGGCGCGATCGAGGCGAGAATCTCGCGCGGCGCGCCGAAAAGCGCCAGCACGCCGACCGCGCTGACGATCGAGGTCACCGCGCCCGCACCCAGCGCCAGCACGATCGGTATGGCCAGCCGGCGAATGCGTGCCCGCTCGCGCCAGACCGGCACCGCCAGCCCGACGACCGCCGGGCCGAGCAGGAAGCTGACCGGGAAGGTCGCGGCCTTGTATGTCTCGTAGGAGGTGCCGCTCGCCAGCAGCAAGGCGATCAGCACCGGCGTACTCCAGAGCACCGGATGCAGCAGCGGATGGCGGTCGCAGCGCTTTGATAGGGAGTCGAAGACCTCGAACACGCCCAGCGTGACCGTCAGCCAGAGCAGCGGGGTCGCCAGCAGTGCGGGATCGCTCACGCCTCGCCCTCCGGCGCGAACCGGACGAAGGCCCAGCGGAATACCAGCGCCGTCACGATCAGCGTCAGCAGCGTGGAGGCCACCGTGGCCGTCACCAGCCCCACGCCGTACCGCGAAAGAACCGGGCCTTCCTCGATCAGCCCGACGGCGGCGGGGACGAACATGATGGACAGGTGCGCGGTGAGCCAGCCGGTCACCACGGTCAGCGTCGGCCGCTCGCGCGGGACCAGCGCCAGCCATCCGACCAGCAGGACCATGCCGATGACCGCGCCCGGCAGGGGCAGGCTCGTGATGCGATGGATCGCTTCGCCCGCAAGCTGGCAGGCGAGAAGGAGGAAGATGGCGCGCAGCATGACCGGGATAAAGCAGGGCGACACATGCTCGGCAATCCGCATTTCGGTCCGCCAAGTTGCGCCGCGCAACTATGCCCGATTGCGAGTCCCGCCCCCCTTGTGTATCGGCGCGCGCCATGACGGCTTACAAATCCGGCGATCCGACCACGCTCAACCGCCTCTACGGCCGCGCCAAGGGCAAACCCCTGCGCGCTGCGCAGCAGAGCCTCGTCGACGACCTGCTCCCGCGTATCTCCATGCCCGAGGAAGGCCCGATCACCGCGCAGGTGCTGTTCGGCGACGATCGCCCGCTCCACTTCGAGGTCGGTTTCGGTGGCGGCGAGCACATGGCGCAGCGCGCCGACATGCTGCCCGATCACGGCTTCATCGGTGCCGAACCGTTCCTCAACGGCGTGGCGCAGGCGCTCACCCACGTCAGCGGCGACAACGGCGCGCATCCGCCGATCGGCAACGTGCGCATCCATCACGGCGATGCGCTGGAAGCGCTGGAGCGCATCCCGGACGGCTCGCTCTCGTTCCTCTACCTGCTGCACCCGGACCCCTGGCCCAAGGCGCGCCACGCCAAGCGCCGGATGATGAACGACGGTCCGGTCGACATGTTCGCCGCCAAGCTCAGGCCCGGCGGCGAGTTCCGCTTCGGCACCGACCACGCGATCTACCTGCGCCATGCGCTGATGGTGATGCAGCGGCATACCGAACAGTTCGAATGGCTATGCGAGAAGCCCGGCGATTTTCAGGTTCGCCCGGGCGGCTGGCCGCAGACGCGCTACGAGCACAAGGCGCGTACGGTTTACGGGCATGAGGTCTGGTATTTCCGTTACAGGCGGAAGTAGAAGTCCTGGGGCCATCGCCCCAGACCCCCATACTGTCGTCGCTGCGCCCGCAATGACGAGGGTGGAGATATGCCAGCGGAATTGCGCCGCAGGCTTTATAAGTCTCCCGACGAAGCCTTGGCGGAACGACGTCGCTTCGCGCACGACCTCGACGGTATACGGGGTGCAGGGGTGGTAAACCCCTGCATGCTCCCCTTCAAATTCAGCCCGTGATCCCCGCAGCCGCCAGCGCCGCCAGCGTGAGAACGTCCGGCGCGATGGCGGTCATCGGCACGATCTGCACCGGCTTTTCCATGCCCAGCAGCATCGGCCCGATCGAGGTCGTGCCGCCGATTTCCTTGAGCAGCTTGGCCGAGATGTTGGCCGACTGCAGGCCCGGCATGACCAGCACGTTCGCCGGAGCGGACAGGCGGCAGAACGGGTAGAGTTCCATGATCTTGGGGTTAAGCGCCGCGTCGGGGGCCATCTCGCCCTCGTATTCGAAGTCGACCTGCTGCTGGTCAAGCAGCTGGATCGCCTCGCGCGTGGCGTCGAGCCACTTGCCCGCAGGGTTGCCGAAGGTCGAGTAGCTGAGGAAGGCGACGCGCGGTTCGTGGCCCAGCTTGCGGGCGACGGCGGCGGTTTCCTTGGCGATGACCACCAGTTCCTCGGCGGTGGGGCGCTCGTTGATGGTGGTGTCGGCCATGAAGACGGTGTGGTTCTTGCCGACCATCATGTGAATGCCGCAGGGCAGTTCGCCCTCGGCCGGGTCGAGCACGCGGCGCACTTCCTTCATCGACTGCGCGAAGGGCCGGGTCATGCCCGTCACCATCGCATCGCCGACGCCCAGCTTGAGCAGGCCGGAGGCGAAGATGTTGCGGTCGGTGTTGCACATGCGCTGCACGTCGCGCTTCAGGAAGCCGCGGCGCTGCAAGCGGTCGTAGAGCATCTCCACCATCGGCTGGACGTGCTCGGACACCATCGAGTTCTCGATGTGGAAGCTCTCGGGGTTGGGCACGCCGAGGTCCGCCATCCGGTCGAGGATGGTCTGGGTGCGGCCCACCAGGATCGGCTCGCCGTAGCCGAAGTCGCGGTACTGGATCGCGGCGCGCAGGACGACTTCGTTGTCGGCCTCGGCGAAGATCACGCGCTTGGGGTTGGCTTTCAGCTGCTCGTAGACGCGGGTGAGGACCGAGGTGGTCGGGTTGAGGCGGGCCTTGAGCTGGTCGCGGTAGGCTTCGAAGTCCTCGATCGGCTTCTGGGCAACGCCCGAATCCATCGCGGCCTTGGCCACGGCCATCGGCACCACTTCCATCAGGCGCGGATCGAACGGCGCGGGGATGATGTAGTCGCGGCCGAACTGCTGCGTCTCGCCGCCGTAGGCCGCCGCGACGTCCTCGTGGACCTGCTCGCGCGCCAGTTCGGCGATGGCGGTGGCGGCGGCGATCTTCATCTCCTCGTTGATCGCGGTCGCCCGCACGTCGAGCGCGCCGCGGAAGATGAAGGGGAAGCCGAGCACGTTGTTGACCTGGTTCGGGTAATCCGAACGGCCGGTGGCGACGATCGCGTCGGGGCGCACTGCCTTGGCGTCGGGCGGGGTGATCTCCGGGTCCGGGTTGGCCATCGCGAAGATGATCGGCTCGGGCGCCATCGACTTGACCATCTCGGGAGTGATCGCGCCCTTGGCCGAGAGGCCGAGGACGACGTCAGCGCCAACGAGGGCTTCGGTCAGCGTGCGCTTGTCGGTCGAGACGGCGTGGGCGGACTTGAACTGGTCCACGCGCTCGCGGCCCGGATAGATCACGCCCTTGGTGTCGCAGACGAGGACGTTCTCATGCTTCACGCCCATGGACTTGATGAGCGAGGTGCAGGCCAGCGCCGAGGCGCCCGCGCCGTTCACCACGACCTTGATCTCGTCCAGCTTGCGGCCGGTGATGAGGCAGGCGTTGATGAGGCCCGCCGCCGCGATGATCGCGGTGCCGTGCTGGTCGTCGTGCATGACCGGGATGTTCATGCGTTCGCGCAGGGTCTGCTCGATGATGAAGCATTCCGGCGCCTTGATGTCTTCAAGGTTGATGCCGCCGAAGCTGGGCTCCATCATCGCGATGGCCTCGATCAGCGCGTCGGTGTCCTCGCTGGCGAGTTCGATGTCGATCGAATCGACGTCGGCGAAGCGCTTGAACAGGACCGCCTTGCCTTCCATCACCGGCTTCGACGCCAGCGCGCCGAGGTTGCCCATGCCCAGGATCGCGGTGCCGTTCGAGATCACCGCGACGAGGTTGCCCTTGGCGGTGTAGTCGTAGGCGGTGGCGGGATCGTCGGCGATGGCCTGCACCGGCACGGCGACGCCCGGCGAATACGCGAGGCTGAGGTCGCGCTGGGTGGCCATCGGCTTGGAGGCGATGATCTCGATCTTACCCGGACGCTGGGTCTGGTGGTAGAACAGCGCCTCGCGATCGGTGAACTGGACCTTGGACTTATCGGACAAAGCTTGATCTCCCCAGATTTGCCAGAGGCCCTAACGGATGAAATCGCGACGCGATAGGGGAAAGGATGTCCCACCCCGCTTCCCAAAATGACAGGTGCGCCGCTAACGCTGCTGGCATGACTTCCGGCGCGACTCCGATGATGGCGCAGTACCTTGCGCTGCGCGAAGAGGCAGGCGACTGCCTGCTGTTCTATCGCATGGGCGACTTCTTCGAGCTGTTCTTCGAGGACGCGAAGACGGCGAGCCAGGTGCTCGACATCGCGCTGACCACGCGCGGCGAGCATCTGGGCCAGCCGATCCCGATGTGCGGGGTGCCGGTGCACGCGGCCGAAGGCTATCTTGCGCGGCTCATCAAGGCAGGCTGCCGCGTCGCCATCGCCGAGCAGACCGAGACCCCCGCAGAGGCCAAGGAGCGCGCCCGCAGGGAAGGTCGCGCCTCCAAGTCGCTGGTCGCGCGCGGCATCGTGCGCTTCGTCACGGCGGGCACGCTGACCGAGGAATCGCTGCTCGAGCCGCGCCGCGCCAATGTGCTGGCGGCGGCCTGCGAAGTTCGCGGGATCGTTGGCATCGCGGCCTGCGACATCTCCACCGGCCGCATGGAACTGGAAGAGTGCGCGCCCGAGCGGCTGGCGGCGGCGATGGCCCGGCTGGGCGCGAGCGAGCTGGTGGTGCCCGAGGGCTGGGATCAGGCTCCCGATGGCGCCATCGGGCGCGGCGGCCACGAATTCTCCTCCGACGGCGGCGAGGAGCGGCTGAAGCTGGTTCACGGCGTTGCCACGCTAGACGGCTTCGGGGCCTTCACGCGGGCGATGCTGGCGGCCGCCGGGGGCCTGATCGCCTATCTCGACCATGTCGGGCGCGGCAAGCTGCCGTTGCTGCTCCCGCCCGAGGCGCGCGCGAGTGACGCCGCGCTGGCCATGGACGAAGCCACGCGCGCCAGCCTCGAAATCCTCGAAGCCTCAAGCGGCGGACGCAAGGGCAGCCTGATCGACGCGATCGACCGCTGCGTGACCGGCGCGGGCGCGCGCCAGCTGGCGGACGATCTTTCCGCGCCGCTGACCGACCGCATGGCCATCGCCGAGCGGCTGGAACTGGTCGAATGGCTCCACGGCGATGCGCTGCTGCGCGAGGACATGCGCGCGGCGCTGCGGGCACTGCCCGACGTGGGCCGCGCGCTCGGTCGCGTAGTGGCGGGGCGCGGCTCTCCGCGCGATCTCGGTCAGTTGCGGGATGGCTTGAGCGGTGCACGCCGGATCGCCGATCGGCTGGGGCAGATGGACGACCTGCCGGTGCTGCTGGACCGCGTACTGCCCGATCTTGGCGGGCATGGCGCACTGGTCGATCACTTCGCCCGCGCGCTGGTGGAGACGCCTCCGACCGAACGCGGGCAGGGCGGCTATATCGCCAGCGGCTACGACGCCTCGCTCGATGAGCTGCGCGTGATGTCGGGCAATGCCCGCCGCGCCATCGCTGCGCTGGAGGCCAAGTACCGCGAGGATACCGGCGTCGCCTCGCTCAAGATCAAGCATAACAACGTGCTCGGCTACTTCATCGAGGTTGCCCAGCGGCATTCCGACCGGCTGATGGAGCCCGACAGCGGCTTCTCGCACCGCCAGACGATGGCAGGCGCGATGCGCTTCAACGCGCTGGCGCTGCACGAGGAAGCCGCGCGCATCACCGAGGCGGGTGGCCATGCCCTCGCGGCGGAGGACGCACATTTCGAGAAGCTGGTGGCCGAAGCGGTCGCCGCACGGCGGGAGATCGCCCGCACCGCCGCCGCGCTGGCCCGCATCGATGTTGCCGCCGGTCAGGCCGAACGCGCCGCCGAGGGCAACTGGACCCGCCCGCAAGTGGTGGACGGCCTTGCGCTGGAGATCGAGGGCGGGCGGCATCCGGTGGTCGAGGCAGCCCTTAAGGCGCAGGGCGAGCGCTTCGTGGCGAACGACTGCCGCCTCGCCAGCCATGACCGGCTCTGGCTGATCGGCGGCCCGAACATGGGCGGTAAGTCCACCTTCCTGCGCCAGAACGCGCTGATCGTGCTGCTCGCGCAGGCGGGCGGCTTCGTGCCCGCCAAGTCGGCGCGGATCGGCATGGTCGATCGCCTGTTCAGCCGCGTCGGCGCCTCGGACAACCTCGCGCGGGGGCGTTCGACCTTCATGGTCGAGATGGTGGAAACCGCCGCCATTCTCGCGCAGGCTTCGGAGCGCAGCTTTGTGATCCTCGACGAAGTCGGGCGCGGCACGTCCACCTATGACGGACTTGCCCTCGCATGGGCGGTGGCCGAGGCGGTGCATGAAACCAACCGCTGCCGCTGCCTCTTCGCCACGCATTACCACGAGATGGCGCGGCTGGCCGAGACCTGCGAGGCGCTCTCGCTCCACCACGTCCGCGCGCGCGAGTGGAAGGGCGATCTCGTCCTCCTCCACGAACTGGCCGAGGGTCCGGCGGACCGCAGCTACGGTCTTGCCGTAGCACGGCTGGCGGGCGTTCCGCCCAAGGTCATCAGCCGGGCGAAGTCGGTGCTGGAGAAGCTGGAAAAGGGCCGCGCCGAAACCGGCGGCCTCGCCGCGGGCCTCGGCGACCTGCCGCTCTTCGCTGCCGCCGAGGCGACCCGCGAGGAGGAGTGCGATACCTTGCGCGACAAGCTACGCGATATGGACATCGACGCGCTGTCTCCGCGCGATGCGCTGGAAATCCTCTACGACCTCAAGCGCGAGGCAGGCACGGAGGACTGATGCCCTCATTCGTCATTGCGAGCGAAGGGAAAAGGGCGAGCACGGAGTCTTAACCTTCCGCTGTTATCCGGTCGGCATGTTCGGCACCAAGATCACGCATGTTTTTCGCAGCCGCTGGCATGCGCTGATGTGGTCGGCGGGAGTGCTCGCAACGGCCTATTGCAGCATTCCGACGCCGGATAATGGCGATACGGGCACCGACTCCGCCGCCCAGCAACAGGCGCAGGCGGAGCAGGCTCAGCAGGCCATGGCGGCATGGTCCAACGCGACCGGCGGAAAATGAGATGGCGCTGTCCCGGGGGTGATCAGGGGCAGGCTGGCCTAAAGCGTATTTTCCAGAATGGTTCTTCCGAACCTCCATCACTGTCATTCCCGCGAAGGCGGGAATCCATCTCCCGAGAGTGCCTGCTGCGCGAGAATCAGCTGGGTCCCCGCCTTCGCGGGGATGACGGCCGGTGTCTTGTCCGATGTCGCCTCGTCTAAAAGGCCGCGAGCGACCCCCGGATCAGTTTCAACACCGTCTTAAGAATCGTCGTCGCTGAATTCCGGGTCGGCCGCATTGTCCTTGCCGTAGCGGCTTTCGAGATCATCCATCGTTTCCTCGCCGTCATAGGCGGACATGTCGATAGTGCCGCTGGTGTCCATCTGGTTCATGTGATCGACGATGTCCTGAACGTCGTCCTCACCCTGAATACCGCCCTTTGCCTTGTCGCTGTAGCCGAGGCCCTTGGCACCGCGCGCCTGCGCCTGTTCGGCGATGGTCTGTGCCTGCGCGGCTTCGTCTTCCTGCTCGTCGTTCACCGTTTCCGGGGCGAGGTCGTCGGGACGGTCGGTCATTTTGGGATTCTCCTTCGTCTGGTGAAACGGGTAGGAGAACGGGGAGGTTCCAAAGAGGAATCTGGGGCCATCGCCCCAGACCCCCGAACTGTCGTCGTTGCGCGCGCAGCCGCGTCAGTCTTACATTGCGCCGCAGGCTATAATGTCTTCCGACGCCGCGTCAGTGAGTGACGCAGCTACGCGCGTGATCTCGACAGTTTACGGGGTGCAGGGGTGGTAAACCCCTGCGTTATCCCTTTTGCAGATTACCGCGAAGGAACCGGCGTCTCGCCGGAATAATCGTAGAACCCCTTGCCCGACTTGCGGCCGTACCAGCCTGCTTCGACGTACTTCTGCAGCAGCGGCGCGGGGCGGTATTTCGGGTCGCCGGTGGTCGAGTGGAAGACCTTCATGATCTCGAGCAGGGTGTCGAGGCCGACGAAGTCCGCCAGCGTCAGCGGTCCCATCGGGTGGTTGAGGCCGATCTTGCAGCCCGCGTCGATATCCTCGACCGAGCCGATGCCGGCGCCGAGCACGAAGATCGCTTCGTTCAGCATCGGGCACAGGATGCGGTTGACGACGAAGCCGGGTTCGTCGCCCGCGAGCACCACGGTCTTGCCCAGTTTCTCGCCGAACGCCTTCATGCGGTCGATGGTGTCCTGCGAGGTGGCGAGGCCGGGGATCACTTCGACCAGGCCCATCAGCGGGACCGGGTTGAAGAAGTGCAGGCCGCAGAAGCGCGCGGCGTCGGGCGAGCTGGCGGCCATGCGGGTGATCGGGATCGAGCTGGTGTTGGACGCCATGATGGCACCCGCGCCGAGCACCTTGCCGGCGGCTTCGAAGATCTTGTGCTTGATGTCCTCGCGCTCGGTGGCGGCTTCGATGATGAGGTCGCAGGCCGACATTGCGGAGTAGTCGGCGGCGGGGGTGATGCGGGCGAGCAGCGCGTCGGCGTCGGCCTGGATGATCTTTTCCTTGGCGACCAGCTTGGCCAGGCTCTTGGCGATGCCGGCCTTGCCCTTTTCGGCGTTCTCGAGGCTGACGTCCGTGAGGATCACGTCCATGCCCTTGCTCGCCACGGTCTGGGCGATGCCCGACCCCATGATGCCTGCGCCGATGATGCCGACTGACTGCACTGCCAAACTCCTCTGTCGTTTAACCGGGCGCTTAACACCTCGGGATCGCGGAGGGAACCTAGCGGTTTTGTCCCGGCACCCAAAGCACGTCATCGGCGCCGTCGCGATTGACCGCACGGGCGAGGACGAAGAGGTAATCGCTCAACCGATTGAGATAGCCGAGCGCAGCGGGGTTCACGGCATCGGTCGCGGCGAGCGCGGTGGCGCGGCGTTCGGCGGCGCGGGCAGAGGCGCGGGCGACGTGGACGCGCGCGGCGGCCTCGCTCCCGCCGGGCAGGATGAAGCTGCGCAGGGGGGAGAGGTTTTCGTTGATCGCGTCGATGGCATTTTCGAGCCAGACGACTTGTGCGGGGACGATGCGCAGGGTCATCTCGCCGGGGATGAAGTCGGTGCCCGGTGTTGCCAGATCAGCGCCAAGGTCGAACATGTCGTTCTGGATGTGAGTGAGCGTAGGGGCGTGTTGAGTGCCGGTGAGTGCCGCTATGGCCACCCCTATCGCACAGTTCGCCTCATCCACGGCACCGATCGCCTCCATGCGCGCAGCATGCTTGGGCAGGCGCGAGCCATCGACGAGGCCGGTGGTGCCGTCATCGCCGGTGCGGGTGTAGATCTTGTTGAGCCGGACCAAGGATCAGCGCGCCATGGCCAGGAGCAGCGCACAGACCAGCACGGCGGCGGCCTGATACTTGATGCGGTTGAACATCATCTTGTTCTGCAGCAACTGGTTAGCCGACGGGCCGGTGGCGTTCGGGTCGCTGTTCAGATCATCGCGGGTGCTGTTCATGAAGGCCACGATGCCGCGCACGAGGCTGACGACGACCATGATCACCAGCACGATGATGACGGGGACGAGAATGTAGCTCATGGCGCCTGATGTACGCCCTGTGACAGCGAAAGGCCAGCGGGGAAGCGCCCTTCGCGCAGTGCCATGGCGACGGCGCGGCCGTCCTCCCCGGCGCGGCGGCGGTCGGCGAGCGAGGGTGCGCCGCGCCGCTTGGCCAGCTTGCGTCCGTCCTTCTCGATCAGCAGCGGATGGTGGAGCCAGGTCGGCACCGGCAGGCCGAGCAGCGCCTGCAGCAGCCGGTGCACGTGGCTTGCCGGGAACAGGTCCATGCCGCGGGTAACGAGGGTTACGCCATCCGTCGCATCATCCAGCGTGACGGCGAGATGGTAGCTGGCGGGAAGGTCCTTGCGCAGCAGTACGACATCGCCGAAAATCTGCGGGGTAGCGGCCTGCGATCCGGCGCCTTCGTCCCGCCATTCGAGCGGGCCGGTAAGTGTCATCGCCTTCGTTACGTCGAGGCGCCATGCGGCATTCTCGGGATCGACTTCCCGGTGTCGGCAGGTTCCCGGATACACCGGGCCGTCTGGTCCGACCTGCGTGGCGGCGGCGGCGATTTCGGCGCGGGTGCAGGTGCAGGGGTAGAGCAGGCCCATCGCCTTCAGCTGCTCTCCGGCGGAGGCATGACTGGCCAGCCGGTGGGACTGGAACACCGCCTCGCCGTCCCATTCGAGGCCCAGCCATGCGAGATCGCGGAAGAATTCCTCCACGAACTCCGGGCGATTGCGTTCGCCATCGATGTCTTCGATGCGCAGGATGAATTCGCCATCGCGCGCCTTTGCCGTGTCGTGCGCGACGATCGCGGCATAGGCATGGCCGAGGTGCAGCGGGCCGTTGGGGCTGGGGGCGAAGCGGGTGCGCATCGGCTTTGTCCTAGCGTTCGCCGTGCCATCCGCAAACATCCCTGTGGATTGCGGAAGGGCCTCGCGAATCCGCCATCTTGACGCGGACTCCGTCAAGTGCTGGAACTAACGCATGGACTGCCATCAAACCGCAATCCCGGCCTGCGACAGGAGGCCATGCTCAAGTCGGAGCTGATAGAGCGCGCGGCCCGGTTCCGCAGCGCGGAGGGTGATCCCTCCCGAAGTCTTTCCGACTGCCCTGCTCTTGTGCTGAATGCGGATTACACGCCGCTATCCTACTACCCGTTGAGTCTCTGGCCCTGGCAGACCGCGATCAAGGCGGTGGTGCTGGAGCGGGTCGATATCGTCTCCAGCTACGAACGCGCCGTACATAGTCCGAACTGGACGATGCAGATCCCCTCGGTAATCGCCCTGCGCCAATACGTGAAGCCGAGCGAATTTCCCGCCTTCACCCGCTTCAACCTGTTCCTGCGCGACAGGTTCTCCTGCCAGTACTGCGGCAGCCCGCATAACCTGACCTTCGACCACGTCGTGCCCCGCCGTCTGGGCGGGCGGACGAGCTGGGAGAACATCCTTACCGCCTGTGCCCCCTGCAATCTCAAGAAGGGTGGGCGCACGCCCAAGCAGGCGAACATGCCGCCGCTGGTGCCACCGATCCGCCCGACCAGCTGGCAGTTGCAGGAGCGCGGGCGCGGGTTCCCTCCCAACTATCTGCACGAAACCTGGCGCGACTGGCTCTACTGGGATATCGAACTGGAAGAATAAGGCTTCAGAAGCCGAGCATTTCCGGTCGGAACAGCCGCCGCCGCGATACGCGTTTGCCTGAAAGCATGAACACTCCGTCGCCGACGTAGTGCAGGTATTCCGGCTGTTTTGGCGCAGGACGTGCGCTGATATGCGTTACTTCCAGAATGAACAGGTTGTAGCGCTCTATCGCGCGGTCGTCCCGCAACCGACATTCCAGTTGCGCGTGGCATTGCGGCAGTACCGGGGCATCGACGTCTTGCGCTTCAGCCCTTTCGAGACCGAATGCGGCGAATTTGTCGATTTCCTCGCCGGAGGAATTGCCGACGCGCACTACGGCATCGAGCATGTCGCCGGTCGGAACGTTGAGAACGCACTGGCCTGAGGCGCAAAGCATGTCGAAGCTTCGGCATCCGCGTGAAACGATGCAGCTGATCATCGACGGCGTGCGTTCGAGGACCTGGTGCCAACCCACCGTCATGACATTGTCGTTCCCCGCGTGGCGAGTGGTCAGCAGGACCACCGGCCCGGGTTCGAGGAACTGGCGGGCACGAGAGGCGGGGATGCTTTCGAAGCGCTCTGCTGCAAGCAAGGGCGATGTGGCCAAGATCGGGGGCTCCTGTCGCTGGAGTGGCCCTTGCTCAGCGAATTACATCCATTTCGGTTTCTTTTTACTGCGATGAACCGTTCAGTGGATGGTTTCAGCCGTTGCAGGCTGCTCGTCGATCCCGGCATCGACGGCCGCGGCGACCGCCACGTCCATGGTGACATTGCCGATCGTCCGCATCAGGTCGGGCAGGACTTCCACTGCGACCAGGACGCCCAGCGGCCAGAGTGGCACGCCCATGGCTGCCGCGATCGGTCCGATAGATGACACGAAGCTGATCGTGCCAGGCAGCGAGACGGCGCCGAAGGTGGTCGCGAAGGCCACGAAGGCGCCGGCAGCGAGTGCTCCGGTCGTGAGTTCCAGTCCTGCTAGCTTTGCCGCATAGACCGCCACGGCCATATTCATCGCCGGGCCGGTGGCGCGAAAAAGCGTGACGGCGAGCGGCAGCACGAACTCCGCAGTCGTCGACGAGACACCCAGCTTACGGCTCGACGCCAGCATGGCTGGCACGGTCGCGATCGAGGACTGGGTGGAAATGGCGACGACCTGTGCAGGCAGCATCGCGGCCGCGAAGGCGGGCAGGCTGCGCTTGCCGCCGATCACCGCGATCACGTAGCCCGCGATCATCACGACCGTTCCCACCGCCACGACGAGCAGGATGTAGTGCGCCAGCGTGCCCAGCGCCGCACCGCCGCTGCGCACGCCCAGCGTCAGGCCCAGCGCGAAGACCCCGATCGGTGCGAGCATCAGCACCCAGCCGATCACCACCATCATCGCGCCTGCCAGTGCCTCGAACAGCACGGCAAGGGCGCGGCGCGGCTCGTCCGCAAGGCGCGTGGAGGCCAGTGCGAAGAGGCCGACGAAGACGATCACTGGCAGCATGGCACTTGCCGCTGCCGCCGAGATTACGTTGTCGGGCAGTAGCGAGGCGAGGAATTCGGAGATGCCCGGCACTTTGCCCGGATCTGCGCCGTGCGGGAAGCTGACCCCGGCGGGCACCGGGAACAGTTCGAGCAGCAGCGGCATCGCCACCGCGCCAAGTATCGCGCTGAACGCGAGGAAGCCGACGATGATGCCCAAGGTGCGGCGCGCCATGGCGCCTGCGCGGGCGGCGGCGACGGTCTCGACGATGCCGGAGAACAACAGCCCGGCGACCAGCGGCAGGATCGTCATCTGCAGGCCCTGCAGCCACAGTGAGCCGATCGGACCTGTCACTTTCAGCGCGGTATCCGCAATCGGCTTTCCTGCAATCAACAGCCCGATGACCAGCCCGGCGACGAGGCCGATCAGGGTCAACGCGCCGGGCACGCGGATTTCGGGGATGCGCGAGGCGCTGGAGGGAGCGGGATCGGGGGACGTCATGCGGCTCGACAAATAGGCGGGGGCGGTGCGGTTGGCAATTTGGCGTTGCTCAACTCCGCAGTGAGGGCAAGAATCGCCATTCGACGGAATCCTAAACTGACTGTAAGGCAGCGTTCAGAGGGCGGTAACGCCTCCGGTTGCACAGCGCAGGCGAGAGATTCGAATCTTGCGCGCAAGAGGACAGGTAATGGGTAAGCAGTTCTTCGGCACCGACGGCATCCGTGGCCGCACCAACCAGGGGGCGATGACCGCTGCCATGGCCATGAAGGTCGGGCAGGCCGCCGGCGCGCGCTTCCTGCGCGGCACGCACCGCCACCGGGTGGTGATCGGCAAGGATACCCGTTTGTCGGGCTACATGCTGGAGAACGCGATGGTCGCGGGCTTCACCAGCGTCGGCATGGACGTCGTGCTGCTCGGCCCGATGCCGACTCCTGCCGTCGCCCTGCTGACCCGCGAACTGCGCGCGGACGTAGGCGTGATGATCTCGGCCAGCCACAACCCTTACGAGGACAACGGTATCAAGCTGTTCGGTCCCGACGGCTTCAAGCTCTCCGACGAGGACGAACTGGCGATCGAGGCGATGCTGGTGGGCGAGGACCTTGCCCTTGCCGCCTCGCCCGAGATCGGCCGCGCCCGCCGTGTTGAGGACGCGCGCGGGCGTTATATCCACGCGGTGAAGGCCTCGCTGCCCAGCACTGTCCGGCTCGACGGGCTCAAGATCGCGGTCGATTGCGCCAATGGCGCGGCCTATCAGGTCGCTCCATCCGCCTTCTGGGAACTGGGCGCCGAGATCGTCGCGGTTGGCGTCACCCCCAATGGCAAGAACATCAACGAGCGCTGCGGTTCTACCCATGTCGAACTGCTGCAGGAAACGGTGGTGTCCTCCGGCGCCGACATCGGCATTGCGCTGGACGGTGATGCGGACCGGCTGATCGTCGTGGACGAGAAGGGCCAGACGGTAGACGGCGATCAGATCATGGCGCTGATCGGCAGCCAGCTGGCCGCGCGCGGGGAACTGCGCGGCGGCGGCGTGGTGGCGACGGTCATGTCGAACCTTGGGCTTGAGCGCTATCTTGGCGGGCGGGGCCTGTCGCTGGAGCGTACTGCTGTCGGCGACCGCCATGTGCTGGAGCGCATGCGCACAGGCGGGTTCAATGTCGGGGGTGAACAGTCGGGTCACATGATCCTGCTCGACCATGCCACTACCGGCGATGGCACCGTCGCGGCGCTGCAGGTGCTCTCGGCGCTCGTCCAGTCGGGCAAGCGCGCGAGCGAACTGCTGCATCTATTCGATCCCGTCCCGCAACTGCTGCGCAACGTGCGCTTCGGCGGCGGCAAGCCGCTGGAGGCCGCCAGCGTCAAGGCGGCCATCGCCGATGCCGAGGCCTCGCTCGACGGGCGCGGCCGCCTCGTGATCCGTCCTTCCGGCACTGAGCCGGTGATCCGCGTCATGGCCGAAGGCGACGACGCGGGCGAAGTGGAGGCCGCCGTCGCCTCGATCTGCCATGCCGTTGAAAAGGCCGCCGCCTGATGCCCCTGGAAATGCGCCCTGATTGCGAACGCTGCGGCACCGACCTCCCCGCCGAGGCCCCCGGCGCGTTCATCTGCTCGTTCGAGTGCACCTATTGCGCCGAATGTGCCGATGCGCTGGACGACATGTGCCCCAACTGCGGCGGCGAAATCGTCGACCGACCGACGCGGGCGAAGCGACACCACGATTCCGCGCCGCCGTCGAAAGTGCGGCACTATCAGGGCTGATACTCGACTCGGGGTGCGTTGAGCGGGTAAGGAACGCGGCCATGAACCAGGCTCCTCGCATTCTTTCCATCGCCGGGTCGGACAGTTCCGGCGGTGCCGGCATCCAGGCCGACATCAAGACGATCACCCTGCTCGGCGGCTATGCCATGACCGCGATCACCGCGATCACCGCGCAGAACACCAAGGGCGTCACCGATGTTACGACTCTGTCGGCGCAGATGGTCGCCGCGCAGATCGATGCCTGCGTCAGCGACATCGGCGTCGATGCGGTGAAGATCGGTATGCTCGGTAGCGCCGAGATCGCCGGTGTCGTCGCCGACCGGCTGGACGGGCTGGGCGTGCCGGTGATCTTCGATCCGGTCATGGTCTCGACCGCCGGTTCGGTGCTGGCGGATGCGGCGACGATCGCGGCGTTCGAGCGGCTCATGGGGCTCGCCTGCCTGACCACGCCCAACTTCGACGAACTCGCCGCGCTGGGCGGTGACGCGGCTCTCGCGGCAAAGGGCATCGCCTATATCGCCAAGGGCGGCGACGCGCCGGGCGAGGTGGTGGAGGATCGGCTGGTCCTGCCGGGCCAGGAGCCGGTGGTCTGGACCGCGCCGCGCGTCGATACCCGCCATACCCACGGTACCGGCTGCACTCTGTCGAGTGCCATCGCGACGTTCCTGGGGCAGGGCGCTCCGCTGGTCGAGGCGATCGAGGATGCACGGGACTTCGTGCGCGCGGCGCTGCTGGCGGCGCCGGGCTTCGGTGAGGGGCACGGGCCGATGGGGCACCACGCGGTTCGGTGATCTTGGCTTGGGGGGGCAAGGCCCACCCCGTCCGGCTAGTTCGCTGCGCTCTCAAGCCTTCCGGCCCTCCCGCAAGCGGGAGGGTGATGGCATCTCCTTCTCCCCTCCCGCTTGCGCGGAGGGGCCGGGGGTGGGTCCTTCTTCTTCAATTCAGCCGCGAACGGCGGCGCAGCGCGGTATCCGCCAGCAGGCCAACCGCCGCCATCGCACCGCCGGTAAGACCGGCGGTGCTGAGCGCCACGATCACGGGCTGGGCATAGTCCGCGAAAGCACGGGCGCGGTCGTTCAGGGGTTCGATGATCTGGCTCATGGTGCGTGTCCTGCGGGGGGCTCGGTGTGAACACGCAGATGCACCGAATCGCCCGTTCAAGGCACTCGGATAAGTTCGCTTATTGTGTTCGGATTTTTCGAACGACCATCATCCGCAGTCGAGATCGTAGAACTGCTGGACGTGGCCCCAGCCTTCCTCGGCGGTCTCGCACCAGCGGAACAGCGAGAGATCCTTGGCGTTGATGACTCCCTCCTCGGCCAACGCCTCGAAGTTGACGACCCGTTCCCAGAATTCGCGGCCGTAGAGCAGGATCGGGATCGGCTTCATCTTGCCGGTCTGGATCAGCGTCAGCAGTTCGAAGAACTCGTCGAAAGTGCCAAAACCGCCGGGGAACACGGCCACTGCGCGAGCACGCAGCAGGAAGTGCATCTTGCGCAGCGCGAAGTAGTGGAACTGGAACGAGAGGCGCGGGGTCACGTAGCGGTTGGGCGCCTGCTCGTGCGGCAGCACGATGTTGAGGCCCAGCGATTCCGCGCCCACTTCCGCCGCGCCGCGATTGGCCGCTTCCATGATCGAGGGACCGCCGCCCGAGCAGACCACGAACTGGCGCATGCCCTTCTCGACGATGGCGCACTGGCTGGCGAGGCGGGCGAGCTTGCGGGCTTCCTCGTAATACTTGGCCTTATCGGCAAGGCGGTCGGCGACCTTCTTCTGCTCGTCGGTGACGGCAGCGGTGCGCACCGCATCGGCCTTGTCGGGCGAGGGGATGCGGGCGGAGCCGTACATCACCAGCGTCGAACCGATGTTGGCTTCCTCAAGCAGCATCTCGGGCTTGAGCAGTTCGAGCTGGAAGCGCACCGGGCGCAGTTCGTCGCGCAAAAGGAAGTCGGTGTCGCGGAAGGCCAGCTGATATGCGGGGTGGCCGGTCTGAATGGTGTCGGCCTGCTGCTCGGCGAAACCGGCTTCCTGCTCGGCCTTGTAGAAACGGCGTTCGGTGAGGTCTTTGTCTTCTTTTTCAGTCATTGGCTCATCTTAGGCATGACGCGGGGCGCGCGTCGAGAACGGATATGTGTGCGCACTGTTGCACGCATTCGTACAGGAACTAGGCTGCGGGCATGATGAACGGATCGGCCTTCACGCGGCGCGCAGCCCTCATGGGAATCGGAGGCGGGGCTCTCGCTCTTCCTGCATTACGGGCGCTGGCGGCTCCACCTGCTCAGGCCCGTGATATGGTGCGCCCGCCGCGCCTGCGCAACGGCGACGTGCTCGGGCTGGTCGCTCCGGCAGGGTTCGTGGCCGACCGCTTCGGCCTCGACGAGATCGGTGCGACGGTGCGGGCGATGGGGCTGGAGCCGCGCTTCGCCCCGCACCTGACCGCGCGCGACGGTTATCTTGCGGGGTCCGACGCGGCGCGCGCGGGCGATCTCAAGGTGATGTTCGCGGACGAGGGCGTGCGCGCGATCATGGCGGTGCGCGGCGGTTGGGGCTCGGCGCGGCTGCTGCCGCTGCTGGACTTCGCGGCGATCCGCAAGAGCCCCAAGCTGTTCACCGGTTTCAGCGACAATACCGCGCTGTGCCTCGCTCTGGCGCGGGCCGGAGTGGTCTCGATCCATGGCCCCACCGCCGCGACTTCGTGGCCGCCCGCGTCTTGGGAGTCGTTCCGCCAACTGGCTTTCGAGGGGGCGATGCCGACTTATGCGGTGCCAAGCTACGCCGGGCCGAACCTCGGCGGACGGGGACCGGCGGTTAGGACCTTCCGGGGCGGCAAGGCGCGGGGGAGGCTGATCGGCGGCAATCTCGCGGTACTCAGCGCTCTGGTGGGGACGGCCTATCTACCTGACTTTGACGGCGCGATCCTGTTTCTGGAAGAGACCAACGAGGCGGAGTATCGCATCGACCGGATGCTGACCCAACTGGCGCTGGCCGGGCTGCTGGAGCGGCTGGCAGGCGTGGTCTTCGGACAATGCACCCATTGCGAGAACCCTGACGGCGGGTTCTCCAACTTCACCGTCTACGAAGTGCTCGACCAGCGATTCGCGTCGCTCGGCGTACCCGCGTTTCAGGGGCTGATGATCGGTCACGTCGGCGGCCAGATCAGCGTGCCCGAAGGCGCCATGGCCGAGATCGACGCCGATGCGGGAACCCTGCGGCTGCTGGAGCCGGCGGTCAGCTGATCAGGCCCGCGCGGGGTCTTCGCTGGTGAGACCGTATTGCGAGACCAGTTCGGCGAAAAGGTCGTCGGGCAGTGGGTGGACGAATTCCAGCCCGGCGCCATTGCCGTTCGTCCAGGCGACGAAGGCGATCATCGGCCGGCATTCGGGCAGGGTGAGGGCGATGACCTCGTCCATTTCCAGCGGCCCGACGCTCTCGATTCGCGCGCCGAGCGGGGTCAGGTCCTTGAGGACGACGGTATGGCTGGCAAGGTCGCGGCGGAAACGAGCGAGCATTTCAACCCGCTCGCGGGCGTGGCGGCGGTCACCGTCGAGCGATTCGGGAATGGGCACGGCCTCAACACCCATGATCGCGGGTGCCGGGGCATCGGTCGGGAGACTTGGCTCCGGCATTGTCGCGTGATCCTTCCACGATAGTTAACCGGAGCAGCGGCCCGGCCATGAGGCTATTGCTATAGTCCTGGAATCCTTGCGGCTGTGCCCTTCAGAGCAATGCGTACTTTCCCCGAATCATGTGTTGGCGCGGGGAATTCAGCGGCTATAAGACATGGTTAATTTGCAAAGGATTGCACGACTGAGCCCCTGTTTTGCCTGTTTTGCGCAACACTGTTGCCGGAATGGCACCTTTCCCCTCCTTACCGGGGGGGGAATCGATGATCCGTTAGCTGCGACATACGGTTTCTTAACCATTCTTTGTGCAGAATTTACGTGTTCATACAGGGGTTCTTATGCGCATCGATGCCAGAAATCTGCTCGACCGGCTTGGCAAGAACGACTTCGCCTACAAGGAATTCGAAGATCGTTTCAGCGAACTGGAACTGTGGCCGATCCTCGAAGCACTGCTGCGCGATCCGCGCCTGCAGGCGATCGATCAGTCCGAGGCGACGGTGGCGGCAAAGCCCGAACCCGCTCCCGCCGAAGTGGTCGAGACTTATTCCGGCGAAAGTCTGAGTTCCCTGTTCAGCCGCTATGGCAACGGCCCCGCCGCGAGCATCCCCGCCGATCGGCGCGGGGGTGCGCAGCAGCAGGACGTACGCGCCATGCTCCGCCACTTGTCCGATCTCGGCTCGCAGGGGAAGATCTGATGCCCGTCATCGTAACCCACGGCCTCAAGGGCGGTGCCGGAACCACCTTCATCGCCGCGCATATCGCGATGGCGCTGTCCGAAGCGGGCGCCGACGTCACCGTGCTGACGACCACCCAGCGTGACACCATGCCGCTGCACTTCGGCCTCCAGCCCGCGATGTCGCTGCCCTCGCTGTTCGCGCCGGCAGAGGACGCCGTGCTCGCCGCAGGTATCGACCTGCGCAGCCTGACCACCGCGCCCGAGGACAACGACTTTGTCCCCGCCCTGCGCGACCTCGGCTTCCTCGAAACCGGGCAGGACAAGGTGATGGTCATCGACGTGCCCGCCAGCGAGTTCGCTTTCGCGCGCCGCGTCGTGCCGCACGCCAGCGCCAACGTCTGCGTGATCAACGCCGCGCCCGATACCCTTGCGCTGATGCCGCAGGTGCTGGACGAGGCGAGCCCCGAGAACATCGCTTCGACCAGCTTCGTGATCAACGCTTTGGACGAGACGCGCCGCCTTTCGCGCCATTCCTCGGCGTTCATCCGCGAACTGGTGGGCGCGCGCCTGCTCGGCCGCGTGCGCCTCGACGAATCGGTGCCCGAGGCGATCGCGATGCTTCAGCCGCTCGGCAAGTATGCGCCCTCCAGCGCGGCACTCGCCGACGTGAAGATGATCGGCGCCGCGCTGGTTCCGGCGCTTGAGACGCCCGGCCGCCCGTGGGTGGCGCGGGGTTCCAATCCCGCCGCTTCGTCCCATTCCTCGTCATCTCCGAGCCGCGCCGCATGATCGAGAAACTGGCCGCCCGCGTGCTGGATAACCGGCTCGCCCGCTATGCCTCCGTTGCCGTGATCATCGGGATCGCCGCAGTCGTTATCGGCGTGCCGCTGGACGGCACTGCGCAGTGGGTCTGCGCCGGTGTCACGATGGCGGGCGCGCTCGTCATGCGCCGGATCAAGGGCCGCATGGGCGCGGTCGCGCTCGGCATTCTGGCGGTGCTGGTCTCGACCCGCTACCTGTTCTGGCGCACGACGCAGACGATCGCGTTCAACACCCCGCTCGAATTCCTGTTCGGCGGCGTGCTCTACCTCGCCGAGCTGTATGCCTGGGTCATCCTGCTGCTGGGCTTCCTGCAGACTACCTGGCCGCTCGACCGCCCGGTGATCGAACCCGAGGGCGAGCCCGACACCTGGCCGACCGTCGACATCTACATCCCGACTTATAACGAGAGCCTGGAGATCGTGCGCAACACGGTCTTCGCGGCGATGGACCTCGACTATCCGGTCGACCGCTACCGCGTCTTCATCCTCGACGACGGCAAGCGTCCCGAATTCCGCGCCTTCGCCAAGGAAGCGGGCTGCGGCTACATCACCCGCGACAACAACCTGCACGCCAAGGCGGGCAATCTGAACGCGGCGATGAAGAAGACCGACGGCGAACTGATCGCGATCTTCGACTGCGACCACGTGCCGACCCGCGCCTTCCTGCAGCTGACCGTGGGCTGGTTCCAGCAGGACCCGCGCCTGGCGCTGATCCAGACCCCGCACCACATGTATTCGCCCGATCCGGTCCAGCGCAACCTGGCGCAGACGATGGGCGACATGCCGGGCGAGGGCGACTTGTTCTACGGCCCGGTGCAGGGCGGCAACGACCTGTGGAACGCCACCTTCTTCTGCGGTTCGTGCGCGATCATCCGCCGCGAGGCGCTGATGGAGACCAACGGCTTCGCGGGCGAGACCGTAACCGAGGACGCGCACACCGCGCTCAAGCTGCAGCGCACCGGCTGGAACACCGCGTATATCTCGGCGCGCCTGTCCGCGGGTCTCGCGACAGAGCGCCTCGTGCTCCACGTCGGCCAGCGCATCCGCTGGGCGCGCGGCATGACGCAGATCCTGCGCATCGACAATCCGCTGCTCGGCCGCGGCCTCACCTGGCAGCAGCGCCTCTGCTACCTCAACGCGATGATGCACTTCCAGTATCCGGTGCCGCGCATCGTGTTCCTGACCAGCCCGCTCGCCTACCTGATCTTCGGCCAGAACATCATCCAGGCGTCCGCCGGGCTGATCTTCGCCTATGCGCTGCCGCACCTGTTCTGCTCGTCGGTCGCCAACGAAAAGACGCAGGGCGGCTGGCGCCGTCCGTACTGGGGCGAAGTCTACGAGACGATCCTGGCCTTCCACCTCGTCAAGCCCACGGTCATGACGTGGTTCCAGCCGCGCAAGGGCAAGTTCAACGTGACCGACAAGGGCTCGCTGCTCGACCAGACGTACTTCGACTGGGCGATCGTCAAGCCGCACCTCATCTGCATCGGCTTCGTGATCCTGGGGATCACCATGGCGGTCGTGAAATGGGCGTTCTTCCCGTACATGTTCAACATCCAGACCGATACGCTGGTGCTGAACGTGGCCTGGGCGCTGTTCTCCCTCGCGATCCTGCTCGCTGCCGTCTCGGTGGCGCGCGAGACCCGGCAGGAGCGCGTGGACATCCGCATCCCGGTGCAGTTGCCGGTCACCGCCTACCTCGCCTCGGGCCATACCGTCCCGGCCGAAACCATCGACATCTCGATGGGCGGCGCGGCGCTGTGTCTGCCGGAAGAGCTGCCGACCAAGGATCGCACCGTCAGCCACATCACCATGGCCATGGGCGACGAGGTGCTCTCGATCCCGGTCACGACGATGCGTACGAACCAGCGCAATTCCTACGTGCGCTTCGAAAAGCTCGACATTCTCGCCGGCCGCCATCTGGTGCGCGCGGTGATGGGCCGCGCCGATGCGTGGCAGCCGTGGGGACCGCCGGCCATGGTCGGCACGGCCCGTTCGTTCGGCGACATTCTCAGGGTGGATATGGTAACGTTGAAGCGCATGCTGCGTCTGAATTTCGCCGAACGCCGCCAAATGAAGGCCGCCAACGCCGCCAAGCGCGCAGCGATGGCCAAGGCGGCGAAGGAAGCCGAGAAGAACGACCCCAAGAGCGCCAAGGGCAAGGGCGGCCTGCCGCTCGCCAAGGCGGCGATGCTGGCCGGTGCCGTCGCCCTGGGGGCTGCCGGGCTGCTGTTCGGCACTTCCGAAGTCCACGCCCAGCCGACCGCCAAGGCGCCCGAAACCGCAGCTTCCGCCGCCAATCCGGGCGTTGCCAACACCAGCGGCATGAGCGAGCGCCTGACCCTCAAGGACCTGCGCGTCTCCCAGCCGATCCGCCTGCGCGGAACGCAGGGCGAAATGGGCATCCCCTTCGGCATGCGGCAGGACCGCATCGCCACCGGCGCCGTGCTGCGCCTGCAGATGGCCTGGTCGCCCTCGATGCTCGATGACCTCAGCCAGCTGGTGGTCATCGTCAACGGCGAAGTCGCGCAGACGGTGCCGCTGACCCGCGCCAATGCCGCCGGGCAGGTGCTGGAGGTCCCGGTAAACCCTGCGCTGCTGCTGCCGGGTGACAACCAGCTCAACCTGCGTCTCATCGGCCACTATGCGCGCGATTGCGAGGACCCGTTCCATTCCTCGCTGTGGGCCAACATCTCGAACACCCGTTCGTGGTTCGATTTCAGCTACCAGCCGCTGACCTTCGGCCCGGATCTGTCGCGCCTGCCGCTGCCGTTCTTCGACAAGGGCCAGAACGTGCCGCTGCGCATGCCCTTCGTCTTCGCCACGCAGCCGCGCGCCGGTGAACTGCAGGCCGCTGCCGCGACCGCCAGCTGGCTCGGCTCGCTGGCCAGCTATCGCGGTTTCAGCTTCCAGCCGGTCGTCGGCTCGATCCCGCGCGGCAATGCCATCGTGTTCCTCAAGGGCACGCAGGGCATCCCCGGCCTCGACATCGCGCCCGCCGGTGGCCCCGTCGCTGCCGCGTTACGCAATCCCAACGATCCCAACGGCACGCTGCTGGTCATCATGGGCCGCAACGACGAGGACCTGCGCCTCGCCGCCGCTGCCGTCGCGCTCGGTCGCGGCGTGTTCGGCGGCCAGCGCATGAGCTTCGACGGCGTGCGCATCCCGGCATGGCCACGCTACGGCGCGGTACGCTGGCTGACCACCGACAAACCGGTCGAGCTTGGCTCGATCATGGAGCCTTACGCGCTGCAGGGCATGGGCATCCCGCCCGGCCCGCTGACCACCCGCTTCCGCGTCGCGCCCGACCTGTTCTTCTGGCCGCGCGAAGGCGGCAAGCTGAACCTCGGCTACCGCTATCCGGTTGCGCAGTGGCTGGACAAGCGTGCCTCGCGCCTCGACGTCTCGATCAACGGCCAGTACCTCAAGACGCTGCCGCTCGGCGCCGCCTGGTGGAGCCAGCTGTTCGGCCCGGCCGGCGCCAAGAGCGCGGATTCCAACGCCACCGTCACGCTGCCGCGCTACAACCTGTTCGGCCAGAACGAGCTGACTTACGACTACAACCTGCTCATCGCCGACAAGAAGAAGTGCACCGGCACCCTGCCGGACAACGTGCGCGTCTCGGTCGACCCGAAGAGCACCATCGACCTCACCAGCGCCTATCACGCGATCATGATGCCTGACCTCGCGACGTTCGCGGGCGCCGGCTTCCCCTTCACCGCCAGCCCCGACCTGGCGCAGACCACCGTGGTCGTCGCGCCGAACCCGTCGATGGCCTCGGTGCAGGCGTTCCTGACCTTGATGGGCCGCTTCGGCGATTCGACGGGCGTTCCGGTGACGGCGGTGACGGTGACCTCCTCGATCGACGGTGATGCACTCGCCAGCCAGGACGTGCTGGTCATCGGCGGCACCGCTCTGGCCGAGGCGGACATGTTCGCCGAAGCGCCCGTCCGCTACGAGAACGGCCGCCTGCGCGTGTCCGAACGCTCCCCGTTGCAGTACGTGACGGCGCTGTTCGGCGGTTCGCAGGAGAACGACCCGATGGCCGCCGCGCCGGTGGTCTACAACGCGCAAGGGTTCTCCGGCATCGTCAGCTTCCAGTCGCCCTATGCCTCGGACCGCACGGTCGTCGCGCTGCTGTCGGACGATGGCGCCGCGCTGCCCGCACTGGTGGACGGCATGGCCGACGTGAAGATCAACGCTGCGATCCAGGGCGACCTTGCCGTTACGCGCGGCGACGGCATGACCAGCTTTGCGCTCTCGAACCGCTACTGGGTCGGCTCGCTGCCGATCTGGATGAAGCTTGCCTACTATGTCAGCCAGCGCCCGATGATGCTGGGTGTGTTCACGCTGCTGCTGGCGCTGGCCCTTGCCGGACCTGCCTACATCTTCTTCCGCCGACAGGCCCAGAAGCGCCTCGCGCGCCAGGACGATCACGCATGACGATTTCGCGTACCTCCAAGTTCGGTGTCGCCCTGCTGCTCTCGACCGCGCCTTTGACTCTTGGGGCGCTGCCCGCGGTGGCCGAGGCGCAGAGCGCGGGCGTCGAGGCGCTGGTGAAGCAGGCCCAGTACTGGCGCTCGAAGGGGCGTGAGGATCTCGCCCAGCAGGCGATGAAGCGCGCCCGCGCGCTCGATCCGAACAACCCGGCGCTCAAGGCTCCAGCACAGGCGCCCAAGCCGGCCGCTCCCAAGCCCGCGCCGAAACCTGTGGCCAAACCCGCTGCGGCGAAGCCTGCACCCGCGCCCAAGGCCGCCCCGGCTCCTGCGCGCGCCGCTGCGCCCAAGCCGACGCCTGCGCCGACCCCGACGCCCGCTCCCGTCTCGGCCGCCGACCGCGCGGGGCGTGCCCGTGTCTCAGGCTTCGATGCGCTGAATGACGGCAATCTCGGTTCGGCGGCCTCGCAGTTCCAGCGGGCGCTTGGCGTCAACCGCCGCGATCCCGATGCGCTCGGCGGTCTCGGTCTCGTGCGGCTGCGCGAGGGGCAGTTCGCCGAAGCGGCCAGCCTGCTCGAACAGGCTTCGGCGAATGGCAAGGCAAGCCAGTGGGCCGAGGGCCTGTCCGCTGCGCGCTTCTTCGCGGGGGTGGACGAAACCAAGGGCCTGATCGCCCAGAACCGCCTCGCCGAAGCGCAGAGCCGTGCCGAGCAGCTGGCGCGCTCAGGCTACAAGGAACCCGGCCCGGCGCTCGAACTGCTGGCCGACGTATACGAGCGCCAGAGTCGCTATGCCGACGCTGCCGACCTCTATCGTCAGGCCGCGCAGGGCGGTACGGCTGCCGACGACAAGCGCCTGCAGCTGCGCGCCGCGCGCGGGCGGGCGCTCGCCGCCGCCGAGCGCGGTGACGACTTCGGCGCCGTGCGCGAATTCCAGCAGGGCCTCGTCATCGACCCCAGCGATCCGTGGATTCGCTACGAATTCGCCCAGTTCCAGATCGAGCGCGGCCGCGTGCCCGAAGCGGAATCGCTGATCCGTTCACTGGCGACCAGCGGCAATGCCGACTCGCTCTATGCCGCCGCGCTGCTCAACAACGACCTCGGCCGGGCGAGCGAGGCCGACCGCCTCATCACCATGATCCCCGAAACGCAGCGCACCGCGCCGATGCGCAATCTTGCGCTCAGCGTGAAGACCGACGCCGCCATCGCCCGCGCCAAGGCCATGGCCGCCAGCGGGCAGGGCGCGCAGGCAGTGGGCGGTTTGCGCCAGCTCGGCGCGATGGCCTCGATCCCCGCGGGCAAGCAGGCCGCCGTCGCCAACGCGCTGTTCGACCTCGGCGACACGCAGGGTGCGGCCGAAGTCGCCGCCAACGCCGCGACCGGCCGCATCGACAACATCGCCGATTACGAGGGCCTGATCGGCGTCCTCACCCGCACTGGCCGCAGCGACCTTGCCCAGCAGGCGCTCCAGCGCGCCTCGCAACTGGCAGGTTCCAGCGCCGAAGGACAGAAGGCCTATGCTCGCATCAGTGCGGGCATGATGGTCGGGCAGGCCGACGAGGCCCGCATGGGCGGCCGCTATGCCGAGAGCTTCGACATTCTCCAGCAGGCCTATGCCGCCGCGCCGGACAATACCGAGATTATGTCCGGCCTTGCCCGACTCTACCAGACCGGCGGGATGCCTGCGAAGGCGGCGCAGACCTACCAGCTGGTGCTGGCGCGCAAGCCCAACGACAAGGACGCGCTGCTCGGCCTTGCCGACACCGCACAGGGTGCGGGTGACCGCGACTTGTCGGAACAGGCCCAGAAGCAGGTGCTGCGGCTCTACGGGCAGGACTATCAGGTCCGCATGGGCCTCGCCAACGTCGAGCGCGCACGCGGCAACGACCGTGCGGCGGTGGCGCTGCTCAAGGACGCCCGTGCCCTCTACGCGCGCCAGAGCGGCGGCGTGGCGATGGGCGGCAACCCCTTCGCAGGCATGAGCACCGCAGGCGGCGCGAACCCGTTCCGGAACCAGATGCAGGCAGCACCGCAGCAGGTGAACCCCTTCGCGCTCGGCGGCGGGACGCGCCTTCCGGCCGCCTATCCGCAGCAGGCCCCGCAGAGCGGGTTCGGCTACGCGGCTCCCCAGCAGGCAAGCGCTTTCGGCGCCGCGCCGGTCGGGCTTGGAACGGGCCAGAGCGGCTTCGGCGGGTTCGCCGGAGCACAAGCGCCGCAGGCCTACGCGGCGCCGCAGGCAAACTACTCCGCCCCGGATCGCTACGCCTCGCCCAGCGGCAGCACCGCTCCGGCAGCGGCATGGGCCGCCCCGGCCAGCGCGCCGGGCTATGACGGCCCGCAAGTCCCGGTCGCCTACGCAGGCGATCCGGTGATGACGCAGATCCAGTCGCAGATCGATCAACTGGCGCAGGACACCGGCCCGCGCGTCGACGTCCAGACCGGCTATCGCGGCCGCTCGGGCGAGACCGGCCTCTCCAAGCTCGACGAGATCAAGGGCTCGGCCAAGTTCTCGACCGGCGCCGCTGGTGGCCGCGTCTTCGCCAAGGCCGAGGCCGTGGTGATCGACGCGGGCCGCCCGACCGGTTCGGGCCTTGCGCGTTTCGGCCGCAACGCCACGCCGGAGGCGCAGGGCATCGTTGCGGCGCAGCCGTCCGCGCTGGTCAATGCGGATACCCAGAACGGTTCGGGCGTCGCGCTGTCGGCGGGCTACGAGAACGACTGGGTCCAGATCGAGGGCGGCACTACCCCAATCGGCATGGGCAAGACCAAGTTCGCAGGCCGCGCCGCCGTCACCCCCAAGCTGGGCCCGAACGTGCGCGCCACCGCCTTCGTCGAGCAGAAGCCGGTCACCGACTCCATCGTCTCCTACGCGGGCACTCGCGACCCCGTCACCGGTGAGCGCTGGGGGCAGGTGATGCGCACGGCGGGCGGCCTCGGTCTGAGCTACGACGAAAACGGCTCGGGCGTCTATGCCGAGGCACGCTACTACCGCCTGCGCGGCGAGAACGTGGCGAACAACGATGGTATCGAGGCCAACGTCGGCGGCTATCTGGAAGCCTACAAGGGCCGCAATTCACGCGTCACCGTGGGCCTCAACGTGAACTATCAGGCCTACGACAAGAGCCAGAACTACTTCACGTTCGGCAACGGCGGCTACTTCAGCCCGCAGAACTTCATCTCGGTCGGCTTCCCGGTGAACTACACCATGCAGGACGCGCGCTGGGATGTGGCCGCCTCGTTTACCCCGGGCTTCCAGAGCTACAAGGAAGACCAGACGGCGATCTACCCGACTGACGATACCGCGCAGGCCGAACTCAACGCGCTCAAGGCCGAGAATTCGGACGTGCGCTCCTACTTCGACAGCCTGAGCAAGACCGGCTTCGCGCTTTCGGCGCAAGGGTCGCTCTATTACAAGATCACGCCCAATACCCGCATCGGCGGCGAACTGGGGTACAACACGTTCGGCAGTTATGACGAGTTCCGCTCCATCCTCGGGGTGCGGCAGAGCTTCGGGAGCACTGGTAAATGAAGATGCAGGCCTTTCCCCAGCCCCGCAGCGGGCCTTCGGACAATGCCGTTGGCGGCCTCGCGCTGCTGGCGATCGCCACCGCCTCGGAAGTGTCCGAGGGTATCCCCGAGGAACAGGCGCACGGCTTCTTCCTCGCCATCGGCCGCCGCATGGCCGCGCTGGAACCGCTTGACGGCGTGAACGACGCATCGGTGCTCTGCGCGCGGATCAACGCGTTCTGGCAGGCGCTGGACTGGGGCGAGATCGAACTGGCGGTCGGCCGCGAGGCCATCATCGTGCGCCACCGCGACCTGCCGACCGAGATCGCGCCCGACCGTGCGGGCCACTGGGCACGCATGCTGCTCGGCGTCCTGGAAGGGGCTTATGACAGCTGGTTCCGGGTCCTCGGCAGCGGACCGGCGCTGCGCACCACTGCGGAATGGAAGGGGGAGACGCTCGAGCTTCGTCATGGCCGCTGACTCCATTTTCCGGCCGAAGGTCGATCGTCGCACGTTTTCGCTGGGGGCGCTGATGGCCTTCACTGCCGCATGCAATACCGCGCCCAGCCAGGGCCGGGCCCAGCAGGTCAACGACCCGCTATGGACCCAGTGGCGCGACCGCTTCGTCGCGCCCGAGGGCCGCGTGGTCGACACCGGAAACGGCCGCATCAGCCACTCCGAGGGCCAGAGCTACGGCATGATCCTTGCCCTGCGCGCCGGGGACCGCGAGGCTTTCGAGCGCATCGCCAAGTGGACGCAGGACACGCTCGGGCGTGAGGACATGGCGCTCCATTCGTGGAAGTACGATCCGACGGCGGCGGTGCCCGTCTCCGATCCCAACAATGCGACGGATGGTGATCTCGTCATCGCCTGGGCTCTGGCGCTTGCCGGTCAGCGGTGGAAGCGCTCCGAGTGGAGCGACCGCGCGCGCGAAGTCCGCAAGGCGATCCGCGAGCACTGCGTGATCTCGCGGTTCGGGCGCGAATTGCTGCTGCCCGGTGTCGTCGGGTTCGCGGAAGGGGCGCAAGTCATGCTCAACCCCTCGTACTTCGTGTGGCCCGCGCTCGACCAGTTCGCCAAGGCGGACGGCGCTGCGACATGGGGCGGTGTGGTCCGCGACTGCGAGGCGATCACGACGCTGGCGCGCTTCGGCATGCATTCCCTGCCGAGCGACTGGGTGGCGGTGAGCGGCTACAATGCCGTCGCCCCTGCGGTCGGCAAGCCGCCGCGCTTTGGCTACGACGCGATCCGTATTCCGCTTTACGCTGCGGTCGGGGGGCGTTCCACTCTGGTGCAGCCGGTGGCCGACTGGTGGCGCTCGCGGATCGCGCAGCACCGCTCGATCCCGGCGTGGGTGGATGTGGTGACCGGCGAGGAGGCGAACTATGCGCTCTCCAGCGGCGGCGCGGCAATCGCGGCGCGGCTGATCGGATCGACTCCGCCGGTGGCGCTGGACAGCGATTACTTCAGCGCATCGTTGCAGATGCTGGCACGGCTCTGAGGCCCACCCCGTCCGGCTAGGCCCTTCGGGCCAAGCCTCCCGGCCCTCCCTCCTTCGACAAGCTCAGGATGAGCGGGAGGGCTGAACTACACTTTCTCCCCTCCCGCTTGCGGGAGGGGCCGGGGGTGGGTTTTCCTGCCTTCGCTCAAACCCGCTCGGCCCGCACCGCCATCAGCCCGAACAGGCTGAGGAGCGCCGCGCCGGAAATGTAGAGGCCCACGAACAGCACGCCGCCGCTGTCGGCCAGCCCCTGCGCCACGGCGGGCGCGAAGCCGCCGCCGACGATGCCGCCCACGTTGAACGCGATCGAGGCGCCGGTGTAGCGTACCCGCGCCTTGAACAGCCTGGGCAGCAGTTCGGCGATCGGGCCGTAGACGAGGCCCATGGTGAACAGCGCGACGCACAGGAACACGCCGATCACGAACAGCGATCCGGTCGAGAACATCAGGCCCATCACCGTGCCCAGCAGCACCGCGCAGAAGCATCCGAACATCAACACTGAACGCGAGGAGCGCCTGTCGGCCGCATAGCCCGCAACGACGATACCTACCGCCATGAACAGGATCGCGAACAACTGTACGCCAAGGAATTGCTGACGGCCGAAGCCCAGCGTCGCAGTGCCGTAGCCCAGTGCGAAGGTGGTCGCGAGATAGTAGAGCGCGAAGCAGGCGATCACCGCGAAAGTGCCCGCCACCGTCTCGCGCATGTGGGTGCGGAACAGCTCGACCACGGGGATGGCGCGGTGGTGGTCGTCTTCCTTCGCGAAGACCGGGCTTTCGGAAAGGCGAAAGCGGATCCACAGGCCGAGGCCGACGAGTACCGCGCTCAGCAGAAAGGGGATGCGCCAGCCCCAGGCGGCGAACTCCGCGTCGCTCAGCACCGAACTGATGACGAGGAACAGCCCGTTGGCCGCGAAGAACCCAACCGGAGCGCCCAGCTGCGGGAACATGCCGAAGCGCGCCTCGTAGCCCTTGGGCGCGCTCTCCACCGCCAGCAGCGCCGCGCCGCCCCACTCGCCGCCAAGGCCCAGGCCCTGACAGAAGCGCATCAGGCACAGCAGGGCAGGGGCGATCCAGCCCGCGCTCTCATACGTCGGCAGCACGCCGATCAGTACCGTCGCCCCGCCCATCAGCAGCAGCGAGGCGACGAGCGTGGACTTGCGCCCCACGCGGTCGCCGAAATGGCCGAACAGCGTCGCCCCCACCGGCCGCGCGATGAAGGCGATGGCGAAGCTGGCATAAGCGGCAAGGTGCTGGACGGTCGCGGACTCGGCCGGGAAGAACAGCGGCCCGAAGACGAGCGCGGCGGCGGTCGCATAGATGTAGAAGTCGTAGAACTCGACGGCGGTGCCCACGAGGCTCGCGGTCAGGACGCGGGCGTTCTGGCGGTAGACGTTCATGCTTCGTGGTGCTCCCCTCGCTCGGCGGTATCCTCTAGCGGGCCGGAACGCTCATGACGAGAGGGTCCGTCGTTCCGGCTTGCGCTCAGTTCTGCGCGGAGATCGCGTGGATCGGCAGCAGCGCCGCGCCCAGCGTAACCGGAGACCCGCGCAGCCCGGACACGCGCACCGGCGGGCCGCGCCCGTCCACCGTCGTCACCAGCGAGGCCGCGCGCAGGCGCGAGGCGAGACCCTCCAGCACGTCGCCGGGCACCGCACCCGCCAGCACGATGGCGCCGGGATCGAGCCAGGCGAAGGCGGTGTCGGCGACGACCTCCAACTGCCGCGCGGCGCGGTCCATCCATTGTTCTATCGCGGGGCGCTGGGCTTCGGAGGCAAGGTCGATCTCGCTCACCGAGGTCAGGTCGCAGCCGCTGGCGCGCAAGGTGGAGAGCAGGTCGAGCGGGCTCGGCCGCGGACGGTCGCCGGGGAACAGGCAGCCGACTTCCCCGGCCACGCCGAACTGGCCGCGTACCAGCCGCCCGTCGACGATGACCCCGGCGCCGATCCCGTAGCCGAGCAGCAGCACCACCACGGTCGAGAATTCGCGCAGCAGGCCGCCCATGTAGAACTCGGCGATGGCGGCGACGTTGGCGTCGTTCTCCAGCCACAGCGGCCAGCCCAGTTCGGCGCTCAGGATCTCGCGCAAGGGTGTGCCGCGCCAGCCGGGCATGTCCTCGACCACGCTCCACCGCTCGCCTTCCAGCGAGAGCGCCGGGCCGGGCACCGCCACGCCGATGCCGAGCATGCGCTGGCCGAGCAGGCCGTGCCGGTCGACAAGGTCGTGCGTCACGCGGCGGACGCGCTGCGCGAACTGGCGAGGGTCAATGGGATCGCTGTCTTCGCGGTGGGTGGCGATGGTCCGGCCCGCGAAATCGACGATGGCGATGTCGAGCAGGCCCTTGTGCGCCGTGGCGCCCACCGCATAGCCGCCCTTCGACGCCAGCCGCAGCGGGATCGCAGGGCGTCCGCGCCCTTGCGCGCCGCCTTCGGTCACTTCCTCGATGAGGCCGAGCGTCAGCAGTTCGCGGGAGATGCGGGTGAGGGCTGTGTGGCTGATCTCCAGCCGCTCCGCCAGCGCCGAGCGCGACAGCGCGCCCGCCTTGCGCAGCTCATGAATTATGCGCCGCTGGTCGATATCGAATGCGGGAGTGGCCATGGGGATCCTCGTCGTCCCGGACTTGATCCGGGACCGGTGCCTGTCTTTAGGAGAAGGAGTTTCGGCAAGACGCTTGCACGCGACGTGGGCGGTTCACCGCCAGCGGTCCCAGATCAAGTCCGGGACGACGTACTCGCTTTATTTATTTTCACAACAATAATTAAAAACGTCACACAGCGCGTCCAGAGCGCCCCCGTCGCCGCCTCCCCGGCGATCCAGATTCATGAGGGGCCGTCATGCTCAAGTCCGTTCTCGCCACTGGCGCGGCGTTTGCCGCGCTCGCCACCGCCTTCACGCCCGCCTACGCCGACGAGGCGCCCGCTGGTGCGCCCACCGCTTCGAACGAATCGACCGGCGATGACATCATCGTCACCGGCTCGACCCGCGCCGAGCGCCGCTTCGACGTGTCCTATGCGGTCAACACGATCTCGCAGGAAGATTTCGAGAAGATCGCCCCGGTCAACTTCGCGGACCTGATCGGCCAGCTTCCCGGCTTCCAGACCGAGATCACCGGCGGCGAAGTGCAGAACATCTACCGCATCCGCGGCCTGCCCAACGATGGCGGCTTCGTGAGCTTCCAGCAGGACGGCCTGCCGCTGTTCCACGAGAACGACGGCGTGTTTTTCCGCGGCGACGCCATCCTCAAGCAGGACCTGATGACCGACCACGTCGAAGTCGTGCGCGGCGGTCCGGCCCCGGTCTACGCCAGCTACTCGGGCGCGATCATCAACGCGATCACCGTCACCGGCGGCGAGGAAGCGCGCGGCAAGGCGCAGGTCACGCTGGGCGATACCGGCCTCTACCGCCTCGACGCCTATCAGGCGGGCAAGCTGGCCAAGGACACCTACTACGCGGTCGGCGGCTTCATGCGCTACCACGACGGCTACCGCGACAACGGCTTCCCCAATGACAAGGGCGGCCAGATCCGCGCCAACATCAAGCATGTGACCGACAACGGGTTCATCAAGCTGAACTTCAACTACGTCAACGATCACAACACGTTCTATCTGCCGATCCCGACCAACAATCCGCTGACCGGCGCGTCGCTGAACCAGTACATCGACTACTTCGACGGGACGATGAACTCGCCGGCCTTCCGCAACGTCAACCTCAAGTACCGTGACGGCAACGGCGTGGTGCAGAGCCGCAATTCCGATCTTTCGGACGGCCGCCACATGCAGATGGTGAACTTCGGCGCGCATTACGAAGGCGACTTCGACGGGTGGCTTGTGACCGCCGCTGCCGGTTACACGCAGGGCAAGAACGACTTCACCGCATTCTACTCGACCACCAACCCGGCCGACGGCAACGCCTTCGCGGCAGGCTACCTCGCCCGCGCCACCACGGCGTTCGGCGCGGTCGACCACTTCGGCTACACGCTGGCGGGGACCAACACCGTCTATGATCCCTATGCCGCTTCCGGCCTCGTCATGCAGGGCCAGTACCGCGACATCCACTCGAAGTTCTATTCGGGTCAGGCCAACCTCTCGGTCGCACGCAAGTTCGACACCGGCATCGGCACCCACGACATCAAGCTTGGCGTCTACGGCAGCCTCTATGGCGAGGACAGCCGCACCCTCTACCAGAACTACCTGATCGAAGTGTCCGGCAAGCCCCGCACGCTCGACCTCGTCGCGTACAACGCCGCCGGCTCCGAACTGGGCCGCGTCACCGACAACGGCGTGCTGAACTACGCCGCGACGCTCAACCAGGGCGACAGCGACGCCAAGATGTTCGCGCTCTACGCCAACGACACCTGGGAAATCGTGCCCGGGCTGCGCATCGACGGCGGCATTCGCCACGAACGCTACAGCTACAAGGGCTGGGCCGCGCTGACCGAAGCCGCTAACCTTGGCGACACGACCACGCTGGCCGACGACAGCACCCGCGCCTTCACCGGCGTGATCCTGAACCAGAAGCTCAAGCCCAGCGTCACCAACTGGACGATCGGCGCGAACTACGACTTCTCCAGCCACATCGGCGTCTACGGCCGCGCCTCGCACCTCGAGACGCCGCCCAACGTCCAGACCGTGATGAGCATCAACCCGACGATCATCACCACCGTCGCCGACCAGTTCGAGGCGGGCCTCAAGCTGTCGATGGGCCGCTCGTACCTCTATGTGACGGGCTTCTACACTAACTTCGACCCGCTCAATGCCTCGTTCCTGGCCTACGATCCGACCACGGGCCGCAATGACGTGAACGTGCCCTTCATCGGCGAAGCGCAGGTCAAGGGCATCGAGTTCGACGGCGCCTGGAGCGTGACCCCGTGGTTCACCCTCAATGGTGCGCTGACCGTCAGCGATCCGAAGTACAAGAACTTCCAGAGCAGCACCGGCGCCGACCCGGAGCAGGCCGAGGGCAACCAGATCGTCCGCCAGCCGAAGGTCTACGGCAACATCCGTCCGAGCTTCGACTTCACCACGGGCGACACCGACGTGTCGATCTATGGCCGCTACACCTACATGGGCAAGCGCTTCGTCGATCTCTACAACAACACCGCGCTGCCCGCTTACGGCACCGTGGGCGCGGGCGTGACGGTGAAGCACGGCACATGGCAGCTGCAGGTCGTCGGCGACAACCTGTTCAATGCCCACGGCCTGACCGAAGGCAATACCCGCACCGACTCGCTGGCAGGGCAAGGCAGCGCCGAGGCGATCTACGGGCGTCCGATCTTCGGCCGCAACTTCCGCCTCGTCGTCGGCAAGTCCTGGTAAGGACGGCGGCAATGCGGAAAGGTTCGGCGCGCATGGCAGCGGTTGCCGTTGCTGCGGCACTCTCGCTCACGACGGTCTGCGCGTCGGCACAGGATGTCAGGGCGCAGGCCGTCAGGGACACGGTGACGGAGAGCCTGTCGCAGCGGTTGTTCCCGTTGTTCGACGCGCTGGGCCGCGATCCTGCGGCGCTCAATGCGCTGCAGGCTCGCCCCGAGGTCGCCGCCATGCTGCGCGCCCGGTTCGACCGGCGGGCGGCCTGCGGCACCGACCTCGGCTGCGTGGCGCAGGCGATGGTCTGGACTGACGGCGAGGCGCAAGTCCTCGCCGCTGCTGCCTCGGGGAAGGCCGCGGACGACGGCCCCGCCGCGCAGGCCGGGCGCGAGATCGCAGGCATCAACACGATCGTGCGCACGTATGGTCTGGGTCAGGTGCCGCCGTATCCCGGCATCGACGGTGCCGGCATGGTCGACCCGCAGGAGGCCCGCTCGCGTCTGCAGGCGGCCACATGGCTGTCGCAGACGGTGCGCGCGAATTCGCTGCAGGCGCTCGATCCCAGCCTGGACTATGCGCTGGCGCTGCTCGATGCCGCCGACCGCCGCGATGCCATCAGTTATGAGCCGCTCACCGGCGGCCTCAACGCCCCCGCCTTCAGGCGCGCTAAGGGCCTCGACTGGAAGCGCTACCGCTATAGCGCGCTGATCGTCACCGGCGTCGGGCCTGAGGTCGATGGCATGCCGCTCAGCCCTTACGGCAAGTACCACGTGCGCCTTGCCGCCCAGCGTTTCGCGGCGGGGGACGCGCCGTTCCTGATCCTCACCGGTGGCCATGCCCACCCGCGCGCCACCGCCTTCGCCGAAGCCGAGGAAATGCGCCGCGCCCTGATCGAGCGCTACGGCGTCCCCGCCGAGGCCATCGTCATCGAACCGCACGCGCGCCACACCACCACCAACTTGCGCAATGCCTCGCGCCTGCTGATGGCCATGGGCGCCCCGCTGGACAAGGACACGCTGATCGTCTGCAACCCGGACCAGAGCGCGATGATCGAGAACCCCGAGTTCGCGGCGCGCAATAACCGCGAACTGGGCTATCAGCCCGGCACCATCGGTGCGCGCGTCTCACCGACCGATCTGGAATTTCGCCCATCCGCCCTTTCTGCGCGCGTGGACCCGCGCGATCCGCTGGATCCCTGATCGGAGCCGTTCCCCATGCGTAACATCCTCCTCGCCACCATCGCCGCACTCGGCCTCAGTCCCACTGCCGCACTGGCCTGGGGCGGCACTGCCCACACCGTCATCGACCGCGCCGCGATCGAGGCCATCCCCGAGGACGGCCCGGTGTTCCTGCGCAAGTACGAGGACTATATCGGCGCCTCCTCGCTGCTCCCCGACAGCTGGCGGGGCAACTCCGAGAACTTCTCCAAGATCGAGGAAGACCCCAACCACGGCTGGTTCCGCGAGCAATTCACGTTCCTCAAACCCATCCCCCGCTCGCGCTACGAGTTCGTGATCGCGCTCTACAAGCAGTACGAGAAGATCAAGGACAGCGATCCCGAAACCGCCGCGCGCACCAATGTGCGCTGGACCGGCACGCTGCCTTATGCCGCGATCGAGGCCTATGACCGCATCGTCGTGTGCATGCGCCGCATCCGCGCGGCGAACGCGGAAGGCAAGGACGCCTCCGTGGCCGAGCAGAACTGCGCTTTCGACGTCATCCGCCTCGGCCATTACATCGGCGACGGGGCCAACCCGATGCACGATTCGGTCAGCAGCGATGGCTGGCGTGGGCCGAACCCGCATGGCTACACGACCGACCGCACCGTCCACGGCCGCTTCGAGAGCCAGTTCGTCGACGGCATGAAGCTGACGGTGGCCGACATCGCCCCGCGTATCGGCAAGCCCGGCCGGACCTCGGGCGACATGTTCGACGCGGTGCTGGCCTATCTCGACCACTCGGGCGACAAGGTGGGCGAGGTCTTCGCGCTGGAGAAGCGCGCTCAGTTCGCCGACTTCACCGACAAGCGCGTGCGCGAGATGGTCTATGAACGCACGGCTGCGGGGGCGACGATGCTGCGCGACATGCTCTGCCGCGCCTGGGCCGAGAGCGCCGCGCCTCCGGCCAAGGTCGAACCTTCGCCGATCGACTTTGCCAACCCGAAGTTCAACCCGGAAACCGGCTCGGCGCCCGATTGAACTTTCCGATCCAGCGCGGCGCGTACCCGGGCGTGCCGCGCGTGGCCGATGTCGAAGCGGCGTAGCAGGACGATGGCGGACAGGGCTCCCATCAGCGGCAGGCCCAGTCCCAGCGCCAGCATGCCGGTTTCGACCGAAGTGCCTTGGTGCTCTCCGGGCACGTAGCCCAGCCAACCCAGCGACCACCCGATCAACGCCGTCGCCGCCGCGCCGCTGGCCTTCACCGCGACGAGGTAGAAGGCGAAGAGACCCGTCTCCAGTCGCCGCCCATGGCGCAGCGCCACGAAGTCCACCGCGTTGGCCAGCAGTCCCCAGGGCAGCATGAACACCGAGGCGAGGCCGAAGCCGATCACCGCCACACAGGCTAGCAGGGCGTCGGGGCGATCCAGGCACAGGGCGAACAGCACGAAGCCCACTGCGCTGACGCCGTGGCCCATGGCCAGAACCCGCGCCTGATCCATCCGCGCCGTCAGGGCGGTCCAGAACAGCACCCCGGCAAACTGCCCGCAGGTCATCGCCAGCAGCAGCGTGGCGACCAGATCGGGCCGCTCGACCACGTATGTGCCGATGAACAGGATCATCCGCCCGAACGTCGGCATCGCGAAGCCGGTGACAAGCGCCAGAAGGCCCATGCCCAGCACCAGCGGATCGCGCAGCGGCACGCGGATGGCGTCCTGTCCGGCGGCATCCGCTGACGTCCCGGCCTGGCGCCCCGAGGTCGCGACGCACAGGATCATGGTCAGCGCGAAAAGCCCTGCAGCGAATGCTCCGGTCACCGCCAGCGCATCGAAGGCGCGGCTGCGCGCGGCATGCTGCACGAGCGGGGTCAGCACCATCGCCACGCAAAGCGAACTGGCGGTGCTGAACAACAGCCGATAGCCGGATACGCGCCCGCGCGCCCGGCTGTCGCTGGTCATCTGCGCCATAAGCGCGTTGTGCGGCACGTCGATCACCGCGTAGGCGCCGCGAAACACCAGCATCGCCGCCGCCAGCAGCCAGCCCTGATGGAGACCGGAGGCGGGCATGGCGTAGAGCATCGCGAAGGCCATGCCGCAGGGCACCGTGCCGGTCGCGACCAGCCAGCGATAGCCGCGTCCCTTGCGTCGCAGCCGGATCACCAGCGCGGCCGCGACCAGATCGAACACGAGGTCGCCCGCCAGCGCGACCAGCATCAGCGACCCGGCCGCCGTCGCGCTCAGGCCGAGCAGGTCGGTCAGCAGGAACAGGATCGTCATGTCCGCCCCGGCAAAGACCAGCGCCTTGCCGAAATTCCCCGAGGAATAGGCGAACAGCCGCGCCTCACGCGCGATGACGGCCAGAGTGTGGCCTGGGTTGGGCATGGAACCGGCCGCTAGCGGCGGATCATGACGGCTGTGCGACACAGGGCCGTGTTAGGGGCCGTTCAACAAAAGAGAAGGGCCGCCATCCCGGTGGATGGCGGCCCTTTCCGGTATCGATCCTCGCGCCGGAGTTAGCGGCTGGCGAGTTCCTTGTTCAGCCACAGGGCCAGCAGGGTCGCCAGCGCGCCCGAGAGCAGGTAGCCGCCCGAGGCGATCAGGCCGAAGTGGGTGGAGAGCAGCAGCGCCGCCAGCGGGGCGAAGCCGGCGCCGAACAGCCAGGCAAGGTCGCTGGTGAGCGCCGAGCCGGTGTAGCGGTGGTCGGTCGGGAAAGCCGAGGCGACGACGCCCGAGGACTGGCCGAACGACAGGCCCAGCAGGATGAAGCCGCCGATCATGAAGACCAGCTCACCGGCCGTACCTCCGTCGAGCAGCTGCGGCGCGAAGCCGCTGAATACCGCGATGCCGACGGCGCAAGTGCCGAGCAGGGTGCGGCGGCCGTAACGGTCGGCGAGGCGGCCCGAGAACAGCACGGCGACGAGGCCGAAGACGGCGGCCAGCACTTCGATCAGCAGGAAGCGGGTCGGCGCTTCCTTGGTGAAGAGGAACACCCACGAGAGCGGGAACACGGTGACCATGTGGAACATCGCGAAGCTGGCGAGCGGGGCGAAGGCGCCGATCAGGACGGTGCGGCCTTCCTTGCTCACGGTGCCCATGACGCTGACGGGCTGCAAGTCGCGGCTTTCGAACAGGGTCTGGAATTCCTCGGTGACGACGATGCGCAGGCGCGCGAAGAGCGCGACGACGTTGATCGCGAGCGCCACGAAGAACGGATAGCGCCAGCCCCACTCCAGGAAGTCGGCGGCGGGCAGCACGGCGATCATGTAGGCGAACAGCGCGCTGGCGACGATGAGGCCGAACGGCGCACCGAGCTGCGGCACCATCGCCCACCAGCCACGGCGGTTTTCCGGGGCGTTGAGCGCGAGCAGCGAAGCCAGGCCGTCCCAGGTGCCGCCGAGCGCGAAGCCCTGCGCGATGCGGAAGATCGCCAGCAGCCAGATCGCGGTGGCGCCCATGGTCTCATAGGTCGGCAGGAAGGCGATCGCGGCAGTGGAGCCGCCGAGACCGAACAGCGCGATCGTCAGCTTGACGCCGCGGCCGTAGGCACGGTCGAGCGCCATGAAGAACAGCGAACCGAACGGGCGCGCGATGAAGGCCAGCGCGAAGATCGCGAAGCTGTAGAGCGTGCCGGTCAGCGGATCGACGAAGGGGAAGAACAGCTTCGGGAACACCAGCACCGAGGCGATGGCGTAGACGAAGAAGTCGAAGAATTCCGAGGTACGGCCGATGATCACGCCGATCGCGATCTCGCCGGGCGAAATCGCGTGGTGCGGCTTGAACGTCGGCAGGCCGAGTTCCTCGCGGGTCGGGGTCGTGGTTGTGCTCATCTGGCGTATCTCGGCCTTCGTCTGGTATAACACGGGAATAAGCGAGAGTCCCGCCCGTCCGCGAATCGCACCGGCGCGACGGACGCGCGGCTTCACAATTGGCCGCCCTATTGTATCTGAAACGCCGTAAGGGGATTGGACAAAATGTCCTATGTTCGCATCCGCAGCACGGGCCTAGGCGACGCGCCATGCAACCGCCCGAGTCACGTCTGAACCCGCCCGGCCGTCGTTTCGGCCCGTTCCGTAACCGCGCGATGCGCGTCGTGGGCGCCCTCGGGCTGACCGCTGCGCTGTCGGCGTGCAACACCCTCGTGCTCAAGCCGTCGGGCGATGTTGCACAGCAGCAGGGCGACCTCGTGGTCGTCGCGACGCTGCTGATGCTGCTCATCGTCGTGCCGGTGATGCTGGCGGTGGTGATCTTCGCGTGGCGCTACCGTGCCAACAACAAGGACGCGAAGTACGAGCCGGACTGGGATCACTCGACCCAGCTCGAACTGATGATCTGGGCCGCGCCGCTGCTCATCATCATCTGCCTTGGCGCCGTGACCTGGACCAGCACCCACCTTCTCGATCCCTACCGCACCATCGGCCGCATCGACGCCCAGACCCAGGTTTCGCAGGATGCGAAGCCTCTCGAGGTCGAAGTCGTCGCGCTCGACTGGAAGTGGCTGTTCATCTACCCCGAGCAGGGCGTTGCCACGGTCAACGAACTGGTCGTGCCGAGCGGCCGCCCGCTGAACTTCAAGATCACTTCCGCGAACGTCATGAACTCGTTCTACGTTCCGGCGATGGCGGGCCAGATCTACGCGATGCCGGGCATGGAAACGCGCCTGCACGCGGTGATGAACTCGAACGTCGAGTCGGTCGGCTTCTCGGCCAACTACTCGGGCGCGGGCTTCACCCATATGCGCTTCAAGATGCGTTCGGTTTCGGACGCGGACTTCGCCAAGTGGGTCGGTGACGTGAAGACCACCGGCACCAGGCCGCAGCCTGCGGGCGACGTGATCGCCGCCGAATCGTTCACCGGCGTTCCCGCCAAGCAGATGGGCGGCACCCTTGACCGTGCGGCCTACCTCGAACTCGAGAAGCCGACGCAGAAGGTTCCGGCGATCCGTTTCGCCAACGTCGATCCCAAGCTCTATGACGCCGTCGTCAACATGTGCGTCCAGCCGGGCAAGATGTGCATGAGCGAGATGATGGCTCTCGACGCGCGCGGTGGTCTGGGCAAGGCGGGCATCCGCAACGTGCAGATGCTGTCGTACGACAAGGACGGCCGCGACAGCGCGGTTGCCGAGAGCGCGAACCCCAGCGACGCGGTCAAGCGCGAGCTGGCCTGGGTCCGTGCGCTGTGCGAGCAGATGCCCGGTCAGGTGCGCGACGGTTCCGTCAAGGCGCCTTCCGACCTTCGCTCGCTGAACGGCGCCGGGATCCCCGCGCCGCAGTCGATCGGCTTCGGTGGTGAGGACGCGCCCGCCGCGTCTTCGCCGAAGCCCGCTCACATTTCCCTGAATTCGCGGAACTGACACTCATGGCCATCGAAGCCGAAGCCCATAACCACTGGAGCCCGCTACTCGGGCGCCTGTGGCTGGATGCCATCCCGCAGGAGCCGATCGTGCTCGCGACCTTCGTGGTCGTGATGCTCGGCGGCGCCGCGCTCGTCGCGGGCCTGACCTACTTCACGCTCTGGGGCTATCTCTGGAAGGAGTGGTTCACCAGCGTCGATCACAAGAAGATCGGCATCATGTACATGATCCTGGGTCTGGTCATGTTCCTGCGCGGCTTCGCCGACGCGATCATGATGCGCGCCCAGCAGGCGATGGCGTTCAACGGCAACGACGGTTACCTCAACGCCCACCACTACGACCAGGTCTTCACCGCGCACGGTGTGATCATGATCTTCTTCGTGGCGATGCCTTTCGTCACGGGCCTCATGAACTACATCGTGCCGCTGCAGATCGGTGCGCGTGACGTCAGCTTCCCGTTCCTGAACAACTTCAGCTTCTGGATGACCACCGCCGGTGCGGTGCTCACCATGATGTCGCTGTTCGTGGGTGAGTTCGCGCAGACCGGCTGGCTGGCTTATCCGCCGCTGTCGAACCTGGCGTACAGCCCGTGGGTCGGCGTCGACTATTACATCTGGTCCCTGCAGATCGCGGGTGTCGGCACGCTGCTTTCGGGCGTCAACCTGGTGTGCACCATCGTCAAGATGCGCGCGCCCGGCATGACCATGATGCGCATGCCGGTGTTCACCTGGACCTCGCTTTGCACCAACATCCTGATCGTCGCCGCCTTCCCGGTGCTGACGGCGGTGATGACGATGCTGACCGTCGACCGCTACCTCGGCTTCAACTTCTTCTCGAACGACTTCGGCGGCTCGCCGATGATGTACGTGAACCTGATCTGGATCTGGGGTCACCCCGAGGTCTACATCCTCATCCTGCCGCTGTTCGGCGTATTCTCGGAAGTCGTCTCGACCTTCTCGGGCAAGCGCCTGTTCGGCTACTCGTCGATGGTCTACGCCACGCTGGTCATCACCATCCTGTCGTACCTCGTGTGGCTGCACCACTTCTTCACGATGGGTTCGGGCGCGAGCGTCAACTCGTTCTTCGGCATCACCACCATGGTGATCTCGATCCCGACCGGCGCGAAGCTGTTCAACTGGCTGTTCACGATGTACCGCGGCCGCATCCGCTACGAGCTGCCGATGATGTGGACCGTCGCGTTCATGCTGACCTTCACGGTCGGCGGCATGACCGGCGTGCTGCTCGCGGTGCCGCCTGCGGACTTCGTGCTGCACAACTCGCTGTTCCTGATCGCGCACTTCCATAACGTGATCATCGGCGGCGTGCTGTTCGGCATCTTCGCGGCGATCAACTTCTGGTGGCCCAAGGCCTTCGGCTTCAAGCTCAACCAGTTCTGGGGCAAGGTCAGCTTCTGGCTGTGGGTTCCGGGCTTCTGGTTCGCCTTCATGCCGCTCTACATCCTCGGCCTGATGGGCGTGACCCGCCGCATGCGCGTGTTCGACGATCCGTCGATCCAGATCTGGTTCGTCATCGCCGCCTTCGGCGCCGTGATGATCGCCGGTGGCATCGGCGCCATGCTGGTCCAGTTCGCCGTCTCCATCTGGAAGCGCGAGGAACTGAAGGACGAGACGGGCGATCCGTGGAACGGCCGTACGCTGGAGTGGTCGACCTCGTCGCCGCCGCCGGAGTACAACTTCGCCTTCACGCCGCTGGTCCACGACCTCGACGCCTGGGACGACATGAAGCGCTGCGGCGTCCAGCGCCCGACCTCCGGCTTCCGTCCGATCCACATGCCCAGCGGCACGGGGACCGGCCTGATCCTGGCGGGTCTGTCGACGGCGCTCGGCTTCGCGATGATCTGGTACATCTGGTGGCTTGCGGCGGTCTCGTTCGCCGGGATCATCGGCTATGCGATCTTCCATACGTTCAACTACAAGCGGGACTACCACATCCCCGTCGAGACGGTCGAAGCGACCGAGGCGGAACGCACCCGCCAGCTCGCCGCCGCGGGAGCCTGAGACATGACCGCTACGACCGCACCGACCCACGATCTCGATCAGGCGCAGCTTCAGGCCGCGTTCTACGACCTGAACGAGCATGACCACCCCGAAGGCGGCAGCACCATGCTGGGCTTCTGGGTCTACCTGATGAGCGACTGTCTCATCTTCGCCATGCTCTTTGCGGCATACGGCGTGCTGGGCGGCAGCCTGGCCGCCGGGCCGGGGCCGAAGGACCTGTTCGAGCTGCCGCTGGTGGCGCTCAACACCGCCATGCTGCTGTTCTCGTCGATCACTTACGGCTTCGCCATGCTGGCCATGGAGAAGAACAACAAGGGCGCGACGCAAGCCTGGCTGCTGGTCACCGCCGTGTTCGGCGCATGCTTCCTCGGCATCGAACTCTACGAGTTCAGCAACCTCATCCACGAGGGTGCGACGCCGATGCGCTCGGGCTTCCTCACCGCGTTCTTCTCGCTGGTAGGCACGCACGGTCTGCACGTCACCTTCGGCCTGATCTGGCTGTTCACGCTGGTGGTGCAGGTCGGCAAGAAGGGCCTGATCCCGGCCAACAAGCGCCGCCTCATGTGCCTGTCGCTGTTCTGGCACTTCCTCGACGTCATCTGGATCGGCGTCTTCACCTTCGTCTACCTGATGGGAATGCTGTGATGGCGAACGAACACGCCCACCCCAACCCCGCCGCGCACGATCACCACGACGAGCACGGCGCGAGCCATGGCTCGATGCGCGAGTACGTCGTCGGCTTCCTGCTGTCGGTCGTGCTCACCGCGATCCCGTTCTGGCTGGTGATGACGGGCGCGATCCCCGACAAGCAGACCACCGCGCTGGTCATCATGGCTTTCGCCGTGGTGCAGATCGTGGTCCACATGATCTACTTCCTGCACATGAACACCAAGTCGGAGAACGGCTGGACGGTCATGGCGCTGATCTTCACGATCGTTCTGGTCATCATCACGCTGTCCGGTTCGCTGTGGGTCATGTTCCACCTCAACACCAACATGATGCCGATGAGCGTCCACGACATGGGCCAGCTGCCCTGACCGAGGACCGCACAACGGCGGCAAAAGGAGCGCGGCGGCCCATCGGGCTTGCCGCGCTTCTGCTAGTGGCCTTCGCGATATTCGTGGGCCTGGGCATCTGGCAGATCCAGCGGATGCACTGGAAGCATGCGCTGATCGCCCGCGTCGATGCGCGCGTCCATGCCGCTCCACAGGCGCTGCCGCAGGACGGCAGCCTCGGCCCCGATCTCGAATATCTTCGCGTCCGCGTCTCGGGAGTCTATGACGGGCCTGCGACCGCGCTGGTGCGGGCCGCCACGGAACGCGGAACGGGCTACTGGACGATGACGCCGCTGCGCCTCGAAGACGGCAGGCTCCTGTGGGTCAACCGCGGCTTCGTGCCCGCCGGGACCACCCGCGCCGCCGCCGGAGCCTCGGCGCCTGCGGGCAAGGTGTCGATCGTCGGCCTGCTGCGCCTGCCCGAGCCCAAGGGCAGCATCCTGCAGTCCAATGCCCCGCAGGACGATCGCTGGTACTCGCGCGATACCGCCGCACTGGCGCAGGCGCGCAAGGTGGGCGCCGTCTCCCCCGCCTTCGTCGATGTGCAAGTGGAGCAGGCGAGCACCGCGCCCGCCCTCAAGCCCGTACCCGGCCTCACCCAGATCACGTTCCCCGACAGCCATCTCAGCTATGCCCTGACCTGGTTCGCGATGGCGGCGCTGTCGCTGGTCGCGCTCGCCTATACATGGCGCCGGGCGTGATCGAGCGCCTGGCGGCGCTGTTCGCGCCGCCGGAGGTGCCGGGCAGTACGCCGAGCCGTTCCAGCGTCGTCCTGCTCACCCAACTGCGCTGGACGGCGGTGTTCGGGCAGCTGGCCACCATCGTCGTGGTCTCTGCCGTGCTCAAGGTCCGCCTGCCGCTGGCGCCGCTGCTGCTGGCGCCGCTGCTGCTGATCGTCATCAACCTGACCATCGCGCGGGTCGTGCTGCAGCGCGAATCGTTCACCCAGCGCGAGATGTTCTCGGCGCTGATGATCGACGTCGTCGCGCTGTGCTGGCAGCTTTACTACTCGGGCGGGGCGACAAACCCGTTCACCTTCCTGTTCCTCCTCCAGATCGTCATCGGCGCGATCATCCTGGAGGCGCGCTGGAGCTGGCTCGTCGCGCTCAACGCCTGCCTGTGCATGGCGTTGCTGACCTTCTTCTACGAGCCGCTGCAGCTGCCCGATCGCTTGGCGGGCGATCACTTCCACCTCTACATCTACGGCAGCCTGTTCTGCTTCGTGCTGGCCGCGGTGCTGCTGATCGTCTTCGTCGTGCGGCTCGATCGCAACCGGCGCGAAAGCGATGCGCGCCTCGCCGCCTACTACCAGCAGGCTGCGGAGGAGGACCATATCATCCGCATGGGCCTGCTCGCCTCGGGCGCGGCGCATGAACTGGGCACGCCGCTCTCGTCGATCTCGGTGATCCTGGGCGACTGGAGCCACGAGCCGACGATCAGGGACGA